>CP048485.1:0-322500 GCA_025560025.1 Agrobacterium tumefaciens | reverse complement strand
GGGTCCGCTGCTCGGATTGCTCGTTCCTGCAAAATTGTTGTCACCGTGATCGTTTTCGTTAACGCCGGGAATGGAGGCTGTCGCTCTGCAAAGTGCAGCCTCCAAAGTTCCGGGCCTTACGAATTCGCATCGCTGCAAACGCGTCTGCGCGGTTCCCAGTGTCGTACTGGACAGCAAGATTGCAATACAAGAGAACACAGTTGTCACCTTACTGCGCATGGGTTTTCCTCCCTTATCGGCAGTTATAACTGGATTGACAAATATATATTAATACAACTACATTCTCAATGTGCTCGTATATTGCGATAAATTTGCTTTAATACTTTGTAATTAATTATTATAAGCTACATAAGACATAAAATTCACCAAATGTACTATTGAAATGAAAAATCACGCACTGAAAACCTATCGTTATTCAGATCGCCCTAGCCCGTCTCCAACTGCCCTGAAATATTTTGCTGCGTCCATGTGCTGTCCCGATTTGGCGCACATCCCAAAAGGCTATGTTAATTTTTTTTTGAAATTTTGGGCTAATCATGCAATGAGGTGCACTTTGACGCGTTTTGGATGTGTTTTTTAGTTCGGGCGTGACGGGAAATCGGGGTGATCTTCCGTCAGTGTTTAACTTTATTCATGCGTGAGATCGGGCGGCATGAAGGCCAGTTCCCCAGATCACCAGGTTACCTTGAGGGAACTGATATAATCATGAGGATTTATGTTCTTGCATTCGCTCTGCTGGGCGCGATGACGCTTGGCGCGCAGGTTTCCGCCAGCGAGCTTTCGGCCACCCGCTCCATTAACGCGCCGGTGGGTTTTTCTTCCGCCTGTCAGCGCTACAGCTGGCTGTGTTCCTCCAAAGCCGGGGTGAAAATGGCTGACGACCAGACGCGTGGCCTGCTTTCCGAGGTCAATCGCAAGGTCAACAGCGCCATCAGACCGGTGGAAGACACCGTTGTTTACGGCCGCAGCAATTACTGGGCATTGCCGAAGGACGGTCGCGGCGACTGCGAGGACTATGCCATCGCGAAAACCAAGGCATTGCTGGACGCCGGTTTCCCCTCCAACAAAATGTCCATTTCCGTTGTGCTGGATCGCAGCGGCAACAATCATGCCGTGCTGCTGGTTCGCCTGTCGGACGGGGAGTATGTACTCGACAATCTGAGCGGTTCGATCAAGCCTTGGGACCGCACCGGCTATACTTTTCTTGCGCGTCAGAAATACACCAACAAATCCGCCTGGGAAGTCGTCCTGGCCGGTCCTCGCGCCGGACAGTTCCGGGAAATGTAAGCCTCGGCGGTCATCCAAGACAGGCCGCGTTCAGTCGGACTCATTTGACGCGCTCGAATTCCTGTTTCAATGCGAAGCCGGTGGCAGTCCTGGGGAGCGCAGGCTAAGCGGCCATAAAAAAGCCCGGTGCGGCCGAGGGGCCGTACACCGGGCAAAGGCAGGGCTATTGGCAAATCACCCTGCGGGGAAAACCTTTCAGCTCAGAAACATTCCGGCAAAACATCCTGGCGGTTTTGCGTCCGGAATTGCGCAGGCAAAGCCTAGAGCGTTTCGAAGCGCCTGACGGCACGCAGCCGCGCAGCCCGGGTCAGATGGGTGGTCGGATCCTCGAGCAAACCGGTATCGAGAGCGTTCATCACATCCGATCGCGCCAGCCCGACATCGGCGAGCAGGCGGTCATCGAGTTCCATGAGATTATTGGCCACGATACGGTTGTAGATGCGCTGGACAAACGTTTTCACGGTGGAAGCAACGGTAATGATGGTGCGGCGCAGGGTGTCGCCCTGGCTTCCCGTTGCAAGTTCCAGTTCCATTCTCCGTTCTGCCGTGCGCATGACACTTATCCTTCCGTAACGGCACGATGCGGCACCGCCCCCGGCGCACCACGCGCTAGAAGCTGCCTTGGGTTAGGGGCCTGACGCTATGTCCGCCCCGGGGTTTGAGATTGATTTGTTGGATGCCAAAATGTCGCAAGACTATTGATCAGTCCAACGAATGTTTCTAATGTGAGACATCAATCATTCTGATGGATGACCATCCATGTCCGCACCTCTCGACATAGACCAGCTGCATACCTTCATCGCGATTGTCGATACGGGTAGCTTCACCAAGGCCGCAGACCGCGTTTTCAAGACGCAATCCGCCGTATCCATGCAGATGCGACGGCTTGAAGAGCGCATCGGCAAACAGCTTTTCGCCAAGGACGGGCGCGGCAACCGCCTGACGGCGGAAGGCGAAAAACTGATGAACTACGCCCGCCGTATCATCCGCCTCAACAACGAGGCAATCGCGGCCTTTGACGACAACAGGCTCGAAGGTACGTTGCGCATCGGCACGCCCGATGACTATGCCGACCGCTACATGCCCGAAATCATCGGGCGCTTCGCCAAGACCCATCCGAATGTCGAACTTTATATCGTTTGCGAACCTTCGGTGAGCCTTGCCGAGAAAATGGCGCGCGGCGAGCTGGATATCGCGCTTGTCACCCACAATCCCCGCGCCCGGTCCTCGGATGTCGTGCGCACCGAGCCGCTCTGCTGGGTCGCCTCCGCCAACCACCCCCTGAAGGACGACGCACCCGTGCCGCTGGCCGTCGGGCGACGCGATTGTCACTGGCGTCAGCTTGCCTGCTCGGCGCTCGATGCGGATGGGCGGGATTATCAGGTTCTCTTTACAAGCTGGTCTTCCACCGTGGTCGCGGCCGCCGTGCTGGCGGGCATGGCGGTCTCGGTGCTACCGGAATCGGCGCTGCGCACCGGCATGAAGGTTCTGACTGCCGCGGATGGCTTCCCGCCCCTGCCGCCGGTGCAGATCGGCCTGATGAAGAGGCCGGGCCTCTCTCCTTCATTGGTGAACGCCATCACCGACCACATTACCGCCTGCCTCGACAATATTTCGCCAATGAGCGTCACCGACGAGCTGGACAATGATGTGAAGACCTACCCGAAGATGCCACGCCTGCGCGCCGGACATATGCTGCCGGGCTGGTGAGCGGATGGCCGTAGACAAGTCACGGCCGGCGGGAAAATGACGAGGCAGGAAAAACCTCTCCTCCGTCATGCTCGGGCTTGTCCCGAGCATCTGCAACTATCTGTTTATGGCAGGCAATTGAATCCTCGGGACAGGCCCGAGGATGACGTCGTGTATGCGGCAAGGTTTACCATCAGCCTGAGCCGCGCAAACCCGCTCTTCTTATCGCCTGTGCGCGCGCTTCCGCCTATCGCGCCCGCAAAGTCGCCACTGCCAGCAGCGTATCGCCGCTGATACCGACCGAGCCGCTGCCATTGAACAGCATCATGATCGGATCGGTCGTGTTCTGGGCGCTGTCATACATGATGGTGAAACGGGCAATCAACTTCTTGACCTTTTCCGGATCCTGGAAATCCTCGATGTTGAAGTATTTCTTCATCATCGACACCTGCGTATCGACTTCGGCATTTCCGAGTTCACTGGGAATGCTGAAGGTGGTGTTGATGAAACTCTGGATCGCGGTATCGGCGAGAATTGAATAATAGGATGTCGTTCCCGCCGCCATGCGCTGGAAATAAAGCGCCAGTCGCACGCCGGCATTTTCTTCGCCTGCCTGCGTCTCCAGCGTCTGCGTCAGATAGTTATCCAGCGTCTCGTAAAGACCGCGCCGCGTCTGGATCAAACTCCGATCCTCGCGCAGGATATTGCCGTCCGTATCAAAGTTGAACGCGGTGACGAGGCGGCGGAAGACCGGGTCCATCTCCTTGTTGAGGTAGCTTCCGCTGTCGTCGAGCTTGGAACTGAAAATCTTTTCCAGCTGTTCTTTCGTCACGCTCTCGGGATCGATGCCGAGTGATTCCATCGCGAATTTCGTCAGGCGATCATTGGCCAGGAACTCCTTGAGCGTCTTGACCTTCTGCATCTCGTCCGTGAAGTATTCCGCTTCCTTCTTGGCCGCTTCCTTGTCCTTTTCCGTGCCGAAAGCCGATTTTTTCTTGATGTAGTCGGCCGACATGGTCTGCATCTCGATTTCCGACTGCGCAAGAACCGGAGAGCCAACGGCACCGTCGGACGAGAAGTTGAACAGCTCCGCCAGCTTGACGTATCGCTCGTCTTTCAGCGTATAGACGTAGCTTTTCTTGTCCTGAAGGTCGCTGGTGAGGACCTTGCGAATATCCGCGGCGTTCACCTTGGCCGGATCGAGACCAACCGCCTTCAGCGCATAATTATAGACGGCGCTGCTCTCGAGGAAATCCTTCACGGAAGTGACACTTTTGATGTCGCTCTTGAACAGCTGGATCGCCTTTTCGTCGGCGGCATCATCCTTGTCGTTGTAGTGGATCATATAGCCGCTGGTGGTGGCTGCTGTCTGTGTCGTTGTCTGGGGTGTCGTGCCGGCGGCAAGCGTTCCATCCGCCTGAAAGTTGAACGCATTTCGCATCGCGAGATAACGCTTGTCGTTCTTGCCGAAGGTCGCGATGTAATTGTTCGGATCGTTCAGATCGCTTTTCAGGATGTTCTCGATCGTCGCCTTTACAACCGTCACATCATTCAGGTCGAAGGCGACCTTGAGGTAATTGAGAAGCCGCGTATCGGACGTCAGTTCAGTTACGGTCTTGATCGAGCCGATCTTGGATTCGAAATAGTCCCTGTTCAGGGTGGCGACGGTCGGCGTCACGCGCGGCGCGCTGCTGACATAGGCGTCCGTCATGATCTTTATATTGTCGGCCTTCTGCGCCCCACCGGCTGCGACGGTACCGTCGTTCTTGAATTCGAAGGCGGCGGCAATATAAGACATGTTATTGTATCGCGTGACGGTATTCGTCAGCGTCGTCTGCTCCGCCTTGATGGCGGCAAGCTTTGCATCCCACTCGCTTTTTGGCGGCAGCACGGCTTCGAGCTGCGTCAGCTGATCCTGCCGCGTCACCTTTTCCGCCTCGAGTTTCGTGCGCTCCTCATCACTCAAGCCGGTTCCAGCAAGCGCGGTGTCGATTGCGGTAATCCGGGTGGTGACCTGGGCATGCATTTCAATATTGCCCTTCATCGCCAGCTTTTCGACGGCGTCGTTATAGGCAGCGCCGTATTGCTGGTTGATGTAGCTATCGGGATCGGAGACGTCGCTCGTCATCAAACCCCTGATATGGGCGTAGGAATAGGTCTTCTCATCAATGTCGAAGACCTCGAAGATGTAGGCGCGGGTCCTGTCGTTGCGGAGCAGCTGGTCCACATTGGTAACCGTGCCGATGATCGCCTTGTAATAACGCGTTTCTTCCGAAAGGCTGTTGTCCAGGTCCGATATGGACGTGCCGTAGAGCCCGATCATCTTGTCGAGCTGGGCTTCCGTCTGGACGGCCTTTGTCGATGCCGTGAAGTTGAAGGCTGCGGCGAACTCCCGGTACCGCTCATCGGTCAGCTTATTGGCGAAGCTGTTCTGGTCGTTCAGGTCGCTTTCCAGCACCTTTTTCATGAAGGCCTTGGCATAGGTCATCTCGCCGAGACCGAAAGCATCCATGGCGTAGGAATAGAGCTGATAGTTATCGAGGAACTCGTCGACGCTTTTCACATCGCCGATGTTCTCCTTGTAATATTTCGTCTGCCGCTCGATGAGCCCCTGCTGCGACACGCGCGAAATGCTTGCCTTCATATCGCGGTTGATGAGGTCGTAGCTGAGATAAGTCGATACCATCCGAATGCCCCCTGGAGCACCGCGCATCCCCTGGGACGCCGAAAGCTCCGGTTTAAATCCATGCGTCGCGCCTCCATCCGGAGGCACGGCAAGCCTTGGCGTGACTATGCATGAAGCGCCTTGCCCGGAGCTTGAAAGAGCACAATTTCGGCCGCGATAAAAATCGCATTGTCCCAATCTGCTTTACCTAAGCGAAACCATGCCACAGTGGGTTTTGCTAACCATTTGGGAATGCAAAGTTTTCTTAACCGCGATTTTTAAGCTGTCTCGAAGATACGGCGGATATTCTCCCTGACATCAGAGGACGAAAAGTCCCGATGAGAAGACCGGAAACCGGCTCTCAGGTAAAACAAGGGTAGAATAAACATGACCAAGACCGTTCTGAAGCCCGACTGGGCCGTCGCCACACTCAGACTCGACCCGGCACGTTTTCCGCAACAGGTCACCTATGGCAGAGGCAATGGCGCAACCGACGTTGCCGTCACGCTCGATGAACGGGGCGCCGTTCTGAGAAAGGTTCTTTCCTCTTCCGGCCTGCCTTTGTCCTTCGCTTTGCCCGCCCGCGCCTTCAAGGGCGTTGCCGCCCGCGCCATCGACCATGGTGACGGACAGGTGACGGTGACGCTGGAACTGCACCATGACGATCCGGATCTGTGCGTTCCGCTTCTGGTCGCCCATGATCTCTGCGATATCGCAGCAGACTGGCGCAGCTGGTCCGAAGCCTACCGCATTCCCATGCTGATGGTGGAAGCCGATGGCGTCGCCCGTCCGCTGGAAGAACATCTCGGCAAGGTGCGCACCCAGAATACCCGTCCGCGCCGCCGCCATTCCTATTTCGCGGATCGCCGTCCGCGCTTCCTCGTTCGCCGCTCCACCGGTTCGCTGGGCATGAGCATGAAGATCGAGGGCAAGGAAATCATCGCCCGCAGCTGATAATATTCAGCAAAAACAAATAAAAGCCCGGCGCGCACCACGCGGCCGGGCTTTCTTGTATCTTGCGTTTACCTGGCTTCAGACGAACAGAAGCGGCAGAACGAGGCCTGCGAAAATCAGCACGCCGACACGATTGTTGGATTTGAACAGCACGAGGCATTGCGCCACGTCATCTATATTGAGCACCCATACCTGCCGGAATAGCATGATGGCGGCGGCAGCGAGGCCGCTATAGGCGATCACGTTAACACCTGCGCCCCAGAAGGACAGGGCGATCATGACAAGGGCTGTGCCATAAAGAAAAACCAGCCAGCGATGTGTGTTCTCGCCAAACAGCAGGGCGGTCGAGCCGATGCCTACCGCCGTGTCGTCTTCCTTATCCTGATGGGCGTAGATTGTGTCATAACCGATCGTCCAGGCGATGGAGCCGACATAAAGCAGGACAGCCGGCCAGGCGATCGAACCGAACTGCCCGGCCCAGCCCATCAGCGCGCCCCAGGAAAAGGCTAGGCCGAGAAAAAATTGCGGCCAGTTGGTGAAGCGCTTGGCGAAAGGATAAATCGCCACGAAGATCAGCGAGAATATGCCTGTCGCAATCGCGAAACCGTTGAACTGCAGAAGCACAACCAGACCGGCAAGCGCCTGCAGCACGATGAAGACCTTGGCCTGCAACCGGGTCACGCGGCCGGACGGCAGCGGCCGGGAGCGGGTACGCGCCACAGCCATGTCGATTTTGTGGTCGGCGAGATCATTATAGGTGCAACCCGCGCCGCGCATCGCCACCGATCCGATGAAAAACAGCGCCAGGTGCCAGATGAGCGTGGCCCAGGAAAAGCCGCCAGTCGCCACCGCGGCGTTGGCAGCAAGGGCGGCGGACCAGAAGCATGGCCACATCAGCAATTGCCAGCCGATGGGGCGATCCCACCGGGCCAGCTGCGCATAGGGCCAGAGGGGCCTCGGCAAAATCCGATAGACCCAGTTGTTGGATGGCGCGTCCGAAACGCGGTCTGACAAATCGCTATGGTGAACCATAGGCATGGTTCTACAGCATCGGCGGGGAAATCGGAACGGTTTTCAAAGCGCAAAGATGCGCGGCATTTGACGATTTTTCCTCGGGCGACCGGCAAAGCGCCCTACCTCTTCACTGTCATCCTCGGGCTTGACCCGAGGATCCACAACCCGTTGAAATCAATGGATCCTCGGGTCAAGCCCGAGGATGACGCCAAATATTTGGATAGAAAAAACCCGCAGCATTTTGCTGCGGGTTTTCAATCTCTAAACAGCGAGTTCATCTACCTCAGGGCAGTGAGAAATTGAATTTGTAACTTGCCTGAACACCGATGATGAACTGGTTCTTCGAACCACGCTCGCGCACCAGCGAGCTGTCGGCGGCATCACCGGTGAGGCGGCGATATTCGGCGAAGGAACCAACCTCGGCGTTTTCGGTGACTTTCCAGGTAATGGCCGCGCCGATGCCGGCGGAATGCAGGCCGCCACCGGGGCTATAGGGCGATGGCGCACCGGCAGCCGTCTGCGCCGCACTTACACCGTAATAACGCTCATTATATTTGCTGCTCACCCATGTGGCGCGCGGACCGGCGGAAATCTGGATGCCGGGGGCGATATCGGTGAAGGCATCGACGGCAACATCGCCGACAACGCCGCTATGGCTGCGGATGCCCTGGCGAACTTCGCCGCGAACACGCAGCCAGTCGGTCGGATAGGCCTCGGCGAAACCACCAAGCTCGCCGCCGCGCTTGATGCGGGTCATGCCCTTCAGATCAGAAGAGTCGCCCTCATCTCGTGGGGATACGAGCTTGCCGGCGAGACCCATGCTGATCGGGCCATTATCCAGAAGCGAGATAGAGGCGCTGTCGTTGCGGGAGGTGAAACGCGCGCCCTGCCCCTGACGTCCGAGAGAGATGATGGGTGAAAAGCCGAATTCATTCTTGTTGTCGCCCTGGTACTTCGGCGCGGTGAAACCGGCGCCACCGAGTTTCAGATACCAGTCGCCGGAAAACCAGCCTTCGGCATGGGCGTTGCCCACGGCAAAAAGCGACAGGACACAGGCGGCAACTGCCGCTGATGGCTTGAACATGAAAGAACCCCAGAAACGCAATACAGACAGGTGCCCGTAGAATTAGAGGGATTGTCTTTCCATTCCATTAACCAGCGCGGGAAGAAACGCGCCTCCTCCGGTGGGTGGCGATAAAGCCTCAAACCTCACCGCCGTCATGCTCGGGCCTGTCCCGAACATCTGCAACCGACAGACTTTAAGCAACGTGGATAGATCCTCGGGACAAGCCCGAGGATGACGCCGAGATTGCGGAGATGTTTGTCAACAATCTCCACAATTCGGTTGCCCGTTACCCACGCCCTCGTCAGAACGTCACCTTCTCCAGCGGCGCGCGCGTCTTCTCGAATTCCAGCAATTTCGCCTCGTTCTGCGCGATGTAGTCGCGACTATGCGGCACGGAATCCCGGTCCTTGGCGAGCTGGATCTGGAAAATATGGAAGTTTTCGTGGGTAAAGGCCATTTCCGACCCCGCCAGATAGAACTCCCACATGCGGAAGAAACGCTCGTCATAAAGCGCCACCGCTTCGGCCTTGCGCGCCACGAAACGCTCCCGCCAGTGGCGAAGCGTATGGGCGTAATGCATGGGCAGGATTTCGATATCCTTCACCAGCAGCCGCGATTTTTCGATGGCCGGCAGAACCTCGGCAAGCGAGGGTATATAACCGCCGGGGAAAATATATTTTTCGATGAAGGGATTGGTCGCCAGCGCCGGATAGGGCTGACCGATGGAATGCAGCACCATCACGCCCCTGTCGTCCAGCACCTCCGCCACCTTGTCGAAATAATCGCGATAATGGGTCGGCCCCACATGTTCGAACATGCCAACGGAGACGATGCGGTCATATTTCTTCGAGGCCGGCAGGTAACGATAATCCTGCAATTCGAAGCGGACGTTGCCGGCAATGCCACGTTTTGCCGCCCGGTCGCGCGAGACACGCAGCTGTTCTTCGCTGAGCGTGATGCCGGTTACGTCAGCACCGGCGCTTTCGGCAATATACATCGCCATGCCACCCCAGCCGGAGCCGATTTCCAGCACGCTCTGGCCCGGCTCGGTCATCAGCTTGGCGGCGATGTGCCGTTTCTTGGCGACCTGCGCTTCATAGAGGCTGATGCCAGGCGGATTGAAATAGGCGCAGGAATATTGCCAGTCCTCATCGAGGAAGAGATCGAACAGCTTGGCGCTCAGATCGTAATGATGGGCGACGTT
The DNA here is from genome assembly GCA_025560025.1 of Agrobacterium tumefaciens. Lineage (NCBI taxonomy): Bacteria > Pseudomonadati > Pseudomonadota > Alphaproteobacteria > Hyphomicrobiales > Rhizobiaceae > Agrobacterium > Agrobacterium tumefaciens. Next base: position 312,621 of record CP048485.1, on the reverse strand, counting down.
GCTCTTGTTGTGATTGACCGGCAGATGCATCTTGATGCGGGCAGCGATGATGCGCGCCATGCCGCGCCAGATCATACCGAAAGACAGCGCCTCGCTCAGCGTATTGCCTTTGACGAGTGCCAGAAAGTCGTAGATGTCGCCCTCGGCGACCTTCATACGGCCCTCCATATAAATCTCGGCGAGTTTCAGTGCAGGATCGGCAGCGATCTCCTGCATGGCGGCCTCGTCGGTGAAATTCAGAACCACCCTTTTTCCGGTTCCGTCGCCAAATGTACGGCTCCCGCCCGGGCTGTTGACGACAAGATCACCGGTCTTGATTATCTTTTCGAGAAGAACATGCAGAGACGACGCCATGGCACCCCCAATTGCTAAGTCTCACTTATCAATTTAGCTGACCGTATTCCTTTCAGCACAAGTTGCAAGATAGTCTTATTTCAAAAAAATTGAACGATTTCATCAAGCAAAAAGCCCCGCCGGGGTGTGCGGCAGGGCTTTTTGGTAAAAAATCATTTCAACCGGAGGTCAGCGTCGCTTCATGGCTTCAGCCAGAGCGGCGGCAAGCGCACCACCGGTTTGCGACCCTTCGTTGCGCTCTTTCGGTTTGGATGTGGCATGCCGCATGGCGCTGGCATTGCCCTTCTCGCGCATCGGCTGCGGCGCTGCCTCGCCGCCATCCTTGCGCATGGTGAGGCCGATGCGCTTGCGCTTCACATCCACTTCCACGACTCGCACCTTGACGACATCGCCCGCCTTGACGACCTCATGCGGGTCCTTCACGAAACGGTCCGCCAGCTGCGAGACATGCACGAGGCCATCCTGATGCACGCCGATATCCACGAAGGCGCCGAAGGCAGCGACATTGGTGACGGTGCCTTCCAGCAGCATGCCCGGTTTCAGATCGGTGATCTCGTCAACGCCCTCGGCAAAGGTCGCGGTCTTGAAGCTCGGGCGCGGGTCGCGGCCGGGCTTTTCCAGTTCGGCGATGATGTCTTTTACCGTCGGCAGGCCGAATTGCTCGTCGATGAAGTTCTTCGGATCGAGCGCCTTCAATGCGGCGCTGTCGCCCATCAGCGAGCGCAGATCGCGGCCGCAGGCGGCAACGATCTTTTTCGCCACGCCATAGGCTTCCGGGTGCACCGAGGAAGCATCCAGCGGCTCCTTGCCGTTCGGGATGCGCAGGAAGCCGGCGCATTGTTCGAAGGTGCGCTGGCCAAGGCGCGGCACCTTCAGCAATTCCCTGCGGCTGGCGAAGGGACCCGTCTGGTCGCGATGGGCAACGATGGCATCGGCAATCGAGCTGCCAAGGCCGGACACCCGTGCCAGAAGCGGCGAAGAGGCGGTGTTGAGATCGACGCCGACGGCATTCACCGCATCTTCCACGACAGCATCGAGCGAGCGGCTGAGGCGGCCCTGATCGACGTCATGCTGGTACTGGCCGACACCGATGGATTTCGGCTCGATCTTCACCAGTTCCGCCAGCGGATCCTGAAGGCGGCGGGCGATGGAGACGGCGCCCCGCAGCGAAACATCGAGATTGGGGAATTCCGCCGCCGCCCGTTCCGAAGCGGAATAGACCGAAGCGCCCGCCTCCGAGACGATGACCTTGGTGGGCTTTGCGCCCGAAGCCGAAGCCGGCATCTGCGCCAGAAGATCGGCGACCAGCTTTTCCGTTTCGCGGCTGCCAGTGCCATTACCGATGGCGATCAGCTCGACATTGTGCTTGCGGATGAGCAGGGCGAGTTCCGCCTGCGTGCCGCGCACGTCGTTCTTCGGCGGGAAGGGATAAACCGTCGTGGTGTCCAGCAGTTTGCCGGTGCCATCCACGATAGCCACCTTGACGCCGGTGCGGATGCCCGGATCGAGCCCCATGGTGGCGCGGGAGCCGGCGGGGGCTGCCAGAAGCAGATCCTTGAGATTGCGGGCAAAAACATGGATCGCCTCTTCTTCGGCACGCTCGCGCAATTCGCGCATCAGATCGAGCGAGAGCGACATGGAGAGCTTCACCCGCCATGTCCAGCCAGCCACTTCCATCAGCCATTGGTCGGCGGGGCCGGCATTGCGGATATCGAAGGCGGCGGCGATGGTGCGCTGTGCCGGCTTGACCGGCGAAGGATCATCCGCATCGACGTCTATGGTCAATGTCAGAATTTCTTCGTTCCAGCCACGCAGCATGGCCAGCGCCCGGTGGCCCGGCACCGTCGCCCAGCGCTCGAAATGATCGAAATAGTCGGAGAATTTCTCACCCGCCGCCTGCTTGCCATCCACCACCTTGGCGCGGAAGGTGGCGTTCTGGCGCATGTAATCGCGCAGGCGGCCGAGCAGATCGGCATTTTCCGTCATGGTTTCCGCCACGATGTCGCGCGCGCCCTCGAGTGCTGCCTTCACATCGGCCACCTCACCCTGAACATAAGCTTCCGCAAGCTTTGCCGGATCGGCGGCGCGGTTCTCCCATATCGCTTTTGCCAGCGGGCCGAGACCGCGTTCGCGGGCGATTTCGGCACGGGTGCGGCGCTTCGGCTTATAGGGCAGATAGAGATCTTCCAGCTCCGCCTTGGTGCCCGCCTGCATGATCTTGACCATCAGCTCGTCGGTCATCTTGCCCTGGCCGGTGATGGACTCCACGATGGAGCCGCGGCGCGCATTGAGTTCCCGCAGATAAACGAGGCGTTCCGCGAGCGTTCGAAGCTGCGTGTCATCCAGCCCTCCGGTCACTTCCTTGCGGTAACGGGCGATGAAGGGAACGGTCGCGCCCTCATCCAGCAAGGCTACCGCCGCCTTCACCTGATCGGCGCGGGCGTTGATTTCGGAAGCGATGAGCGAGGCGAGGCGGGCATTGTCTGCGGTCATAGGGGACTCTTGGAGGTTCTCTGATGTCACGTCTGGAGCGGCGAACATAATGTCTGATTGTGGCGTGACAACAAGAGGCGGCAACGATTCCACAGGAAAGGCGGCGTTCAAGGGAAAGACGGGCATTTGCGGCGCTTTCTCCTTGACCTTTCGCCCCCCTGCCCTTAACGCCCGTCCCACAAGGTTACTGGCGAATTTGCAGGGGTATTGACCATGAAAGTTCTGTTGATCGGTTCCGGCGGACGCGAACATGCGCTGGCGTGGAAAATCGCCCAGTCTCCCCTGCTCGATGAGCTTTATGCCGCCCCCGGCAATCCCGGCATTGCCGATCACGCGACGCTTGTGCCGCTTGATGTGGAAGACCACGCGGCCATCATCGCCTTTGCGAAAGAAAAGGCAATCGACTTCGTCGTCGTCGGCCCGGAAGCGCCGCTGGTTGCCGGTCTTGCGGATGATCTGCGCGCCGCCGGCATTGCCACTTTCGGCCCCTCGAAGGCAGCCGCCCAGCTTGAGGGTTCCAAGGGTTTCACCAAGGATCTCTGCGCGCGCTACGATATTCCGACCGGCGCTTACCAGCGTTTCAAATCCGCCGAACCGGCCAGGGACTATGTTCGTCAACAGGGCGCGCCGATTGTCATCAAGGCCGACGGGCTTGCCGCGGGCAAGGGCGTGACCGTTGCGATGACGGAAGCCGAGGCGCTTGCCGCCATCGACGACTGTTTCGACGGCGCTTTCGGCGCGGCCGGCGCCGAAGTGGTGGTGGAGGCCTTCCTCGATGGCGAGGAAGCGAGCTTCTTCTGCCTTTCGGATGGCAAGACCGCACTGGCGCTCGCCACCGCGCAGGATCACAAGCGCGTCGGCGACGGCGATACCGGCCCGAATACGGGCGGCATGGGTGCCTATTCCCCCGCCCCCGTGATGACGCCGGCCATGGTGGAGCGCACCATGAAGGAGATCATCGAGCCGACGATCTCGGGCATGGCCAAGGATGGCAATCCCTTCTCCGGCGTGTTTTTTGCGGGATTGATGATCACCGCCAAGGGCCCGGAACTGATCGAATATAACGTCCGTTTCGGTGATCCCGAATGCCAGGTGCTGATGATGCGCCTGAAAAGCGATCTGCTGCCGATCCTCTATGCCACCGCCACCGGCACGCTGGACAAGGTCGAGGCGGAATGGCGCGACGATGCGGCGCTGACCGTCGTTCTCGCCTCGAAGGGTTATCCCGGCGCTTACGACAAGAACACGCCGATCGCCCATATTCCCGAAGCCAGCGAAGAGGCCAAGGTGTTCCATGCCGGAACCGCGCTGAAGGACGGCAGGCTGGTGGCCACGGGCGGACGCGTGCTTAACGTCACCGCCCTTGGAAAGACCGTGACGGAAGCGCAGGCCCGCGCCTATGCGCTGGCCGACCGGGTGGAATGGGAAAACGGCTTCTGCCGCCGCGATATAGGCTGGCAGGCCGTCGCCCGCGAAAAGGCCTGATTCTTAAAGAAAACGGGGTTGGGAGCGAATATTTCGTTCAATTTTTACCAAGTTTGCTGACCCGATGGAAACGAAACATCGATAATACTTGTCCGAACATTGAATGGCGCACTGTGTCTCGAAAAAGAGACCACGCCGTTATTTCGGGAGTTTTTCGATGCGTCGTCTTCTTCTCACAGCGATTGTGGCGCTGACCAGCGGGTCGGCGATGGCGTCCTCCGTCGAATATATCAATGGCACGCATATCACCAATGGCAGCTTCGTGCGCCTGGATTGCAGTGGTTGCCAGCCCCTGAAGGGCAAGACCGTGACGCAGGGTTACGCCATTCCCTCCATCGAGCCCGGCACGCAGCATATGGAAATGCGCGAAATCGATGGCAAACGCACGCTGGTGCGTACCGAAGCCTGGCTGGGCGGCGCACCCGTTACTTTCGTCAGCACCAATCCGGCATGGATGCCCGGCGAGACCCAGAATGCAATCGCGACTTATGACGATGCTGAACCTGTGGCGCAGCCCGACGAAACGGCCTCAACTCCCCCCGCCATCGACGCAACGACGACGACATCGGCGGTGAAGGAAATTTCTGCGGAGAATGCGGGAGCACCCGCAAGCGCTTCGGCTACGCCGACATTCCCGGATTTCCAATTGCGTGGCAACTGACCGAGAACGCAACGCGTATTCTCATGACAAACGTCAAATAATCGCGCCATTGCTGCATTCGCCACAATTCACAGCAACCATGCGGTGAATATCGGAATTCTCCGCCCTTATTCTGCCAATCGGGCTGATAAAGCTCTTTCTAATTAAATATTTATTCAAATTTTTGGCCGCTAAGTATTTTCATAGTGCAATGCAGCACGACATCATGCCTGGGGCGGAGGCTCGCTTTTCAGGCTGTTCACCGCGCATCAGGCGCGATTCCCATTTCCGAAACTTCGGCAGCGCGCAGCTTTTTTGAGGTGCGCGATGCAAAACGCTTGTGAGCGCCCATGAAGAACCTTTCCATTTCCCGTCAGCTGATCGTTCTCGTCGTGGCCCTGATGGCCGCCTTCTCCGTTGCGACCTTCTACCAGCTGAAATCCGCCACCGACGCGATCTATGAGGAACGCTACGGCATGTTGCGGACGCAGGTGCAATCGGCCATTTCCATCCTGCAATCCTTCCACGACAGGGAAAAGGCCGGGACGCTTTCGCGGGACGAGGCCATGAAGCAGGCCTACGCCACGGTAAGCGCCATGCGCTTCACGCCTGATGGCTATCTGTTCGGTTACGATTACGATGTGACGATGAAGTTCCATCCCGATGCCAAGCGCGTCGGCGAAAGCTTCAAGGGCAAACCGGACAGCAAGGGTTTCGCCTATCGCGACGAGCTGGTGCGGCTTGGCCGCAACGGCGGCGGCCAGACGGATTTTTACGGTCCGAAGCCCGGCATGGAAGGCAATGACTACGCCAAAAGCTCCTATGCGCTTGCCTTCGAGCCCTGGCAGGTGGTGGTCGTGACCGGCGTTTACATCGACGATCTGAACGCGCAGGTGCGCGGCGAGGTGATGAAGGCGCTGTCCATCGGTGCCGCCATCTTCGTGCTCGCACTGGCCGCCGCTTTCTACGTCATCCGTGGCATTTCCAAACCACTCGGCGACATTCACCGTGCGCTCGGCGAAGTGGCCAATGAGAACGTCTCGCTCGCCATTCCCCATACTGGCCTGACGAACGAAGTGGGCATGATGGCGAAGGCCACTGCCTCGCTCCAGGACAAGGTGCGCGAGCGCCACGCCATGCAGCGCCGGCAGGAAGAACAGCAGAACCAGCTCGACACCGAGCGCCAGAACAATCTCGACATGCAACGCGATGAGGCCGCCTTGCAGGCTCGTGTCGTCACCACCATAGGCGAGGCACTGGAGAAGCTCGCCGGCGGCGATCTGACCGTACGCTGCGGCGATCTCGGCAACCGTTATGCGGCGCTGCGCGACAATTTCAACGAGGCACTGACCCATCTCGACGCCGCCATGGCCAAGGTGAATTCCAAGAGCATCGACATCGGCGGCTCCAAGGAAGAAATCCGCAAGGCCTCCAATGAGCTTTCGCAGCGCACCGAGCGGCAAGCTGCCAATCTGGAAGAGACATCCGCGGCGCTCGACGAACTGACGGTTGCGGTGCGCCAGACGGCGGAAGGGGCGGCCGACGCCGCCAAGCGCGTCACCACCGTCAGCTCGGAGGCCATGCGCAGCGACCGGGTGGTGGAAGAGGCGATATCAGCGATGAGCGGTATCGAACAGTCTTCCGACCAGATTTCCAATATCATCGGCGTGATCGACGACATCGCCTTCCAGACCAACCTTCTGGCACTGAATGCCGGTGTGGAAGCGGCGCGTGCGGGTGAGGCCGGTAAGGGCTTTGCCGTGGTGGCGCAGGAAGTGCGCGAACTGGCGCAGAAATCCGCCGCCGCCGCCAAGGAGATCAAGGACCAGATAGCCCGTTCTTCCGCCCAGGTGGAAAACGGTGTGCGCCTTGTCGGCGAGGCCGGCGATGCGCTGAAACGGATTTCGGACCAGATCAAATCGGCCAACGAAATCGTCAGCAAGATCGCCCATTCGGCCGCCGAACAGGACACGACATTGCGCTCGATCTCCTCATCGCTCAACCAACTCGATGTCGCCACCCAGCACAATGCGGCGATGGCGGAAGAAACCACGGCTTCGGCGGAAGCGCTCGCCGTGGACACCGAAGAGCTGCTGAACCTCATCCGCGGCTTCCGCGTCTCCTCCGGCCACCAGCTTCATGGCATGGCGGAGCAGATGCGCATGGCTGGGTGACCACGAACGCTCTCATGCGATTGAAACAAAAATGCCGGGCACGGACCCGGCATTTTTATGTGCTCTCCAAAACGTTCCCTACATATTCGGCGTTGTCCTCGGGCTCGACCCGAGGACCCATGGCCAGATTGCATTGTGGATCCTCGCCTCAAGGGCGAGGATGACGGCAGGGAGTATTTACCACCTCGGGAAGCAGGCGAAGCCGTATTTGCAGCGCCTCATTTCAGCGGGTCAGCGCATCCAGCCGGTCGATATCGGCAGGTGAAAATACGGCTATACCGGCTTTTTCGAGCAGCGCCGCCGTAACCCCGTTGCCCGCGTGTTTGACGCCAGAAAACGAACCGTCATAGATCGCAACCGACCCACAGGACGGGCTGCCGTCAATCAGAAGTGCATATGTGCAGCCATTGGCCCTGGCAAAGCCCAGCGCCCTTTCCGCACCGGCGATAAATTGCGCCGTGACATCGCCACCGGTGACCTCCAGCACGCGGGCGCGGCCCTCCAGCACATCGAGGCCGGAGGCACCCTTCTCGATTTCCGCCGGCGGGCGCGGCACGGGCATGCCGCCCGCCATCTCCGGACAGATCGTGACCAGCCTGCCCTCCTGCCGCCAGCGGTCTATCGCCGGGTGGGCGAAGGGTTTGCCTCTGCCGTCGTAACGGACAGGTTGGCCGAGGAGGCAGGCGCTGATGAGGATTTTGGGGGTGGTGTGGGTCAATGGGGAGGCATCCTTCGAGAGTCGAGGTCGCGGCTTACCCCCCTCTGCCCTGCCGGGCATCTCCCCCTCAAGGGGGGAGATCGGCGAGAGGCACGCTCCCCGCTCTTCCCGAAACGTTCAATGTGGCTGAGAGGTTGCCACAGGTCGATCTCCCCCATTGAGGGGGAGATGCCCGGCAGGGCAGAGGGGGGTGAACCAAGCACGCTGACATACCTGGCTACCCCGAACCCCCTCACCCCGTAATCTTCGAGAAATCCGCAACCGTTCCGGTCGCCTCGCGAATAGCCTTCAGCAGCGCCAGACGGTTTGCACGGATGGCCGCATCCTCGTCATTAACGAGCACATCCTCAAAGAACCTGTCGACCGGCGCGCGAAGTGTGGAGAGCGCCTGCATGGCGGAGCGGAAATCCTCGCCCTCAACAGCCTTCGCAGCATCGGCAGAAGCCGTCCTGATCGCCGCGTAGAGCGCCTTTTCGGCATCAAGCTTCAACAGCTCTTCCGAAACGCTGTTCGCCACCACGGTGCCCTTCTTTTCTTCCGCAGCCAGAAGCTGGGTTGCACGCTTGGCGCCTGCCAGAAGGTTGCGGCCATCTTCGCCGGTGATGAAGGCGGTGAGCGCCTCGACACGGCGGGCGATCATCAGCAGATCATCGGATTCCGGCGTCAGGACGGCGTCGATCAGATCGTAACGCGCGCCGAGGTCGCGCAGATAGACTTTCAGGCGGTCGTGGAAGAAGGAGAGAAGGTCCGGGTCCTTCGCAACGCTCAGCAGCGGAAGCCGCACGTTTTTCTCAAGCAGAATGCGCACCACGCCCAGCGCCGCACGGCGCAGCGCGAAGGGATCCTTGGAGCCGGTCGGCTTCTCATCGATGGCCCAGAAACCAACGAGTGTATCGAGCTTGTCGGCCAGAGAGACCGTGATCGCCACCTTGTCGGCCGGCAGACGGTCTGAGGGGCCTTGCGGCTTGTAGTGATCTTCGATTGCCGCCGCGACGCTTTCATTCTCGCCCTGCAGCGTCGCATATTTGCGACCCATCAGGCCCTGAAGCTCGGGGAATTCACCGACGGCTTCGGTGCGCAAATCGGCCTTGGCCAGCACCACGGCGCGGTCCACCAGATCGGCATCGGCGCCGACAACCGGGGCCAGCGCCTTCGCCAGTTCGCGGATACGGGCCACGCGCTCACCCTGCGTACCGAGCTTGGCATGGAAGGTGACGTTCAGCGCATCGAGCTTCGCCATACGCTGGTCGAGCGGCTTCTTGAGATCGAGGCCGAATTTCGCAGCCGAATCTTTGAGCGTTTCGAGATCGGGCAGATCGCCCTGGTCGCGGTTCCAGAAGTGGCGGGCATCCGACAGGCGGGCGCGCACGACCTTGCCATTGCCATGGATGATTTCCTTGCCGCCATCGCTCGCCTCGATGTTCGAGATCAGGATGAAACGGTTGGAAAGACCTTCTTCCGCACCCTGATTGCGGGTGACGAAACACTTCTGATTGGTCTTGATGGTGAGGCGAATGATTTCCGCGGGGATCTGCAGGTAATCTTCCTCAAAGGTGCCCATCAGCACCTGCGGCCATTCGACGAGGCCGGAGACTTCTTCCAGCAGGCCTTCATCTTCCACCAGTTCCAGACCGTTGGCGAAAGCCAGATCCTTGGCGTCGTGCAGGATGATATCCTTGCGGCGTTCGGCATCGAGAATGACCTTCGCCTTTTCGAGGCTCGAGACATAATCTTCGAAACGGCGCACGGTGATCGGGCTGGGAGCATGGAAACGATGGCCATAGGTGACGTTGCCGGCGACGATGCCGTCGATCACGAAAGGAATGACCTGGGTTTCGTCATGCTCGGGGCCGAACAGGCAGACGATGGATTGCAGCGGCCGCACCCAGCGCAGGCTTTCGGAGCCCTTGCCTTCGATGCCGGCATAGCTCGAACCCTTCGGCATGGAAGCCGGGCCGGAGCGCATGGATTTCGGCCAGGGGAAGGAACGGATGATGCCGGGCATCACTTCCGCGATGATCTCTTCCGCCGGACGGCCGGGCTTGTTGATAATGGCGATGTAGAAATCGCCCTTCTTCGGATCGGAAACGACCTGTGCTTCCGAAATGTCGTTGAGGCCGGCGCCGCGCAGAAAGCCTTCGATGGCCTTTTCATTGGCGTCGGTGCGCGGGCCCTTCTTTTCCTCACGCACATCGGCGGAGCGGGCGTTGAGGCCGCGAATATCCAGCGTCAGGCGGCGCGGCGTCCAATATTCGCGCGCGCCCTCATAGGTCAGCCCTCTCTCCACCAAGGCATCGGTGACGAGTTTCTTCAGATCGCCCGCCGCCTTGCGCTGCATGCGGGCGGGGATTTCTTCGGAGCGAAGTTCAAGCAGAAGATCGGGCATGGGATAAGGACTTTAATCTGTTGCAAAAGAGTGTCGCGGACTTAGCAAGACCAGCGGCAAAAGTCACCAGCTATCGGTTAAATTACCGCCGGCGGGCGTTACCAGCCGCCGCCGCCACCACCACCGCCGCCGGAGCCGGAAAAACCGCCGCCGCCACCGCCCGAAAAGCTGGAGCCGGAAGAACTGACGGGCTGGGGAATGGTGGAAGCGATGGTATTGGCCATGGAGGTGGAAAAGCCGCCGATCCTGTCGCCAAAGGTTCCGTAATTGCTGCCCGCATACCAGCCGGGCGCATAACTTGCCGCAGCGGCACCGGCAGCGGCGGTGGCAAGCCAGGCCTCGAAGGTGCGGCTCCACGGTTTTTCGACGCCAAGCGCCACGGCATAGGGCAGCAACGTCTCGAAATGCTGCGGCGACATGGCGGGCGCGCCTGCCATGTTCATCCGGTCTTTTTCCGCCAGCGTCAGATAGGTTCTGAGGCCTTCGATGCCATCCATCAGCTTGCGGCCGAGCGGCGTCGGCGCGCCCATCAGGAACAGAAACAGCGCATTGGTCAGCACGATGCCGCCGATGGCGGCCAGCGCCAGCGACTTGGTGTCATGCGTCACATCCAGCAGGATTTGCGTGGCGATGCCGCCAATGGCGGAAAAGGCCACGAAACCGGCAAAGGCCAGCATGACGATGCCGCCGATCCGCTTGCGCAGCGGTGCGCCGCGCGAAAACTGGCGGCCGATACCGATCGACAGGATGCTGAAGAAGAAGGCGAAAAAGCCGAAGACCAGCACGGCGGCAATGGCGCTTTCATCCAGATCGCCAAACACCAGCGTCGCGACGATGAGGGCGATGCTGAGGAAGATGCCGAAAACGATGTAACCGGCATTGCTGCGGTAATATTTGCCGCGATGCTCTTTCTCTATCGCTGCGCGAAACTGTGTTCCGACCTTTTCGACCTCCGCACCATGGGCCTTGTCGATGGTCAGCGTCTTGCCAGGGCCGCCGATGGAGGACAGCAGCGTTTTCTGGCCGGTCGGCAGATCGGCAGCGGTCGCCTTTTCCGTGCGGCGAATGACGATGGCGTTCTTCAAGTCCTCCAGAACGACATAACCCTTCACCGCAAGATCAAGGGCCGAGGCAGAAAGCGCCGTCCAGCCGGCACCCGAAAAGCCCCTGTTATCGACATAGTTGACCAGAGCCGGCGAGAGCCCCTCCGGCGCATCCCAGCGCGGCACGACCACGCCCTTCGCCGGATCGCGGCCAACGGCGAACCAGGCGCGCAGGTAATAAAGCAGCACGGCAAAAAGCCCGCCGCCCGAAAGCAGAATGGCGAGATTATCCCGCAGCCACCAGCCCGCTTCCTGCGAAGTGTCAGGGGCGGCAATCGCGCCCTTGGGCAGCTTGACGGCGACCGTCATGCCCTCGCCCACGGTAAAGGGGCGAGTAGAGGCAAAGAATACCTCGTTACCTTCGTTCAGAATGCGCGCATCCTTGCCTTTCGCGCCAAGCGGACCGGTGAAGATGGCGGTTTCGGTGGCCCTGATGCCCTGCGGCAGCGTGATGGTGGCGGAAATCTCGCCCATGGGGAATTGCCAGCCATTGCCGGTGACATTCCAGGTCAGCTCGTCATAATCGCTGAAATAGCGGATCTGCCGGGCGGTGGTGTAGGTGATCTGGAAGATATGCTCGCCGGTCGGCAGAAAACGCTCGGCGCTGCCGGTATAGATGCGGATGCCGCCGTCGATATTCTCGGTGCGCCAGTTTTCCGGCGCGCCATCGCGCTCCACCGAAACGACGTTGAAATCCACCTTGGTACGGCGGTTATTCGCATCCAGCGCATAAAGCGGGAAATCGCGAAAGATGCCACGTTTGATATTCTGGCCTTCGGCGCGGGCGGTGATGGTTTCGGTCACCGTCAGCTTGCCATCCGCCGCCACCTCGATGACGGAATGGTAGGAGCGGATGAATTCCTCCGCGAAGGCCGGGAAGGCCGCGCCCAGGAAGACGAACAACGCGAGAAGTCTTGCGGCGATGGTCTTCACGGGCGGTTCTCCTTAAGGGAATGGAGCGTTTCCGGTTTCAAGTGATGATGCGCAGCACGGTCATTCCGTCATACCGGTCCCCGGATCAAGTCCGAGGATGACCCGGTATCCAGCAGCCGCGCGTCTGCGCGGCTTGAAGAGTCTTTCGCGATCAAGGACTTGATCGCGCTGGATTCCGGCTCAAGGCCGGAATGACGGAAAACCAATACCGTTCTTCTAATGCTGCGGCTCGGCAGCGCTTTCCTTTTCCGTGTACTCGACGCCGAGCGAGGCGAGCTCTTTCCAGTAAGCCGGGTAGGTCTTGCCCACGCAGGCAGGGTTCTGGATAGCGATTCCACCGATCTTCAGCGCCGCCAGCGCAAAGCTCATGGCGATGCGGTGGTCGGCAAAAGTATCGATGGAGGCCTTGACCGTCTGGCCCGCAAGAGCCGGATCGGAATGCACGATCAGGTCGTCGCCTTCCTCATGCGCCAGACCGTTACGGATTTCGTTGAGGCCGAGCGAGACGGCGCGGATACGGTCGCATTCCTTGACGCGCAGATTGGCGATGCCGACGAAACGCACCGGCGTCTCGTTGAAGGCGGCGAGAACCGCGATGGTCGGAATGGCGTCCTGCATCTGCGAACCGTCGATTTCGGCGGGCAGGTGCGGAAACTTCGCCATGACCTCATAGGCCTTGGCATCCGGCTGGGTGAATTTATCGGCCGGCGTGCCTATATCGATCGCGCCGCCGGTCAGCAGTTCCGCACCCCAGAGATAGGTGGCGGCGGAGGCATCCGGCTCGATGTGGAAATCGGTCGCCGTGTAACCCGTCGGATGCACGCGCCAGATGGCGTTGCTCACCCGCTCCACCTTCGCGCCGAAGGCTTCCATGGCCGATGTGGTGAGATCGATATAGCCCTTGGCGCCGATTTCCTCGCCCTTGAGGATGATATCGACAGGCTTGTCGCCGCAGGCGGCCGCCATCAGAAGTGCCGACACATATTGGCTGGAAAGATTGGCGTCGATGGTGACGCTGCCCTTCGGGAACCCTGTGCCCTTACCGCAGACGGTGACGGGCGGGCAACCGGTCGGCGCTTCCGCCTCGACGCCGAGGGAGCGCAGGGCCTCCACCAGCGGCATGATCGGGCGTTTGCGCATGTGCTCGTCGCCATCGATGATGACGGCGCCATCCACAAGTGCTGCGGCAGCGGTTAGGAAGCGCGTAGCGGTGCCGGCATTGCCGAGGAAAAGCGGCTTTTCCGGCTGCTGCAATACACCTGTGCCTTCCACTACGAAGGTGGTGGCATCAGGCTCGGTGACCTTGACGCCCATCTCGCGCAGGGCTTCGGCCATATAAAGCGTGTCGTCGCTTTTCAGTGCGCCGGTCAACCGGCTTTTGCCCCTGGCAAGACCAGCCAAAAGAAGCGCACGATTGGTGATGGATTTGGAGCCGGGCGGCTCGACCTTGCCGGAAAGCGGGTGGTCGGGCGGGGTGATGGTCAGTTCGATCATGATTGTCGTCTTGTCAAAGAATGCGGCGCGGGGCCGGATTATCGGAATTTGAACGGGAGGTCTTAAGCCGCCGGGGGAACAGTGCGCTTAGAATTTCACTGTCGGCACGGCGCGGTCGGCCGGATTGTCGATCTCGAAATAGGGCGCCTTGGCAAAGCCGAACTGGCCTGCGACCAGATTGGAGGGGAAGCTTTCCACCTTGACGTTGAGATCGCGGGCGGCGCCATTGTAATAACGGCGCGACATCTGGATTTCGCCTTCGATGGTTTCCAGCGACCGCTGCAATTCCAGAAAGTTCGTATTGGCCTTGAGATCGGGATAGGCTTCAGCAAGCGCGAAGAGCTTACCGAGCGCCTGCGACAGCAGCCCTTCCGCCTGGGCGCGACCTTCGACATCGCCGGCCGGCACGGCCTGCGCCCTGTTGCGCATGGCGATCACCTCCTCGAAGGTGCTCTTTTCATGCGCCGCGTAACCCTTCACGGTCTCGATGAGGTTGGGAATGAGATCGGCGCGGCGCTTCAGCTGCACGTCGATGCCCGACCACGCCTCTTCCTTCATCTGCCGCGCCTTGACGAGGCCGTTATAGATGAAGACGACATAAAGCGCGATTGCCGCGATGATTGCCAGCGTGATGAACATGAATTGCGATTCCCAGCTTCGATGCGCGCACGATAGCCGCTCATCGCCGCAAAGTCATGGGGCTTCGCTCATTCTGTCCGTTTTTGCCGGAACGGACACGCTGCAGGAAGCAAGCACCCGTTATTTATAAAAGACGGTGCAATATAATCTCAGGCCAGATGTCTTCCTTACGAAAAGAGTATGTGAGGCAAGTCTGTAGCCGCGTTCAGCCCAATAGTTCTTGTTTTCACCCAGATGGTTCCAGCCATCTATTTCCCAATCAAGCATTTGCGTATTGCGCGTATAGTGCATGCGGACAAGCGCGCTACCCACATCAAGCGTTCGCTGGCCGCTATCCTTGCAATCCATACGGGTGACAATCATTCCGAAGGAACGCAGCTTGTCGGCGCGGGCAAAGGCATCCTTGCCGCTCATCCAGTCTGTCGTTTCCGCAGCCGCGCTATTGCCGAGAATGCATCCGAGTGTAAGCACAAATAAAAAACAGAAATTTCTAATATTATTCACGGTTAAACCCATCGCTATATTCAGCGTACCAATCCACACAAAATAAAAGGCCGTCAAGAACGGCCCTTCAAATTATCAAAAATTCAGGACAAGAGCTTACCGCTGAAAATCAGGCGGCCCTGTTCCAGTTCAGCCCGCCCGCATCCGTCAGCAGGAAGGCCTCGCCGCAGGCTTTCGCCAGCGTGCGCACGCGCAGGATGTAGCTCTGGCGTTCCGTCACCGAGATCACGCCGCGCGCATCCAGAAGGTTGAAAACGTGGCTGGCCTTGATGCACTGGTCATAGGCCGGGAATACGCATTTGTGCAGACGCTGATTGTCGTTATCACCGGGCGCACCGGCGGCGAGAAGCGCCTGGCACTCCTTTTCGGCGTCGATGAAATGGCGATGCAGCATGGCGGTGTCGGCAAATTCGAAATTATGGCGGGAATATTCCTGCTCGGCCTGCAGGAAGACGTCGCCATAGGAAATCTTCTCTTCGCCTTCGCGGCCGTTGAAGTTCAGGTCATAGACATTGTCGACGCCCTGAACATACATGGCGAGACGCTCCAGACCATAGGTCAACTCGCCCGCAACCGGCGAGCATTCGATGCCGCAAACCTGCTGGAAATAGGTGAACTGCGACACTTCCATGCCGTCGCACCAGCATTCCCAGCCGAGACCCCAGGCGCCGAGCGTCGGGCTTTCCCAGTCGTCTTCGACGAAGCGCACATCGTGCAGCAAGGGATCGAGACCGATGGCCTTCAACGAACCGAGATAGAGTTCCTGCAGGTTAGACGGGTTGGGCTTCAGAATGACCTGATACTGGTAATAATGCTGCAGGCGGTTGGGGTTTTCGCCGTAACGGCCATCGGACGGGCGGCGCGAAGGCTGCACATAAGCGGCCTTCCACGGCTTCGGTCCAAGCGCACGCAGCGTCGTCGCCGGATGAAACGTGCCCGCGCCCACTTCCATATCGTAAGGCTGCAGCACCGCGCAGCCCTTGTCGGCCCAGTAATTGTGCAGCGTCAGGATCAGCGCCTGAAAGGAACGCTTCGGGTTCATATGGTCGGGAATATCGGTCATTGCAGTCATCGCGGCGTTAGGAGGACAAGTAAGCATTGACTTACTTCGGATGCGGACACGTGCCACGGCATGGCGTGGGGGTCAAGGTTTTATGCGTGGAGACGGGCGGTGAACGGGTTGACGATCTTCATTCGCCCTTCGATGGCGAGACCGTCATGCATGTCTTCGGAGAGGAAGACGGCGCTTTCAGCCTCCAGGGCTGCTGCTACCATCAACGCGTCATAGAAGGCGAAGTTATATTTATCGACAAGATCAATAGCGCTCGCATTTAACTGCACATCGAGTTCAACGACTGTCACCGCCATTCGACGGAGACCATCCAGCGACCTACGGATTTCAACCCATTTTTGAGGCCACTTCCGCCGGACAACACTCGCAAATTCATTGAATGCCTGAACGCTCGTCACATAAGGCTTAGAAACGATCTCTTGGGCCTTGGATGACCGTTCGTCATCCAGAAAGGCATAGATGAAGATATTCGTATCGAGAAAGGGCAAATGGCTCAACGCTCATTTGCCTCTTCGCGGTCGAATTTCCAGCCGGGTGGAAGCTGCCAACGCTGAGCGCGAATATACGACAGTATCTTTTCGCGCTCCTCCTGTGAAATAGAAGCAGGCGGTTCCTGTGTCGGCACAGAAACATCCACCTCGTCGCCTTCCTTGATATGCAAGGCTTCCGCGACATCCGCCGGAATGCGGACCGCAAGACTATCGCCCCATTTCGTGACACGCATGACGGTCTCCTTACTCGAAAGCGACTATAGCAAATTCCACGTTACAGGAAAATTACGTCTCATCCTCGCGCTTCAGGCGGTATTCGCCGGTTTCCGGGTCCTTAATCAGCGTGCCGATGGCGCCGGTTTCGCGTTCCTTTTCGCGCTGTTTCGATTTCGCCGAAAGCTTTTCCGCATCGCGGACAAAGCGGCGGTAAAGGATGACGGATCCCACCACCAGAAGAAGAATTGTAATCAGCTGCGCCATAAGGCCCTATTCCTGCGACATCATAGACCGAAACGCGACCACAATGCCTTTTCTTCGGCGACCTCCGCAAGTCCCGAGACGGCCCCTGCGGCCAGCCTTTCGGCGTTGAGGTCGAGCGCCGCATTTACGCCTGGCACTTTTTTGCCAAACAGCGAGCGTCCGCCGCTGACGAGCTGAAGCTTGACCTTTTCGCCGAAGCGGTGGCGCAGAATCTCCCGCATATCGCCCAGCCCGTCGATCAGGCCGAGGTCGAGACCGCGCATGCCGGTCCAGAACAGGCCGGAGAAGAGCGTCTCATCGTCCTTCAGTTTCGAGCCGCGACGCATCTTGACCATATCGATGAAAACATTGTGGATTTCGACCTGGAGCGACTTCAGATATTCGATATCGCCTTCCTTTTCCGGCTGAAAGGGATCGAGGATCGCCTTGTTCTCGCCGGCCGTATAGACGCGGCGTTCCACGCCGATCTTCCGCAGCATTTCCGGGAAACCGAAGCCGCCGGAGACGACGCCGATCGAACCGACGATGGAAGTGGGGTCGGCGATGATCTCGTCGCCGGCAAGCGCGATCATGTAGCCGCCGGAGGCAGCCACGTCTTCCACGAAGATCAGGACCTTCTTTTCCTTTTCCTCGGCAAGCTGGCGGATGCGATTATAGATCATCCGCGCCTGCACCGGCGAGCCGCCGGGAGAGTTGAGCGAAATGGCAACGGCCGGCGCGTCCTTGATGGCAAAGGCTTTTTCAAGCAGCGGCGCATAGGAGGCGAGATTGAGCGCGGGGCGAAACTGGTTACCACCCGCCATGATGGCGCCATGCATGCGCACCACCGGGATGACGAGTTCTTTTTTGCGAAAGCGTTTCGGTACCAGATACTTCAGAAAACCCACAACTCAATCCTCGCAGCAATTGCCTGTTCGTCAGGCATGTATGTATCGCCCGGGAAAACGCAATGGTTTACGCCCGGCGGAACCGCGATTTTATAGGCCCGGCCTGATTGCCTTTACATTACGGCGATAGGCGGTGCGGCCATTGTTCAGGTCGTCCACGAGGGGTGTGAAGGCGTGGCTGCCGGCCTCATGCATGACGAGCGGCGCCCGGAACGATAACCTCGCCCGCGAGCCCTTGATGGCGGTGACAAGCATACGCACCGCATCCTCGCCCGGACGCGGATGAATGAGGGTGATCTCCATGCCGCCGAAACGGGCACCGCAGGCGGCAATGATGTCCGCCACCGATTGCGGCCTTGAAATCAGGGAAAGCTGCCCACCCGGAACCATGATCGCGCCAGCCGTCCTGATCCAGTCCTCAAACAGACCCTCCGTCATGGCGTGAGCCTCAGCCTTCAACGCATCCGGCGTGCGGCGATCGCCCGCATCATTATAGGGCGGATTCATGATGACGTGGTGGAAATAGGCGTCCGGCAACCCGGCTTCGACGCGCGCCTTGGCACGCAGGGTCACATCCGCCTGACATAAGCTGACGCGGGCGGAAAAGGCGGCATTTTCCGGCAATGCGAGACTGCGGCGGGCAAATTCCGCCATTTCCGGCGAGCGCTCGTAGAGTGTCACTTCAGCCTTTTCGAGCCGGGCGGCAACAGCAAAGCCCGCCGCACCCGCGCCCGCGCCGAGATCGGCGACCCGGCAGGCGCGCTCATCCGCCACCAACGAGGCGAGAAGCATGGCGTCCATGCCGGCCCGGTGCCCCCTGCCCTTGGGCTGGATGATGTGAAACCTGCCCCGGTGAAAGGCGTCGATCGTTTCGGAAATGCCGCCGCCCACTGCCGCTCAAGCCTCTTCGTTGCGCAGCTCGTCGCCCAGCCCGGCATCGATGAGGATGCGGCGGGCCTGATCGGCACGATCCTCTTCAACCAGAAACCGGCGGGGCAGAAGACCGAGCGAACCTTCCAGAATGCTCATTGCCTGATCGGCGACAAGGCAATGGATACCGGCGTCCTTCATCAGGCTTTCGGCGAAGGACAGCAGCACGGCATCGTTGGTACGGATCAGTTCACGCATGGATAGACCTTAAATTCCCATCTTTTTGAATGGCTAGCGGCAATTCGCCCCTTGCCGCGCAAGGCGTCAGTTTTTATTGTCGAATTCAAATTCGAACTGGAGTCCTGTCCCTTGGGCGTCGTCATACCGCTTGAAGAAAGCAAAAACAAACTCGCATCCGTCAAGCCGCTTGTCGACCTGACCCGCCCCGACATGGAACGGGTGAACCAGCTTATCCTTTCCAAGGCGGGTTCCGATGTCCAGATGATACCTGAGGTGGCCAACCATCTCATCTCGTCAGGCGGCAAGCGCCTGCGTCCGATGCTGACGCTCGCTTCCGCCTCGATGTTCGGTTACGAGGGCGACCACCACATCAAGCTCGCCACCAGCGTGGAATTCATGCACACGGCGACGCTTCTGCATGACGACGTGGTGGATGAAAGCGATCTGCGCCGCGGCAAATCCACCGCCCGCACCATCTGGGGCAACCAGGCAAGCGTTCTCGTCGGCGACTTCCTGCTCGGCCAGGCCTTCCGGATGATGGTGGATGTGGGCTCGCTCGATGCTCTCGACGTGCTGTCCACTGCCGCCTCGGTCATCGCCGAGGGCGAGGTGCTGCAGCTTTCAGTCGCCAAGAACATGGAAACGACGGAAGACGATTATCTGCAGGTGATTCGCGCCAAGACGGCCGCCCTTTTTGCAGCGGCGGCGGAAGTCGGCCCGATCGTTGCGAAGACCGACAAGGCGACCCGCAGCGCGCTCAAATCCTACGGCATGAATCTCGGCCTCGCCTTCCAGCTCGTCGACGACGTGCTGGACTACGGCGGCAAGTCCGCCGATCTCGGCAAGAATACCGGTGATGATTTCCGTGAGGGCAAGATCACCCTGCCGGTCATCCTGTCCTATCGTCGCGGCACCCAGGATGAGCGCGCCTTCTGGCGCAACGCCATCGAAAAGGGTGAAAGCAGCGACGAGAACCTCGAAAAGGCGCTGGGCCTGATCACCAAATATAATGGCCTCGGCGATACGATCGGCCGCGCCACGCATTACGGCACCATCGCCCGCGACGCGCTGGCACCCCTGCCGCAGAGCCCATGGAAAAATGCGCTTCTGGAAGTGATCGACTTCTGCATCGAGCGTCTGAACTGACGCCCAAGGCCCGGGCAAACGGCGGATGGACAAGACCATCACGCCTGATGTCTGGGGGCCAGCTTCTCCGCAAGGCTTGATTGTGGCGTGGGCCATAATTTCTTGCGGGGTTGCTTCAAAAAAGCCATTCTATGGTGACCAAACAATGGAAACTGATTTTTCCGTGCATCTGCACAAAGGCAAAGGTTCCCTCATGCGGCGTAAACCAGCACTCCGTCTTCTCTGCAGCGCGGCTCTTGCCGCCGCTCTCGCAATCGGCGCGGGTGCCAGCCCCGGCTTTGCGGAAACGAAGGCGAAACCGGAAGACAAGGCCGTCACGTTCGATCCCGGCAAGGTGAACACCTTCTCCGGCGCCTTCCTCGCCGGGCGCAATGCCGATGTCGACCAGGACTATCCGACCGCGATTTCGCTTTACAAAAAGGCGCTGGAATTCGATCCGGCCAATACGGAAATCCGCCAGCGGCTGATGATCGCCGAACTCCTGAGCGGCAATTTCGAGGCCGGCGCCAAGATTGCCGATTCGATGAAGGATGACACCTCCGTCGAGCGCGTGACGACCATCGTGCGCGGTCTCGACGCCATCAAGGACAAGGACTTCGCCAAGGCCGAGAAGATACTGAAATACACGGGTCCCAACGATCTCGACCGCATGGTCAATACGCTTTTGACCGCATGGGCGCGTGCCGGCTCCGGCAAGCCGAAGGAAGCGCTGGCGCTGGTCAACAACATGAAGGGCCCGGGCTGGATCTCGATTTTCCAGAAATACAATGCGGCGGCCATCGCCCTTGTTTCCGGCAACAATGAAGCTGCCCGCAAGAGCCTGAACGAGGCGGTGACGGATCGCGAAGGCGGGGCAACCGCCTCCGACACCTATATGCGCGCCGTGATGGCGCTTGCCCGGCTCGAAGCTTCCGCCGGCAACAAGCAGAAGGCGCTGGACGCGATTGCGGTTGGCGATACTTTCGCGCCGAATTACGCGCCGCTGAAGGCGCTTCGACAGGCGATCGAGAGTGGTGACAAGCCAGAGCAGCAGATTACCAATGCCGTGGAGGGCGCTGCCAGCGTCATGTTCTCCATCGCCGGTGCGTTGAACCGCGAAGGTGCGGAAGAAATCGTCACGCTTTATCTGCAGACATCGCGCGCGCTCGATCCGAAGAGCCCGGATACGCTCATCCTTCTCGGCGGCCTCTCCGAAGCGCTGAAACAGCCTGACCGCGCCATCGCCTTCTACCGCGAGGTGCCGAAGGATTCGCCGATGTATCGCATTTCCGAGCTGCAGCTCGGACTGACGCTTGCGCAGACGGGCAAGGTGGACGAGGCGCGCAAGCATCTCCAGTCCCTGCTTGAATCCGATCCGAAGGACGTCCGTTCCTATCTCGCTTATGGCAGCGTGCTTTCGGACGCCAAGGATTACCGCGCCATGGCCGAAAACTACGACAAGGCCATCGAGGTGATCGGCGCCGTGCCGCAGAAATCCGACTGGTCGGTTTTCTTCCAGCGCGGCATCGCCTATGAGCGGCTGAAGGAATGGGACAAGGCCGAACCGAATTTCAAGCGGGCATTGGAATTGAACCCCGAGCAGCCGCAGGTGCTGAACTATCTCGGTTATTCCTGGGTGGACAAGGGCATCAATCTCGACGACGGCATGAAGATGATCAGCCGCGCCGTCGAGCTCCGCCCGAATGACGGCTATATCGTCGATTCGCTTGGCTGGGCGCATTATCGCCTCGGCGCTTTCGATGAGGCCGTGACCGAGCTGGAGCGGGCCATCGAACTCAAGGCCGGCGATCCGACGATCAACGACCATCTGGGTGATGCCTACTGGCGCGTCGGCCGCAAGATCGAGGCGGTCTATCAGTGGAACCGCGCTTTGATCGGCGACAGCGACGATGTGGACAAGGCCAAGGTGAACGAAAAGATCGCCAACGGCCTGCCGCCCCTGGAAAAGGATGCCGAAAACACCGCCAAGAAGGAAGTGGCGCCGCCACCGCCTGCTCCTCCGGCCCCGGCACCGGCCGCCACTCCGGACAAGAAATCCTGACGCGGCATGCGCATGCATGATGTTTCCGGGGCCATCGAGACAATCGAGGCGGCCCCGGCCAAGATCAATCTGGCGCTGCATGTGACCGGCCAGCGAGCGGATGGATACCATCTGCTCGAAACGCTGGTGACATTTACGGCAGCCGGCGACGTCATTCGCATTCGCGACGCTGATGCCGACAGTTTCTCCATCTCCGGTCCCTTCGGCGATCTTTTGCGCGCTGGCGATGGTGGCGACAATCTCGTCACCCGCGCCCGAGACCTGCTGCGCGACGCTCTCCTGTCAACAGGCCAGCCGGCCCGCCCGGTCGCCATTCATCTCGAAAAGAACCTGCCGGTCGCTTCCGGCATCGGCGGCGGCTCGGCGGATGCGGCGGCGACCCTGCGGGGGCTGTTGCGGCACTGGCATGCGGGCATCGATCCACAAAGGCTCGCCTCCCTTGCGCTTACACTTGGTGCGGATGTGCCGATGTGCCTTGAAAGCCGTTCCCTCATCGCGCGGGGCATCGGCGAGGATATAGAGCCAATCTCGGACCTGCCGGCACTCTTTCTGGTGCTTGCCAATCCTCTGAAGGCCGTCTCGACGCCGGAGATTTTCCGGCGATTGCAGAACAAGGCCAATCCGCCGTTGCCGGAGCGTAGAACAGGCGGCTGGATGGATTTTCTTGCGCAAAGCCGCAATGATCTGCAACCGCCTGCACAGGCACTGCTGCCGGAAATCGGCGAAATCGCCGGACTGCTGTCGCAGGAAGATGCTGGCCTTGTGCGCATGTCCGGTTCGGGCGCCAGCTTTTTCGGGATTTTTCATTCCTTCGAGGCCGCCCAAAAAGCGGAAACATCGCTTCGAAAGAAACGTCCCGGCTGGTATTTTCAGGCGACGCGGACCATTTGAGGACCGGACGTTTATTTCGGGAACGGCCAATTCGAGGACAAGACCATGGCAGGCGAAAGACCCTTCATTCCCCTCGGCATCGCGGTCCTGACCGTTTCGGACAGCCGCACGCTGGAGAATGACAAATCCGGCGATACGCTCGTCGCAAGGCTGGAGGAAGCGGGCCACAGGCTCGCAGCGCGCGCCATCGTGCCTGACGACAGGGCAGCGATTGCCGGCACCGTGCGCGACTGGACGCTCTCTGAAGGCGTGGATGTGGTCATTACCACCGGCGGAACCGGTTTTACCGGCCGCGACGTGACGCCGGAAGCGCTGGAACCGCTGTTCGAAAAGCGCATGGACGGGTTTTCCGCCCTCTTCCACCGCATCTCCTATGACAAGATCGGCACCGCCACCATCCAGTCACGCGCAACCGGCGGCGTGGCGAACGCGACCTTCATCTTCGTGCTGCCGGGCTCGCCGGGTGCATGCAAGGATGCGTGGGACGGTATTCTCAAGGCTCAGCTCGATTATCGCCACTTGCCATGCAATTTCGTGGAGATCATGCCGAGGCTGGATGAGCATTTGAAGCGTGGGGCTGGGGGCGTTTAGATCAGAGGATCGAGGGTGGGTGGGCTTTACCCCCTCTGCCCTGCCGGGCATCTCCCCCTCAAGGGGGAGATGCCCGGCAGGGCAGAGGGGGTAAAGCCCCACGCACCTCCGGTTCGCAGACATTGCACACCTCAAAAAACCAATCACGCCAGATATTTCTTGAAGAACTCCGTCGTCCGGCCCCAGGCGAGATCGGCGGCCGCCTTGTCGTAGCGCGCCGAAGACGTATCATTGTTGAAAGCGTGGTTGACGCCGTCGTAAACGAAGATTTCGAAAGTCTTGCCGTTGTCTTCCAGCGCCTTCTTATAGGCATCGATGCCGGCATTGATGCGCTCGTCGAGACCCGCATAGTGCAAGAGCAGCGGCGCCTTGATGGCAGGCACATCGGCCGCCGGGGCCTGCTGGCCGTAATAGGCGACGCCGGCATTCAAGCCCGCCGATTTGGTGGCGAAACGGTTGACCAGCCCGCCGCCCCAGCAGAAACCGACCGCACCGACCTTGCCGTTCGCACCCTGCCTTGCCGCGAGCCACACCCGGCCCGCTTCGGCATTGGCGACCGTTGCATCCATATCGAGGCCGCTGAACATTTCCCGCGCCTTGTCCTCATCGGCAGGCGTACCGCCCTGCGGGGAGAGGAAATCGACCGCAAGCGCCCTGAAACCGGCGAGCGCCACACGCCTTGCCACATCGCGAATATGGTCATTCAGGCCACGGTTTTCGTGGATGACGATGACCGAGCCAATGGGACCGGAAACGGATTTCGGTGTAACGAGATAACCCTTCATCTCACCACCGGGGGCGGGATAGGTCACCTCTTCCGCAACGATACCCGCATCGTCAGGCGCGACGATGGCCGCACGGGCGCTGTTGGCCGAAAGGAGCGGCGCGATGGCTGCCGCAGCTGCGCCGGACCCAGCAAGCACCGTAAGCTTTTCCATGAATTTGCGGCGGTCGAGGCTGAGATGGGTATATTCATCGTAAGCGTCGATCATGGCCTGCGTGATCTTGGGCTTGTCCATCGCTCTATCCTCCTTGAACGCGCGGATGCGGAAGGATAACGCAGATCGCCCCGGGGGGAACGCAGCGGGGGCAAGCGGCGCCACACATTTGCGTGAGCGCCGCGGCCAGGTTTTCACATCAGGCGGCGAGGTCCACGACGATACGGCCGTCGATCTTGCCCTCTTCCATGCGGTGGAAGATATCGTTGATGTTTTCGAGCTTGTCCCAGGAGAAGTGGGCCGCCACCTTGCCTTCGCCGGCGAAGGTCAGCGCTTCCTCCAGATCCTGCCGCGTGCCGACGATGGAGCCGCGCACCGTGATGCGCTTCAGCACCGTGTCGAACACCGGAATGGAGATGAAGCCCGGCGGCAGGCCAACAAGCGCCATGGTGCCCTTGGAGCGCAGGAAGCCATAAGCCTGCTCCATGGCCTTGGGCGAAACCGCCGTCACCAGCGCGCCATGGACGCCGCCGGTCGCCTTCTGCACCTGCTCCACCGCGTCAGGCGCGCGACCATTGACGACGACATCGGCTCCGAGCTTTTTCGCAAGCGCCAGCTTGTCGTCGAAAATATCGGCGGCAACGACATGCATGCCCATGGCCTTGGCATATTGCACGGCCATATGACCGAGGCCGCCAATGCCTGAGATGACCACCCATTCACCGGGCCTGACTTCAGTTTCCTTGAGGCCCTTATAGACGGTGACGCCGGCGCAGAGCACCGGGGCTGCCGGGCCGAATTCCAGATTATCCGGTAGGCGGCCGACGAATTTCGGATCGGCAAGGCCATATTCGGCGAAGCTGCCATTGACGGAATAACCCGAGTTCTGCTGGCTCGGGCAAAGGGTTTCCCAGCCGGTGCGGCACGGAATGCAGCAGCCGCAGGCGGTGTAGAGCCACGGCGTGCCGGCGCGGTCGCCTTCCTTGATGCCGGTGACGCCTGCGCCGATCTTGGCGACATAACCGACGCCTTCATGGCCGGGGATAAAGGGCGGGTTGGGTTTGACCGGCCAGTCGCCCGTTGCGGCGTGCAGGTCGGTGTGGCAAATGCCCGTCGCCTTGTAGTTGATGAGAATTTCACCGGGGCCGGGATCCGGTATCGCCACTTCCTCGATGGTCAGCGGTTTTCCAAACGCGCGGACGACGGCTGCCTTCATTGTTTTCGCCATGACATACTCCCTAATCTCTGCTCGCCTGAAATCCTCGACGGCAGGCAGAGATTAACGGGGATGGGGTCTCATGGAATTGACCTATCGCAAATCGGGTTATTTTAAACGCGCGATTGTCTCACTTATGAGGCAACCTGACGGTGCTGTTTTACTCTAGAGCCAACCAGATGGCGAGCCAGCCCCAGAGGCAGACCAGAAGCGCAAAACCGATGCCGAACAAAGCACCGCGGTGGCGCAGGCGGTTGCTGGTGACATGGACATAGGAATGGGCAAAACGCGAAAGTACGAACAGCCAGGCCAGCACGATGGTGACGATATTGTCCGCATCGGTGATGTAAAGCAGCAGGCAGGCGATGTGAAAGAGGATCGGAAGTTCGAACTGGTTGGCGATATTGCGGTTCACCAGATAGCTTTCCCGCGCTTCCTCGCCTTTGTCACGAAGCCGGATGGCCGATTCGCGATCGGTAAAGGTGTATTTCTTACGCCGGTAAAGCAGCAGCGCGTAAAGCCAGAAAACGAGAAAGACATGGGCGATCATCGGCCAGAACATTGCGGTCGTCGGTGACATGCTTTCTCCTCCAATCATGAAAACGCTCCCCGATCCGGCATGAATCGGGGAGCGCCAAATACTCAGTATCCTTTTACGGATTCGCCTCGAAAGATCAAACCGCGCCGGGGTAGTTCGGGCTTTCGCGGGTGATCGTCACGTCATGGGCGTGGCTTTCGCGCAGGCCCGCGCTGGAGATGCGCACGAAGGTGGCGCGTTCCTGGAATTCCTTGATGTTGCTGCCGCCGACATAACCCATGGCTGCCTTGAGGCCACCTGCCAGCTGGTGCAGGACGCCGGAGACCGGACCCTTATAGGGAACCTGACCTTCGATGCCTTCCGGAACGAGCTTCAGCGTGTCGCGCACTTCCGCCTGGAAATAACGGTCTGCCGAACCGCGCGCCATGGCGCCAACGGAACCCATGCCGCGATAGGCCTTGAAGGAGCGGCCCTGGTAAAGGAACACTTCGCCCGGGCTTTCATCCGTACCGGCAAGCAACGAGCCGATCATGACGGCGGAAGCGCCGGCGGCGATTGCCTTGGCCAGATCGCCCGAGAACTTGATGCCGCCATCGGCGATGACGGGGATATCAGCCGCATTGGCGACTTCCACCGACGACATGATGGCAGCGAGCTGCGGAACGCCGACACCGGCGACGATGCGGGTGGTGCAGATGGAGCCGGGCCCGATACCGACCTTGACGCCATCGGCGCCGGCATCGATCAGCGCCTTGGTGCCATCGGCGGTTGCGACATTGCCGGCGATGATGCGAACCGAGTTCGACATCTTCTTGACCTGTGAGACGGCATCCAGCACGCGCTGCGAGTGGCCATGCGCGGTATCGACGACCAGAAGGTCGACGCCGGCATCGATGAGGCGCTCGGCGCGCTCGATGGCGTCAGCACCGACGCTGATGGCGGCAGCGGCGCGAAGGCGGCCCTGCGCATCCTTGGTGGCGTTGGGGTTCAGCTGCGACTTTTCGATATCCTTGACGGTGATGAGGCCGACGCAATTGCCCTTTCCATCCACCACCAGCAGCTTTTCGATGCGGTGCTTGTGCAGCAGGCGGCGTGCTTCCTGCTGATCGACGCTGCTTTCCTTGACCGTGACCAGGTTTTCGCGGGTCATCAGTTCGTAAATCTTCTGCTGCGGATCGGAGGCGAAGCGCACGTCGCGGTTGGTGAGAATGCCGACGAGGCGGCCGTTCTTGTGGCCGCCGGAACCGCCGTTTTCCACGACCGGAATGCCGGAAATGCCATGCGCCTTCATCAGCGCCTGTGCTTCCGCAAGCGTCGCATCCGGGCCAATGGTGACCGGGTTGACGACCATGCCGCTTTCGAACTTCTTCACCTGCCGGACTTCTTCGGCCTGCTCGATGGGGGTCAGGTTACGGTGGATGACGCCGATGCCGCCGGCCTGGGCCATGGCGATGGCAAGGCGGCCTTCGGTGACCGTATCCATGGCCGAAGACAGGATCGGCAGGTTCAGATCGATATCACGGGCGATGCGGGTGGCGATATTCGTCTGTCCCGGCATGACTTCGGAATGCCCGGGCTGCAGCAACACATCGTCAAATGTGAGAGCGTCCAAACCAGTGGGTGTTTGAATGATGCGTGCCATGACCAAATTCCTTCATAATGAAAATGCGTGGCCGTTCCGGAACGAAAAGTTCACCCCGGCGCCCTGCAAGGATTGCTTGGAAGTTGGCGAGGGCTGGTAACACGTTCATGACAGGAAGGGAATAGAAAAAACCCGGAATTGCCTTCCGGGCTTTCTTTGTTGCTGCATTGCAGCAGATATCAGATGTCGAACTGATAGGATTTCGGCACGAAACGGTAACCCGTATCCAGCTTTTCCGCGTAACCGACAGAAGGGAAAGGCATGTGATAGCCAAGGAAGGCCAGCCGGTCGGTGGCGATCATGTCGTAGACCTTCCTGCGGGTCGCTGCCGCTGCTGCCTTGTCCATGTCGAACTTCACCTCCCAGTCCGGCCTCTGCAGCGAAAGGACAAAATGGTTGGCCGTATCCGCCGTCAGGATCAGCTGTTTGCCTTCCGATTCGACCCGGAAGATCATGTGCCCCGGCGAATGCCCGAAAGCGGCAATGCCGGTAATACCGGAGACCACATTGGCACCATCGCCGATGAAGGTCGCCTTTTCCGCCAGCGGCTTGACGTTGGCGATGACACCCTTGTGGCCGCCTTCGGCAGGCGTGCCGACGCGCTTCTCATCCGTCCAGAAATCATATTCCGCCTGGCCGACCACATAACGCGCCTTTGAAAAGGCCGGTGAGCCTTTTTCCATCAGTCCGCCGATGTGGTCGCCGTGCATGTGGGTCAGCACCACCACGGTTACATCCTCCGGCGTGTAACCGGCAGCCGCCATGCCTTCGATCAGGCGGCCATTGCCCGCGCCGCGGCCGGCCTCGCCAAAACCGGTGTCGAACAGCACGAGGTCCGTGCCGGTGTTGACGAGGACCGGCGAGAAGGAATTGACGAATTGGTCCTTCGGCAGAAAATTATCGTCCAGAAGCTTTCCAACGGTTTCCGCCGACTGGTCCGTGCCGAAGGTCTCGCCGGGATTGGGCGCGGCGCGGGCGCCATCCTTCACCACCAGCACCTCGAAATTGCCGAGCTTGAAGCGATTGGTTTCCGGCGGCATGGCGTGTTTGATCTCCATGGAAGTTTGCGGCTGGTTTGTCTGGGCGGTCGCGGTGCGCGCCATCAACAGCGGCGCGCCGAGGACGCTTGCGCCGGCCGCACCAATGAGGCCGCGCCTGCTCATGTTCAAGGATTGGGTCATCATCTTTCTCCCGATAGCGCCAACTGGCCATGATCGCCAACTGAACTGTGCCCAACGGACAATAGAGCGAGAAAGTTGCAAGGAAATCGGCCTCACGCAGGTTTGATCGGAACTTGAGAAATTGATAATTAACGTGTTGGCAAGCCCGCTTATCAGGCGTAGGAGGAACGGCGATATCCTTTGTCGCAGCGGAAAGCCGCAGGCAGCCTCATGAACCGCATCATTCCCCTCATCCTGGCAGTCGCTCTCTTCATGGAGCAGATGGACTCCACCGTCATTGCAACCTCGCTTCCGGCGATTGCAGCCGACCTCAATGTCGGCCCGATCACGCTCAAGCTCGCGCTGACGGCCTATATGGTGTCTCTGGCGATCTTCATTCCGATCAGCGGCTGGATGGCCGACAAATATGGCGCGAAGAAAATCTTCCGTTTCGCCATCGGCGTCTTCGTTGTCGGGTCCATCTGTTGCGCGGTATCGTCGTCGGTGTTCGAATTCGTGCTCTCGCGTTTCCTGCAGGGCATGGGCGGGGCGATGATGACGCCCGTCGGCCGTCTCGTTCTGCTGCGGACAACAAAGCGGACCGAACTTGTTTCCGCCATGGCGCTGTTGACGATACCGGCGCTTGTCGGCCCGCTCACCGGTCCGCCGATCGGCGGCTTCATCACCACCTATTTTTCATGGCACTGGATTTTCCTGATCAACGTGCCCATCGGCGTCATCGGCATCTGGCTGTCGACGATCTTCCTGCCAGAAATCGAAACCACCAATCCGCCGCCGATGGACGGCAAGGGTTTCGTGTTATCCGGCATTGCCGCCTCGGGCGTTGTCTTCGGCGTTTCGGTCGTCAGCCTTCCGGCATTGCCGCCCGCCATCGGCATCGCCTCGACGATCATCGGGTTTATCTGCGGTTTTCTTTACCTGCGCCACGCCGCCCGTCACCCCGCCCCGATTCTGGACTTTCGCATCTTCCAGAATGCGACCTTCCGGGCGGCCTCCGTTGGCGGCACCATCTTCCGCATCTCGACGGGCGCCATCCCGTTCCTGATGCCGCTGATGCTGCAGATCGGTTTCGGGCTCAACCCGTTCCAATCCGGCATGATCACTTTTGCGGGCGCGATTGGCGCTATCACCACCAAATTCATGGCCAAGCGCGTCTTTGCGGCAACGGGGTTCCGATCGACGCTGATCGGGGCCGGCATCGTCGGCGCCTGCACGACGCTCGCCAACAGCTTTTTCACGCCTGAGACCCCCTACCCCCTGATTATGATCTTCCTGGTCACGGCGGGATTTGCCCGGTCGTTCTTCTTCACCGGGTCGAACGCGCTCAGCTATTCCGATATTGAAGACAGCCAGGCAAGTCAGGCGACCTCGATGGCGTCGGTGATGCAGCAGATCAGCCTGGCGCTTGGCGTGGCTTTC
This sequence comes from Agrobacterium tumefaciens, assembly GCA_025560025.1. Classification (NCBI taxonomy): domain Bacteria; kingdom Pseudomonadati; phylum Pseudomonadota; class Alphaproteobacteria; order Hyphomicrobiales; family Rhizobiaceae; genus Agrobacterium; species Agrobacterium tumefaciens. The sequence continues at coordinate 282,055 of CP048485.1, read as the reverse complement.
GCCGCTTCCATTCTGGAAGTCAGCAGCATGATGTCCGGCACGCATCTTCAGCTTGCCGATTTCCACATCGCCTTCACCATCGTCGCGCTCGTCTCGCTCTTCGCCATCGTGCCGATCATCCGCATGGACGCACAGGCGGGAGCGGCCGTCTCCGGCCACCGCGGCAAGGTTTCGCAACCGGCGGAATGATCAGTCTTCGGCGGCCTCAGTGGCGTCCGCATCGATTTGCGGCTCGCCCTTGCGGCCCTTGAAGTGCTTGGCAAGCAGGAACATTTCGACCGATTCCGAGCGCGACGAGGCAGGCTTGATGTGCAGGACCTGCTTGAAGTTCTTTTTCAGCATGTCCAGCAGGGCCTTTTCCGTGCCGCCCTGGAAGGTCTTGGCAAGGAAATGGCCGCCCTCCGCCAGCACCTGAACCGCGAAATCGGCTGCGACTTCACACAGATGCATGGTGCGGATGTGGTCGGTCTTCTGGTGGCCCGTGGTTGGCGCCGCCATGTCGGACAGCACCAGATCGGGCGTGCCGCCGACGGCCTCCATCAGCTTTTCGGGTGCGGAGGGGTCGAGGAAGTCGAGCTGCAGGATTTTCACGCCGGGAATGGGATCGATCTCGAGGAAATCGATGGCGGCGACGCGAATATCGTCTTCGGTGGAATCCGTCACCTTCGAAGCGATCTGCGACCAGCTTCCAGGTGCCGCACCAAGGTCGATGATGCGGGTCGCACCCTTCAATATCTGGTGCTTATCGTTGATTTCCAGAAGCTTGAAGGCGGCGCGGGCGCGATAGCCCTCAAGCCTGGCGCGCTGGACGTAGGGGTCATTGATATGACGTTCAAGCCAACGGCGCGATGAGGCCTTGAGTTTGGTCTTCTTGACCTTCTGGCCGATCTTTCGGCCGGTGCGATTGGTGCTTGTGGGCGCCTTGCTCATGTCAAACCTTCCGTCCTGTCCTGCCGTGCCATCTGCATGCGCCTTATGCGGTTGCGCCGCCATGCGCCGTCATCCGCCATCATATCCGTCAGCAGGCCCTCGCGAAGACCGCGATCGGCCACGCGCATGCGGCGCGACGGCCAGCGGCGGCGAATGGCCTCGAGGATCGCACAACCGGCCAGAACCAGATCGGCCCGATCAGGACCGATGCAGGCATTGGCGGCGCGGCCGGCGAAATCCCATGCCAGAAGCTTGTCCTGCATGGCCGTCACTTCGGCGTCGGAAAGCCAGAGGCCATCCACCTTGCGGCGATCATATCGCGGCAGATCGAGATGAACGCCCGCAAGCGTCGTTACAGTACCCGAGGTCCCGATGAGATGAAAATCCTCATGATGCAATTGCGGCGCCAGAGGCGGGCAATGGAACGCATCGAGCAGCCCCTCGACTTCCCGCACCATGGCCGCGAAGACATCAGGCGTCACATCGCGGCCGCCATGGCGTTCAGAGAGCGTGACGACGCCGACCGGAAGCGATGTCCAATGCGTGATATGGTTGGCGAGCCGGTTGGAACGGTTTTCACCGACCTTGATAACCGCGATTTCCGAAGATCCGCCGCCGATATCGAACAGCACGACCGAACGCGCCTCGCGCCCGACAAGCGAGGCGCAGCCCGATACCGCAAGGCGGGCTTCCGTCTCGCGGCTGATGATTTCAAGCCTGAGCCCGGTTTCGCGGGTGACCCGCTCCAGAAACGCCTCGCCATTGGATGCGGCCCGGCAGGCTTCGGTGGCGATCAGCCGCATGCGCCTGATCGGGCGACCGGCAAGTTTCGAAGAGCAAACCTTGAGGGCCTCCACCGCGCGGTCCATCGCATCGTCGGAAAGGCGACCGCTCGACACCAGGCCCTCGCCCAGCCGGACGATGCGCGAAAAGGCGTCGACGACCCGGAACTGGCCGGGCCGTGTCGGCTGCGCAATCAGCAGACGGCAATTATTGGTACCGAGATCGAGCGCCGCATACATATCCGTCGCCGGTTCCGCACCATGATCGTGCTGGCGCGTGGCGTGACGGGCAGAAATTTCAGATTGTTGACGATGCGGCTCCTGAGCCGCCCCATTGGCACGGCCATTCTGCTTGCCGACATGTCGCGGCGCGTGCGAGGGGACGAGCGGCCTGCCCTGTGGATCGCGACCGCGTGGATCGCGATGAGCCCGCTTGCGGTTGCGCGACTTGCGACCGCCACCTGGAGGCACCGGGGATGGGTTGGTAACATCGGGTACGGTTGAGGCCTGCACCTGCTCGCCGGGCGCAGACGGCGTCTGCTGTGAAGCACCTTTGCCGCGAGAACGACGGCGGCGCTTTCTCTTGCGCGGTTCTGCATCCGGCTCGAGAGCCGATACATGAGGGGAACCGGCCGGAACATCTGCGGCAACATCATGCGACAGCACAGCGGCGTCACGGGGCTTACCGTCACGCTTGTGTTTCTTGCCACGACGGGATCGCTTCGCTTTCCCTTTGTTTGCCACCGACGCCCCTTGGTCCGACGGCTTTGGGCCGTTTCCGGGGTCGATCACTATCTTGTCCATTTCGCCGCGCACAAGCGTAGAAGCTATGCTGCTGGCTTTCATAAGGTTTCGTTGGGCCGACAATACCAGCGCAAGAGATTTTAGCCAAATGGTTTTTGGGGGTCTGAAAACGGCAGGGGGTTCACACGCCAGCAGAGGCTGTGCGCGGGCTGGCAAAATCGCGGCAATGATTTCTGGGGATTTTCGGGAACCGTGAAACGGGAAAATACTCCCATCTCCCGGTAAGTCCTTGTAGCATTTGAACTTATCGGGAGAAGGGAATGGTACGGTTGAGTGGGGTCGAACCACCGACCTCAGGTGCCACAAACCTGCGCTCTAACCAACTGAGCTACAACCGCACATGAAACGCCGAAGCGGCGTCACGGGGGGTGACATAAAAGGAGTTTCCCCCATTTGCAAGTGCCTCATTGAATTTTGCGAAAAAAGGCATCGAAAGGCAAGTGCTTTTCATACCGTGGAGCCCGATGGCAGGTGGCGGCCGGGGGTGTCCCACGTCATTGGCAAGGGGCTGACTGCGGGCCTGTTCATGTTAACTCTGTTTGGCGATTCATCCGCCGGATGGTGGACCGCGCCGCGCTGTGAAGTTATTTAAAATTCTGTTAACGTGGTGCCTCAGCGGGTTTACGTTTCAGCTTCATGAGGAGGCTGACAAAGCCCCGCAAGGTCCGGTAGTGCCAGAATAGGTTTCGACATGCCCGCCGTCCAGTATCCCTTTATCGATATCGCAGTGCATGAACGGGTGCGTGAAGGTTTCGGGCGAGGCGAGGCGATGGCTTTGTTTTCCCTCGACCTCCAGAACGCCCTTTGGGCAAACGGGCGGGGTGCCGCGCTGTTCGGCACGCCGATGGTCTATGATTTTCTGGAACAGGGCCCGAAGCGGCAGGACGTGACCTTCCGGCAGCTGGCGGCGACGGCGGCGCGGCTTTCCAAGGCGGGCGACAGCCTGCCGTTTACCATTCGCATCAATGCCGGTTTCCGCAGCCTTGCGGTCACCGCCAAAGCAGAAATCATCGAGGCCGAGCCGGGCCAGCCCGCCATTCTGTTTTCCGCCCTTACCGACCAGACCGCGCCCGACGTGGCGGAATGCGCCCGGCGCATGATCGAAGGTTTTGACGATCCGGACATCCATATTGCGGTCATCGACGGCGAAAACGAGATTGTCGCCGCCTCGGCCAGGTTTGCGTCGCTCGGCATCACGCCGCACACGGCAAGGACGCTGGTGCGGATGGCCGCAGGACAATCCGGCCATCTCGTCAAACGGCCCGTGCCGACCGGAAAGGGTTATTTGCCCGCAGCCACCGGCCAGATCACAACCTCGCCCGAACTCAACCTGCTGTTCGTGGTCGAGACCGCACTTGGGACGCTCGACCCCGTAAACGGTTTTGCCGAAGACAGGCCGCAGCAAGCCGCGCCTGACGCCGAGCCCGCTTTGCCGGTTGCGGAGGCTACGCCGGTTGCCGCATCGGTCGCCTCCTTCGATTCTGTCCTCGACGCGGTCGCTGACATCGAGGATGTGGACGACGTACCGGAACTGTCTTCCGACGCCGAAGACGAGATGGTGGCGGAACAGGAAGAAGCCACCGTCCTGCCGGTTGCCGCAGAGGAACAGGCGGAGGCCCCGCTGGATATCTTCGTGGAGGACACGGAGACAGCGGCGAACGAGGCGATGACCGACGATATTGCCGATCTCTTCGAACTCGATGCGGATGAGCTGGAGGTTCCGGCGACCGACCGCATCATTGGCGAGGACCATGCTGGCGAGGCGCTCGAAGAAGCAGAGAGCGAAGCGGCAGACGTTGAAGTCGCTGAAACGGTGACGGCGGATATCGCTTTATCGCCTGAAGACGACACCTCGGCGGCAACAGACCCAACAGAAGAGGCTCAGCCTTTTGTCTTTAATGCCGGCGCACGCGCATCCCGCTTCGTCTGGAAAATTGATGCGGAGGGGCGCTTCAGCTCCATCTCGCATGAATTTGCGGAGGCCGTTGGCGCAAAGGCGGCGGCTGTCGAAGGCATGGGCTTTGCCGATGTCGCAGCGCTTTTCAACCTCGATCCGGATGGTAAGATTCGCGAGCTTCTCGGTCGTCGCGACACCTGGTCGGGCAAGACGATCTATTGGCCGGTGGAGGGCACTTCCCTCATGGTGCCCATCGATCTAGCCGCCCTGCCCACCTATACGCGCTCGCGCGAATTCGACGGTTTTCGCGGTTTCGGCATCGTGCGGCTCGCCGATGCCACTGAAGATCCCCATGCTATCGGCCTGACCTTCCTGGAAGGCGCAGAGGCTGCTCCGACTGAGGTTTTACCGCAGCCCGCCATCGAGGATGAAAGCCACGAATTGCTGGCATTTCTTGATGATGGCGATGAGCTGGACGCGGCGCAGGCCGAGGCCGACGTGGCGGAAGACGATGAAGCCCCGGCAACGGCGGCCGATATATCTGAGACGGCACTGCCCGAGGTTTCGGCCGAGGCAGAGCATCACGATTACAGCCCGCCGGAATTCGAAGTGCCGGTATTGGCAACAGCGCCAACCCCGGAGCCAGAACCGGAACCCGCTTATTCCGACAAGATCGTGCATCTTGAAGAGCGCCGCTCGCGCTCCCGCGAGGGGCTGACCGCAGGCGAACAGGCCGCCTTCCGGGAAATCGGCCGGACATTGGCACCTACGGATGCTGTTTCGGACGAAAATCCGACGTCGGAGAAAGAAGCTCTTTTCACGGAGTCGCATGTATCCGCCGAGCCGGTCGTGCAGGATGTTGCCGACGATATCGATGCCGGAACGCCGGTGGACAGGCCACCCGCGGAAGAAGACGTCAGGACGACGGAAGCGGCCGAGGAAGACGATCTCTTCGCGGACTATGTTCGCGGCGAAGGCCCGGCACCCATTCACGCGCCCACGACCCCGATCGATAGCGACGAGAAGGAAGAAGTCGCAACGGACGTGCAGCCGGTGGCCGATATTGCTGCTGCAATGGTCAGCCCGCCGCTGCGCCCCGCCGATGCGCTGAGCGCTGAAACGCTGGACCAGATGCCCGTGGCGCTGCTGGTGCATGCCGGCGACAGGCTGATCCACGCCAATCCTGATTTCCTGCGGCTGACGGGTTACGGCTCTCTCGATGAATTGCATGAGGTCGGCGGGCTGGAGGCACTGCTGCAACGGCAGGAGCTGGAGAATATGCCCGACAATGAAGGCGGCATGGTCGTCGTCAGCGCCGAAAACGATATCATTCCGGTCAAGGCACGGCTGCAATCCATCCGCTGGGAAGAGACCAAAGCGCTGATGCTGTCGCTGGTACCGCTGGAAGAGAAGCAGGCACCGGTTGCAGCGGCGAATGAAAATACGGCAGCCGCCGAAACGGCGAATGCGGAGGCCGGTAGCCTTTCCCTGCTGCAGGGCGAAGTCGAGGAGCTGCATTCCATTCTGGAAACGGCGACCGACGGTGTGGTGCTTCTGGGCGACGAGGGCGAAATCCGTTCGCTTAACCGTTCCGCCAGTGCGCTGTTCAACTATGACAATGGCGAGATCGCCGGGAAACCCTTCGTCACGCTGTTTGCGCATGAAAGCCAGCGAGCCGTTTTGGACTATCTCTCCGGCCTTGCCAATAATGGTGTGGCCAGCGTGCTGAACGATGGCCGCGAAGTGATCGGCCGTGAGGCTTCCGGCGGTTTTCTGCCGCTGTTCATGACCATTGGCCGGCTCAAGTCCTCGCATGGTTATTGCGCCGTCATCCGTGACATCACCCAGTGGAAACGCACGGAAGAAGAGCTGCGTAATGCCAAGCGGGCGGCGGAAACCGCCAATGCCCACAAGACCGATTTTCTGGCGCGCGTCAGCCATGAAATCCGTACGCCGCTCAACGCCATCATCGGTTTCTCCGACATGATGGCAACCGAACGTTTCGGGCCGATCGGCAATCCGCGTTATGTGGAATATGCCAATGATATTGGCCGTTCGGGCCGGCACGTGCTCGACATCGTCAACGATCTGCTCGACATCTCCAAGATCGAAGCCGGTCAGATGGACGTGGATTTCATCGCCGTGCCGCTGAACGAGACGGTGGCCGAAGCGGTCTCGCTGGTGCAGCCGCAGGCCAATAACCAGCGTGTCATTATCCGCACGGCACTTTCGCAATCCGTGCCGCAGATCGTCGCCGATCTGCGTTCGATCAAGCAGATCGTGCTCAACATCCTGTCGAACGCCATCCGCTTTACGCCATCAGGCGGCCAGATCGTCGTTTCCACCGCCTATGAGGCCAATGGCAGCGTGTCGCTGCGCATTCGCGACACCGGCATCGGCATGACGCGGGCTGAACTGGAGCAGGCGATGAAACCCTTCCGGCAGGTGGCATCATCAGGCAAGCGCGTGCGCGGCGACGGCACCGGGCTCGGCCTGCCGCTGACCAAGGCCATGGTGGATGCCAATCGCGCCAACTTTTCCATCACCTCGACACCAAATGAAGGAACGCTGGTGGAAATCACCTTTCCGTCACAGCGGGTTCTTGCCAACTGAGGCCATGCGGGCGTAGCAATGCGAAAGCCGCCGGCGCAATGATGCCGGTTGAGGCCTTTGCACGACAGTAGACTGGCATGTCCATGACGGTTTCCCTTCCGGCAACAAGACGCTTTTCATTGTTGCCCATAACGGCGGTCATTGTCGCAGCCATTGCCGCCATGCCCATTCTGGCGATCTTCTGGCTGGCGTTGACCGGCAGCACCGAGGGATGGCAGCATCTTCTTGCCAATGTTCTGCCGCGCGCCGGATTTCGCACCTTTCTGCTTCTGGGGATGACAGCAGCGATGACCACATTCTTCGGCATCGTCTGCGCCTGGCTTGTCACCACATTCGAATTTCCGCTGCGGCGGGTACTCTCTGCGGCACTCGTCCTGCCACTTGCCATTCCCTCCTATCTGGCGGCCTATGCATTCGGCGAGTTTCTGGATTTCACCGGCCCGGTGCAGAGCGCCGTCCGCGCCGCCTTCGGTTATCACAGTATCCGCGACTACTGGTTTCCGGACATACGCTCACTCGGTGGCGCGGTCGTGGTGCTGAGTTCGGTGCTTTACCCCTATGTCTATCTTTCGGCCCGGGCAGCGTTTTCCATGCAGGGGCGGTTTGCGGCCGAGGCCGCACGCACGCTCGGCGCAAAACCGCTGAATGTGTTCTTTTCCGTGCAATTGCCGATGGCGCGGCCGGCAATCGCCATAGGGCTTTCCCTGGTATTGATGGAAACGCTGAACGATATCGGCGCGGTCGAATATCTCGGCGTGCAGACGCTGACCTTCACGATCTATGAGACCTGGCTCAATCGCGGCAACCTCGCCAATGCGACGCAGATCGCCGCCGTCATCCTGCTCATTGTCGGTGTGTTGATCGTCATTGAACGCAATGCCCGCGAAAGACAGCGCTTTGCCGCACCGAAAGCCACCAGCATGGCGCAGCGCCACCGGCTGAAACAGCTTGGAGGCTGGCGGCGCTGGTCCGCGAGCCTGTTCTGCCTGCTTCCCGTTTTGAGCGGCTTCCTTATTCCCGTGATCGTTCTTGGCGGTTACGCCGTGAAAAGGCTGGATGCGCTGTTTTCACCGAAGCTTCTGAAAGCGCTCGGGCATAGTCTTGAGGTCTCGCTTTCCGCCGCTTTCGTGACGCTGATTGCGGCTTTCGTCTTCTCCTACGCCATCCGCACCGAGCGCTCCCGCACTTCAAAGGTGGCCGCGCGCCTCGGCTCCATGGGCTATGGCGTGCCGGGAACGGTGCTTGCGATAGGCGTGCTCATCCCGCTGGCCGGTCTCGACAATCGCGTTGACGGGCTCATCCGGTCACATTTCGGGTTTTCAAGCGGCCTGCTGCTTTCCGGCACTGCCTTCGCCATCATCTACGCCCATAGCGTGCGCTTCATGACCATGGCGGAAGGCACGCTCGATGCCGGTTTCCAGAAGCTTTCGCCGCATATCGACATGGCCTCGCGGACGCTTGGACGCAACCGGGCGCAGACGCTGTTCAAGGTGCTATTGCCCAATATGCGGCCTGCGGCGCTGACCGCCTTTCTGCTGGTCCTGATCGAATCCATGAAGGAGCTGCCGGCCACGATCCTGCTCAGGCCTTTCGGCTTCAACACGCTTGCCACACTGGTCTATGAGGATGCCTCCCGCTCGCGGGTGCAGGATGCCGCCGTGCCGGCCATCATCATCATTCTCGCCGGTCTTATACCCGTGCTTCTCGTCTCAAAATCGATGGATCACCCGGAAAACCGCTGAACGGCACCCGGACTGGCGACAAAAAGAAAGGCGGCCTTGCGACCGCCTGTATTAGTTGTGCTTTTTCAACGAGAGAAAGGGGGACAACCTCGCCATATGGAAATTATCAATCCCGGCTATCAAAATTTTGACAGCCCTGCGTTGGGTTTACTTTCCGCCAACTCCTATTAACAAGCGGTTAAAACCAAAATCGATCAATTACCGACGATAATTCCTATTTTTAGACCTTAGAGGCCCAAAATTAAATTATGAGTTTCTAATTTCCTTGCGATTACAACAGTAACGCGCAGAAATCGAAACGGACCATTCCATCAGTGGCGCGCGGCCGCGTGCTCGTCCCTCATCCGCTGGAGCTCGGTGCGTTTGGAGGCGATGGAAGCGACAATCACGCCGATGGTGACGAGGCCGATGAGGATCGTGCAGATCGCGTTGATTTCCGGCGTCACGCCGAGGCGAACCTGGGAATAGATCTTGATCGGCAGCGTGGTTGCGCCGGGGCCGGTTGCGAAGCTGGCGATCACGAGATCGTCGAGCGACAGGGTGAAGGCCAGCATCCAGCCGGCGATGACGGCGGGGAAGATCAGCGGCAGGGTGATACGGAAGAACGTCTTGACCGGCGGGCAGCCGAGATCGAGCGCCGCCTCCTCCAGACTCCGATCGAAGGTCAACAGGCGCGACTGCACGACGATCGCCACGTAACACATGGTGAAAGTCGTATGGGCGATGACCACCGTCCAGAAACCGCGATCCACCCCGACGGCCACGAACAGGAGCAGCAGCGACAGGCCGGTGATGACCTCAGGCATGACGAGCGGCGCATAGATCATGCCGGAAAACAGCACGCGTCCCGGGAAGCGCGCGAAGCGGGTGAGCGACAGCGCCGCCAGCGTTCCGAGGATGGTGCCGATGGTGGCGCTGAGGATGCCGACGCGCAGCGTCACCCAGGCGGCATCCATCAGCCCCTGGTTGGACCACATGGAGCGGTACCATTGCAGGGAAAAGCCGCCCCAGACGGTGACGAGCTTGGAAGCGTTGAAGGAATAAACGATCAGGATGATGATCGGGATATAAAGAAAGGCAAAACCGAGGGTGAGGACGGTGATGTCGAATTTTCCGCGCTTCATGGCCTCACCCCACCTTCTTCTGTTGGTTCTGGAAGATGGCGATGGGTACCACCAGCAATAGCAGCAGCAGCACGGCGACGGCGGAGGCCAATGGCCAGTCGCGGTTGCCGAAGAATTCCGTCCACAGCGTCTTGCCGATCATCAGCGTCTGCGCGCCGCCAAGCAGATCGGGAATGACGAATTCCCCTGTTATCGGAATGAAGCAGATCATCGAGCCGGCGACGACGCCCGGCAGCGACAGCGGGAAAGTAATCTTCCAGAAGGCCTTCCATGGCGGGCAGCCGAGATCGGCCGCCGCTTCCAGCAGCGTATTGTCCAGCTTTTCCAGCGCCGAATAGAGTGGCAGCACCATGAAGGGCAGATAGGAATAAACGATGCCGATGAAGATCGCCGTCTCGGTGCGGAAGATATTGACCTGCTGGTCGGGTCCGAGAAAACCGAGCCATTGGAACAGCACCGTCAACAGGCCTTCCGGCTTCAGAATGCCGATCCAGGCGTAAACGCGGATCAGGAACGAGGTCCAGAACGGCAGGATCACCAGCATCACCAGCGTCGGCCGCACGGCTGAAGGCGCGCGCGCCATGGCAAGCGCCATGGGATAACCGATCAGCAGCAACAGGAAGGTGGAGATGAAGGCGATGCGCAGCGACGACAGATAGGCGTCGATGTAAAGCGGGTCTTCCGTCAGGAAGAGGTAGTTTTCGAAATCCAGTTCGGAGAAGAACGCTCCGAGCTTCGAAAACCCTTCGAAGACCGGCGTATAGGGCGGCATGGAGATTGCCGTATCCGACAGCGATATCTTGAGAATGATGAAAAACGGTGCTGCGAAGAACAGCAGCAGCCAGAAATAGGGAACCGCGACGACCAGCCAGCGCCAGGGGCTTTGCCGGTTTTCGGGAGTGGTGATCGCCATGAAAGCCTCCCTCAGCGTGTCAGGACAAGACCTGAATCCGGTTTCCAGTTCAGCCACACCATATCGCCGAAGGTGATCGGGCGATCGACGAGACGCGAGACATTCGCCTGCGCGGCACGGATGACACGGCCATCGGCAAGCTTGACGATGAAAACCGAGAAGTCGCCGAGATAACCAATATCCCAGACCTCGCCATAGGCGGAATTGACGCTGCTGTCGGCGGGCTGGTCGAGCGAGATGCGGACTTTTTCCGGGCGGATGGCGTAAGCCACCTGACTACCGTTTGCGGCAGCACATTCCTGCTCCACCGCAACCTTCAGCCCATCGCAATCAAGCGTCACCAGACCGGGTTTGCCGACATCCGAGGCGTTGGCGACAACCCTGGCGTCGAAAATATTGATGTCACCGATGAAGTCAGCCACGTAGCGGGTGTTCGGCGCTTCGTAAATCTCGGCCGGCGTCGCCACCTGCACGACATTGCCCTTGTCCATCACCGCAATCCGGTCCGACACCGTCATCGCCTCTTCCTGATCATGCGTGACGATCAGGAAGGTGAGGCCGAGATTGGTCTGAATGTCCATCAGCTCGAATTGCGTTTCCTCACGCAGCTTCTTGTCGAGCGCGCCGAGCGGCTCATCGAGAAGAAGCACCTTCGGCCGCTTGGCAAGCGACCGGGCGAGCGCCACGCGCTGCCGCTGGCCGCCGGAAAGCTGGCTGGGCTTGCGTTTGGCGAATTCACTGAGTTTGACGAGCCGCAGCATCTCCTCGACGCGCGAGGCGATTTCCGCTTTTGGCAGGCCGTCCTGTTCGAGCCCGAAGGCGATGTTCTTTTCAACCGACATATGCGGGAAAAGCGCATAGGACTGGAACATCATGTTGGTGGGACGCTTATAGGGCGGCACGCCGGAAATATCCTTGCCCTGAAGCAGGATACGGCCCTCCGTCGGCTCCTCAAAACCGGCCAGCATGCGCATCAGCGTGGTCTTGCCACAACCGGAAGGGCCGAGCAGCGAAAAGAACTCGCGCTCGTAAATATCGAGCGTCAGATTGTTGACCGCGACGAAATCGCCGAAACGCTTGGTGACGTTTTCAAAACGGATGAAGGGCACCGCATCGGGGTTGTCCCACGGGCTGAATTTACGTTTGACCGGCCCCAGAGTTTTCGCCATGCACCCTACCCTCAAATCCCGTTGGTCTTGTCGATTTGAGCATCGGACCGAAAACCGCTTATATTTTTCGGTCGGATGCCTGGGGCGGGCAACGCCGGCAGGTGAAGTGACCTGCCGGCAAAAGCATCAGAGAAACAGGCCCGCCGGCCGTTTCTCAACCAGCGGACTGCGGTGTCAGCTGCCGGTCTTTATCTGCGTCCAGACGCGGTTCAAAACACGCTGTTCCTTCGGTCCGTATGGCGAGATGGTGAAGAGCTTCTTCATCGTCTCGGCATCGGGATAAACGGCGGGATTCTTGGAAACGGACTCGTCCATCAGCGCCTGCGAGGCAAGGTTGCCATTGGCATATTGAACATAGTTCGATGCCTTGGCGATGACTTCCGGCCGCATCAGATAATTGATAAAGGCATGCGCTTCCTCGACATTCTTGGCATCCGCCGGGATGGCAAGGTTGTCGAACCACATATAGGTGCCTTCCTTCGGAATGACGTAATTCACCTCGACGCCATTCTTGGCTTCCTCGGCACGGGTCTTGGCCTGGAGGATGTCACCCGACCAGCCGATGGTGATGCAGCTGTCGCCATTCGCCAGTTCGTCGATATAGGCGGAGGAATTGAACGTCTTCACATAAGGACGGATCTTCGAATAGACCTCGCCGCCGGCTTCCAGATCGGCCGTTTCCTTGCTGTCGGGGTTCTTGCCGAGATAATTCATGGCGATGGCGAAGGTTTCGTCCGACGCATCGAGGATATTGATGCCGCAGGATTTGAGCTTTTCGGCATTTTCCGGCTTGAACAGAATATCCCAGCTATCGACCGGAACATCGCCGAGGGCAGCCTTCACCTTGGCGACGTTGTAACCGATGCCGGTGGTACCCCACATGTAGTTCACGGCATATTCGTTGCCGGGGTCGTATTTGGCCAGACGCTCGGAAACCTCAGGCCACATGTTCTTCAGATTCGGCAACTTGGACTTGTCGAGCTTCTGGAACACGCCGGCATTGATCTGGCGGGCAAGGAAGGGGCCGGTCGGCACCACCACGTCATAACCGGAGCTACCGGCCAGAAGCTTTGTTTCCACGAGTTCGTTGCTGTCGAACACGTCGTAAACGACCTTGATGCCGGTTTCCTTCGTGAAATCCGTAAGGACCGATTCGTCGATATAATCCGACCAGTTATAGACGTGGACGACCTTCTCCTGGGCCATTGCCGAGCCTGCCGCAACGAGCGCAGTGGTGAGAGCCAAGGTCAGACGGAGCGAACGCTTTTTCATGATGTCTCCTGTTTACGCATCCTCACGATGGGAGCGTGATCCCCTTTTTTGGGAGAGACTAGAAAGGAAAACAGAAGGGAGCAAGCGGGAAATGTGCAGCACAGCATTTTCAACCAAATGTGTTCCGGCCGGGAAAAAGCGAATGGAAACACCTACTGGAAGTCGAAAACACTGAGGCCGGTCACCATTTCATCGAGCCCGAGCGGCCTTGTGAGCGGCGCTTCGGCCCGCGACAGACAGCCCTGCCTTTCGCACAGCCGGCATGAGGGGCCGACGGCGACGGGCGCGGCACCCGAAGCGGCGCCGCCATAGACCGTCTCTCCCGCCTGAGCGAGATCGCAGCCGAGAAGCACGGCCGTGCGCCTCACCCTTTCACCGAAACCCGCCTGCGGACCTTCCAGCGTGCGCGAAACGGTCAGGAAAGCGTCACCATCCGGCATCTCCACCGCTTCCACCAGCACCTGTCCCGGCTGGGCAAAAGCGGCATGGATGTTGAGACGCGGACAGAGGCCGCCAAAACGCGCCCTTGGAAAACCGCTGCCCCCCGCGAGGCGGAAACGGTTGCCGGCATTGTCGATCTCCATCAGGAAAAACGGGATCGCCGCGGCTGACGGCCGTTGCAGGCTGACGAGGCGGTTGGCAGCCTGTTCGAAAGAAACGTTGAAGCGCGAGCGCAGGACATCAAGGTCATATCTGGCTCGTTGGGCGGCGCTCAGGAATGCGCCATAGGGCATCATCAACGCATGGGCGGCGTAACGCGCCAGTTCGAAGCGGGCGATGCGCCTCGCCTCCTCCCCTTTCAGGCCAAGCCCTTCAAGCTCCGTGCCGATTTCTTCGCGAAGCGCCAGAAGACAGGTCTCCATCGCCATTTCCCGCAATTGGTCCGGCTGCGACAGGCGTTCGGATAAAAACAGCCGCATCGAATGGCGGTCATAACGCCGCCTGAGATTTGGCATGGCATGAACGGGCAGGGTGCGGACCACGATGCCGTGGTTTTTCTGAAGCCATGCACGAAGGCCGGAGGCGAGATCGTCGCCCGCCGACAGGTGTTTGTGGAGTTCTTCCGCCGCCGCATCGATGGCATGGAAATAGGCCGGCCGGTTTTCAAAGACATGTCGCACCTCGTCAATCGGCAGGCGTGTGGAGGAGAGTGCCGTCTCATGCCCTTCCCGCGCCAGAAGATCGGAGAGGTCGGAAAGGCGCTGCGCCTGCTCCCTATAGGCCCGATAAAGCTTGAGGACACCGCTTGCCGCATTGGGCGCGGCATCGGCAACCTCGATCAGTTCCTGCGGTGATGGCACTTCACCCGAAAGCAACGGATCGGCGAAGACCTCACGCAGCTGCCCGGCGGAACCGGCGCTTTCGCCCTGCAGGTCATCCAGATCGACCTTGTAGACGGAGGCAAGCTTCAAAAGCAGCTGCACCGTCAGCGGCCGCTGGTTGCGCTCTATGAGATTGAGATAGGACGGCGAGATCGCCAGTGCCTCGGCCATGGCCGTCTGCGTCAACCCAAGACCGTTGCGAATGCGGCGCACGCGCGGGCCTGCAAAAATCTTGTTTTCCGACACCGCCTCGCCTCCCGTGCCTGCGACTCATACAAGTCTGTTACAAATTCGCGGGGTGAAGGACTTTTACAAAATTTACAATTTTACATCTCCACCCTGTCACGCACTCTACAGGATAACCTCTTTCAAGTCACTGTTTTTATGTTTGTTCTGGTACTCAAATCTCGAAAAATGTAAATGTAGTCACATCAAACGGCGCCACATGATGTTGAAGATGGCCTGTTACAGAAACCGCATTTATCATGGGAGAGAGAAGTATGACGGATTTTTACAAACTTGTTCCGGGCGCACCGCAGGGACGTTTCGACGGCATCGAGCGCACCTACACCGCCGCCGACGTGGAGCGGCTGCGCGGCTCCGTCGACATCCGCCATTCGCTTGCCGAGATGGGCGCGAACCGGCTGTGGAAGCTGATCAACGAGGAAAATTTCGTCAACGCGCTCGGCGCGCTTTCCGGCAACCAGGCCATGCAGATGGTTCGCGCCGGGCTGAAGGCGATCTATCTTTCCGGCTGGCAGGTTGCGGCGGATGCCAATACAGCGTCGGCCATGTATCCGGACCAGTCGCTTTATCCCGCCAATGCCGCACCGGAGCTTGCCAAGCGCATCAACCGCACTTTGCAGCGCGCCGACCAGATCGAGACGGCGGAGGGCAAGGGCCTTTCGGTCGACACCTGGTTCGCGCCGATCGTTGCTGATGCGGAGGCCGGTTTTGGCGGGCCGCTCAACGCCTTCGAAATCATGAAGGCCTTCATCGAGGCAGGTGCGGCGGGTGTTCATTATGAAGACCAGCTGGCATCGGAAAAGAAATGCGGCCATCTCGGCGGCAAGGTTCTGATCCCGACGGCAGCGCATATCCGCAATCTGACGGCGGCGCGGCTTGCGGCCGATGTCATGGGTGTGCCGACGCTTGTTATCGCCCGCACGGATGCGGAGGCCGCGAAGCTCCTGACCTCCGACATCGATGAGCGCGACCAGCCCTTCGTGGATTACGATGCCGGCCGCACCGTCGAGGGTTTCTATCAGGTCAAGAACGGTCTTGAGCCCTGCATCGCCCGCGCGGTTGCCTATGCGCCCTATTGCGACCTGATCTGGTGCGAAACATCCAAGCCGGATCTCGAACAGGCGCGCAGGTTTGCGGAAGGCGTGCACAAGGTGCATCCGGGCAAGAAGCTCGCTTACAATTGCTCACCGTCGTTCAACTGGAAAAAGAACCTCGACGACGCAACGATTGCCAAGTTCCAGCGCGAGCTGGGCGCGATGGGCTACAAGTTCCAGTTCATCACGCTTGCCGGTTTCCACCAGCTGAATTTCGGCATGTTCGAACTGGCGCGCGGTTACAAGGACCGGCAGATGGCGGCCTATTCCGAGCTTCAGGAAGCGGAATTCGCAGCCGAGGCCAATGGTTACACCGCCACCAAGCACCAGCGCGAAGTCGGCACCGGCTATTTCGACGCCGTGTCTCTGGCAATCTCTGGCGGCACGTCGTCAACGACAGCCATGAAGGAATCCACCGAGCACGACCAGTTCCGCCCGGCGGCCGAATAAAATCGAAAAACTGCCCTTCCCGGTGACGGGAAGGGCTTGCAAACCGGATCAAGAACCCCAACCAATAATGAGAGGAGAAATGCCATGAATGCCCACAATCCCATCAAGACCCACGTCAAGGAACGCGCCGAGGAACAGTCCTCCGCCATGACGCAGGATCAGCAGGCCGCCATCCGCATGCTGGCCAACGATCTGCACCGCCTTAACCAGGCCGTCATGAAAGCCGTCGAGGCCGGCGTTTCCGTCGAGTTGGTCCGCTCGGCCCGCCACCATGGCGGCGGCGGCAACTGGGGGGATCTGCTTATCCCCGTCATCGTCGCGCAGGGAAATGCCGCCGCCTGAAACGGCCTCCTTTCTATGCCGGGCGGCTCTTGCGCCCGGCATACAGATCGGAATGGCTCTTGATCAGACGGGTCATCCGATCCGCCACCGTCCTGATATCTCGGCGGTGGCGATCGTCATTGTTCATGACGATCCATTGATTGTGGCGAAGGCTCTCCAGCTCGTCACCTTCCCGAACGAGGCGCGCATCGGCATCGCCCACGAAACAGGGAAGCACGGCGACCCCTGCCCCGGCCAGGACCAGATCGAGAAGCGCCGTCGGCCGGTTCACCGTTACCACAATCTCGTTGTTACGATTTTCATGCGGCCAGCGCAGATAGGTTGAAATAGCGTTTTCCTCCGCCACCGCCAGCCACCGATCAGCAACGGTAGTGGCGGCGTTGCGCAGCCTGTAGGGAGCATAGGCCACCTCCCCCGTCCTGATGGCGGCAAGGTTCTTTTCCTGCGGTTCGAAAGCGCGAATGCCGATATCATTTTCGCGATGGGCCAGAGACGCCCTCTGTTCGGCAATGAAAAGATCGATGCGGAAATCGTCGCGATCCGTGCAGATGGCCGAGAAATTCCCGGTCAGCAGCCAGGCGTTCCAGGTGCCGACGGCAATACGCACCACAGACGAGGCCGACGACGCCTTCTGCCATCCCTCAATGTCCCTTGCCGCATTCTCCATCGCCTGAAGTCGATCAAACAGCGTGCGGCCATCCGCCGTGAGGGCGTATCCCGTCTGGCTGCGCTGGAACAGCGCCTTGCCGATACGCTCCTCCAGCTCGACCATGCGCCGCCCCACCGTCGCGGGACTCAAACCCGTCAGCGCCGCAGCACCCGTCAGACCGCCGCTGCGTGACACATCGAGGAAAAGCTGGTAGGAATCCCAGGTGACGTTTTTCATGGGTGAAAAAGGTAGCGCATTTTCTTGCGCAGATAAATCAAAAAACGGCGCGCATCATGGCCCTCCGCATTAGAAGGAGAGCGACATGCACGCGATTTTTGCAGCCCGGGCCATCATCGAAAACCAGCAGCCGCGCACGCGGCGCGAAGCCGTTTTGCAGGAAGAGAAGTTTTATACTGATATGGCCGAGGCATCTCGGCCATGGCGGCTTTTCAGCGCGCTCATCAGCTTGATAAAAGCGAAGGGCCGCCGATCAGTAAAAGAGGGCGATCAGGGCTGCCAGAGCACCGGCGGCGATGAGGCTCAGGCGAAAGGCCAGTTGTCGGCTCTCGTTGTCAGTGCGAGCGATGGCAATGGCGCGAGGGCGGCGATGTGCAAATCTGTTCATGCGCGGGTTCCTGACGAAAAACTCAACCGACCCATGCCCTGTTAAGGCCTCCAGCAGGACATCATGTGCAGCGGGATCACTTGAGTAAACCGGCTTTGCTGGCATTCACTCAGGATGACTCCGCGCCCGTTAACAGAATGTTAAAGGGCGAGGCAGAACCACAAACTCTACCAACTGGAAATGAAGTCGGCGAACAGGTCGCATCCGCACGCCGTCACCCCGGACTAGATCCGGGGTCCAGCGCGATCAAATCCTTGATCGCAAGAGACTCTTCTCACGGCGCAGACGCGCCGTTGCTGGATTCCGGCTCAAGGCCGGAATGACGGAAGAGAGAATACTTCAACAGTCCGAGACCGTATCACGCGAATTCGCCGGCCGCCTGCCCGGACGCCCAGGCCCACTGGAAATTATAACCGCCGAGCCAGCCGGTCACATCAACACATTCGCCGATGAAATAGAGGCCGGGCAAGGATTTCGCCGCCATGCTGCGGGAATCGAGGCCGGTTGTGTCCACGCCGCCGAGCGTGACTTCCGCCGTGCGATAACCCTCCGAACCGGCGGGCTTGATCTGCCAGTCCTGTACCTCGCCCGCCAGCTTTGCCAAAGCCTTGTCGGACATATCCGCCAGATGGCCGGCGAGGCCGGATTGTTCGACGACGTATTGGGCAAGACGCTTCGGCAGGATTTCCGACAGGGCCGTCTGGGGCGACTGGCGACCGTTCTTCTGTTTCGCCTGCTTCAGCAGCGCAGCTATATCGCGATGCGGCTCAAGCTTCAGGCGGATGGCATCGCCTTCACGCCAGTAGGAGGAGATTTGCAGGATGGAAGGACCGCTCAAGCCGCGATGGGTGAAGAGCAGCGCTTCCTCAAACGAGGTCTTGCCGTGATAGACCTCGGCTGGAACCGCCACACCGGCAAGCGGGCTCAGCTTTTCCAGCAAGGCGGGATCGAGTGTCAGCGGCACGAGGCCCGGACGCGTCTCGATGAGTTTGAGGCCGAATTGTTCGGCGATCTGATAGGCAAAACCCGTCGCCCCCATTTTCGGGATCGATTTGCCGCCCGTCGCCACAATGAGGCTTTCCGCCTCGATGACGCCGCCGGATGTCGTGACGCGAAAACGGGCGCCATCATGGGTGACGGCCGAAACAGACGTTTCGAGCCGCAGCTTCGCATTCACCGCCTGCATTTCGCCAAGCAGCATGCGGATGATGTCCTTGGCACTGTCATCGCAAAAGAGCTGGCCGAGCGTTTTTTCGTGCCAGGCGATGCGGTGTTTCTCGACAAGGGCGATGAAATCGCGCGGTGTATAACGGGCGAGTGCGGATTTGGCGAAATGCGGATTGGCGGAGAGATAATTCTTCGGCCCGGCATGGATATTGGTGAAGTTGCAGCGGCCGCCGCCGGAGATGCGGATCTTTTCGCCCGGCGCTTTCGCATGGTCTAGAATGACGACGGAGCGGCCGCGCTGGCCGGCGCGGATGGCGCACATCATGCCGGCGGCGCCCGCCCCCAAAATCAGCACGTCACATTTCTCTGTCATCATTCCATCCGATCCGTTTCCTCTCCTCTTTTCGAAGTGCCGCCGCTTGTCAATGGCGCTTTCCCCCTCGCCAATTGCCAAACTCCGGTTATGATGGCGCCAGTCGAAACACAGACCCGGTGATACATGCCCCCGAAGAAAACCATGCTCCGCCCGAAGAAACAGGCAACCATGGCAAAGACACCTCCCCTCGACCTTTCCTCCACCCGTGGCGTTTCCTCCTGGCGCGAAGCCGCGCAATGGTTGAGGGCGCGCGGTATCGAGGACATCGAATGCATCACCCCCGATCTTGCCGGCGTTGCGCGCGGCAAGATGATGCCGACGGCGAAGTTTACGGGGGATACCTCGCTTGCTTTGCCATCCGCACTCTACCGCCATACGATATCAGGCGAATATCCTGACGAGACAGCAAACTTCCGCTATGAGCCGCGCGACAGCGATCTGAAGCTGGTGCCTGATCTTTCCACCCTTTCCGTCGTACCGTGGGAGAGCGACCCGACCGCGCAGGTGATCTGCGACGTCGTGGACGCCGAGGGCAATTTCGTTCCCTATACGCCGCGCAACGTGCTGAAAAACGTGCTTTCGCTCTATACCGAAAAGGGCTGGAAGCCGGTTGTCGCGCCGGAAATCGAATTTTACCTCGTCGCCATGAATGACGACCCGGACTATCCCCTGCATCCGCCGAAGGGTCGATCAGGCCGCTCCATCGTCGGCGGGCAGAGCTATTCCATCGCCGGCATCAACGAATTCGACGAGCTGATCGACGACATCTATCACTTCTCCGAAAAGCAGGGCCTCGAGATCGATACGCTGATCCACGAGGAAGGCCCTGCACAGCTGGAGATCAACCTGCGCCATGGCGACCCGATCGAGCTTGCCGACCAGGTATTCCTGTTCAAGCGCACCATCCGCGAAGCGGCGCTGAAACACGGCATTTACGCCACCTTCATGGCTAAGCCGATGCAGGGCCAGCCGGGTTCGGCCATGCATATCCACCAGTCGGTGGTGGAGATCGACAGCGGCCGCAATATTTTCTCCAACAAGGATGGCGGCCCTTCCAAGGAGTTCTTCGCTTTCGTGGGCGGCATGCAGCGTTATGTGCCGAACGCGCTCGTCATGCTCGCGCCCTATGTGAATTCCTATCGCCGCCTGACGCCCGACATGGCCTGCCCGGTCAACAATGCCTGGGGTTACGACAACCGCACCACCGCCTTCCGCGTGCCGATTTCCGGCCCGCAGGCGCGGCGCGTCG
Organism: Agrobacterium tumefaciens; assembly: GCA_025560025.1. Taxonomy (NCBI): domain Bacteria; kingdom Pseudomonadati; phylum Pseudomonadota; class Alphaproteobacteria; order Hyphomicrobiales; family Rhizobiaceae; genus Agrobacterium; species Agrobacterium tumefaciens. The sequence goes on along the minus strand of CP048485.1, from coordinate 261,289 downwards.
AAAACCGCCTGCCGAGCTCGGACGCCAATCCTTACCTTGCGCTTGCCGCTTCGCTCGGCTGCGGCTGGCTCGGTATCGTCAACAATATCGAACCGACAGAACCCACCGCCGATACGGCCAATGAAGGCTCCATCGACCTGCCGCGCGGGCTCCTTGAGGCGGTCGCGCTGCTGGAAGGCGAAGAACAGTTCGACCGGGTGTTCGGCCATGAATTCGTCGGCCTCTATGCCGGCCTGAAACGTGGGGAGTTCGAGACCTTCATGCAGGTCATCAGCCCCTGGGAGCGGGAATTCCTGCTTCTCAACGTGTAAGGGGTTCGCAGCATGACATGGCAAAGCCCGATTGCGCCGGGAATTTCCTGGTATCAGGCAACAGTCGGCGAGCGGCCGGACTATCCCGCCCTCGACGGATCGAGAGAAGCGGATGTCGCCATTATCGGCGGCGGTTATACCGGCCTCCAGGCCGCCTGTAACCTCGCCGAAAACGGTGTCTCCGTCGCCCTGATCGAAGCGCATCGCTTCGGCGATGGCGCTTCTGGCCGCAATGGCGGGCAATTCGGCACCGGGCAGCGCTCCTTTCCGGACGAGATGGAAGGCGAGATCGGCTTCGAGCAATCGAAGCTTTTGTTCGATATTGCCGAGAACGCCAAGAATTACGTGCGTGACTTTGCCAGCCGCCGCGGCATCGACATGGAATATCTGCCGGGGCAGCTCTATGTGGCGCACAAGGCTGCCTATGAGGACGATTATCGCAGAAGCGTCGATGCGATGAATAATCGTTATGGCTATCCGCATATTTCCTACATGGAACGCGGAGAAGCGCGCAAACGTGTGGGGTCCACCCATTATTTCGGCGGCACGCGCGATACCGGCACCGGCCATATCCATCCGCTGAAACTGCTGGTCGGGCTGGCAAAAGCGGCGAAAGATGCGGGTGCCGGCATTTACGAAATGACGCCGGCGCAATCCATCCGCCAGGCGGGCGGCAAGACCATCATCGAAACACCCTCGGGCACGATCACCGCGACGCGGGTGCTGATCGCGACCAATGCCTATATCGGCAATCTGGAACCGGTGACCGCGGCCCATATCATGCCCATCCGCTCCTTTATCGGCGCCACCGCACCGCTCGACGCCTATCCCGACATCATTCCCGGCAAGGAAGCCGTTGCCGACTCCCGCTTCGTGGTGCGCTATTTCCGCAAGACAGCCGACAACCGCCTGCTGTTCGGCGGGCGCGAAGCCTATACGGCCGATACACCGCGTGACATTTCCAGCCATATCCGCCGGCAGATCGCCGAAATCTATCCCGAGCTGAAAGCCGTCGAAATTACCCATTCCTGGGGCGGCTCCGTCGGCATTACCCTGCCGCGAAAAGTCTTCGTGCGCGAGGTCATGCCGGGCGTCACCTCCATCGGCGGTTATTCCGGCCATGGGGTGATGCTGTCGAATTATTGCGGCAAGCTCTATGCCGATCTCGTTCTCGGCAAAAAGGACATGCTGGCGCCCTTCGCGCAGTTGAAGGTGCCCGCCTTCCCCGGCGGGGCGTCGCTGCGCGCGCCGCTGCTATTTCTGGCGCTCTCTTGGTACGCGTTGCGGGATAGGTTTTAGGATAATGTTTACAGCCAGTTACCGAAACGAAACGGCCGGGCGACACCAAAATTCATAATTTCACATAACTGAGTCTGGCATTTTTAAATCGATTAGATTATTGATGCCCCAACCTTTGAAGATCGAGAGAATCGATATGAGCAGTCAGATCATTCCTGTTGAACCTTTTGATTGTGTCGTTTTCGGCGGCACGGGCGATCTTGCCGAGCGCAAGCTTCTGCCGGCGCTTTATCACCGCCAGGTCGAAGGCCAGTTCACGGAGCCGACACGCATCATCGGCGCGTCGCGTTCGGTCATGAGCCACGAGGAATATCGCAAATTCGCGCAGGACGCGCTGAAGGAGCACCTGAAGGCCGGCGAATACGACGATGCGCAGGTTGCAGTGTTCCTGAACAGGCTTTTCTACGTGCCTGTTGATGCCAAGGGCAGCAATGGCTGGGACGTGCTGAAGAAGCTGCTGGACGAGGGCAAGGAGCGCGTGCGCGCCTTTTATCTGGCCGTCGCCCCGGGCATTTTCGGCGATATTGCCGACAAGATCCGCGAGCACAAGCTCATCACCCGCTCGACCCGCATCGTGGTTGAAAAGCCGATCGGCCGCGATCTGGCTTCCGCGCAGGAACTCAACGACACCATCGGCCACGTCTTCAAGGAAGAGCAGATCTTCCGTATCGACCACTATCTCGGCAAGGAGACAGTGCAGAACCTGATGGCGCTGCGTTTCGCCAATGCGCTTTATGAGCCGCTGTGGAATTCCGCCCATATCGACCATGTGCAGATCACGGTTGCAGAAGCGGTCGGTCTTGAAGGCCGCGCCGGTTATTACGACAAGGCCGGCGCACTGCGCGACATGGTGCAGAACCATATCCTGCAGCTGCTTTGCCTTGTCGCCATGGAGCCGCCCGCATCCATGAATGCGGAAGCCGTGCGTGATGAAAAGCTCAAGGTTCTGCGCTCGCTGAAGCCGATCGACACCAGCAATGTCGAAAAGCAGACGGTTCGCGGCCAGTATCGCGCCGGCGCTTCCGCAGGCGGCCCGGTCAAGGGCTATCTGGAAGAGCTGGAAGGCGGCGTTTCCAACACCGAAACCTTCGTCGCCATCAAGGCTGAAATCGCCAACTGGCGCTGGGCCGGCGTTCCCTTCTACATCCGCACCGGAAAACGCCTCGCGACCCGCGTTTCGGAAATCGTCGTCACCTTCAAGCAGATCCCGCATTCGATCTTCGACGATGCGGCCGGCAAGATTGAGGCCAACAAGCTGGTCATCCGCCTGCAGCCGGACGAAGGCGTCAAGCAGTCGCTCCTCATCAAGGACCCCGGCCCGGGCGGCATGCGTCTGCGTCAGGTCTCGCTGGACATGAGCTTTGCCGAAGCCTTCAACGTGCGCAGCCCGGATGCCTATGAGCGGCTGTTGATGGACACGATCCGCTCCAACCAGACGCTGTTCATGCGCCGCGACGAAGTGGAAGCGGCGTGGGATTGGGTCGATCCCATTCTCAAGAGCTGGGAAGATCTGGCGCAGGGCGTGCAGGGTTACACTGCCGGAACCTGGGGCCCGAGCGGTTCCATTGCGCTGATCGAGCGCGACGGCCGCACCTGGCACGATGCCGATTGAGGGCCTGGCGATGAGCGAAACGATCCACGTCTTCGACACCGCCGCCGAACTGGCAACCGCTCTTTCGGCGGAGGTTGCAAAACGCCTTGATGCGGCAACGAAGAATCGCGGCGCGGCAAGCATTGCCGTCTCCGGCGGTTCGACACCGAAGCTGTTCTTTCAGGCGCTTTCCAAACACGATCTCGACTGGCCCAATATCAGCGTGACGCTGGTGGACGAGCGTTTCGTGCCGCCGGAAAGCGACCGTTCGAACCACCGCCTCGTTGCCGAGAACCTTTTGCAGGACAAGGCGAAGTCGGCCTATTTCGTGCCGTTGTTCCAACCGGCGGCCTCGCCGGAAGACGCCGCGACGCTTGCGACCGTCAAGACCGAGGCGATCTGCGATCCCTTCGATGTCGTCATTCTCGGCATGGGAACGGATGGCCACACGGCATCGTTTTTCCCCGGTGGAGACAATCTCTACGAAGCGCTGGACCTCGATGAACCGCGCGGCGTTTTGACCATGGCGGCGGAGAATGCGGGAGAGGAGCGGTTGACCTTCAACTTCTCCAGCCTGCACGATGCCGAGTTTCTGGTGCTGCATATCGAAGGTGCTGCCAAGAAGGCGACGCTGGAAAAAGCACAGTCGGGCGAGGATGAGGATGAAATGCCGATCCGCGCCGTGCTGAATCGCGCTGAAACGCCCGTGGATATATACTGGGCGCCATAAGCCAACGCGGTTGCCGCCTCCGCGGCCTGCGAAAGCGCCCCGAAGACATGAATACCGAAACACGACAACCGGCCGTTCACCTCCCGGAACGCCGGTTGCCGACCAACGAACAGGATGAACGCCCATGTCCGCCGATTCCCGCATTCAGGCCATCACCGCCCGCATCGTCGAACGTTCCAAGCCTTACCGCGAGACCTATCTCGAGCGGCTGCGGCTGCAGGTCTCAAAAGGCGTTCACCGCTCCGTGCTTTCCTGCGGCAATCTCGCGCATGGATTTGCGGTCTGTTCCCCCGCCGACAAGGACATCCTTGCCGGCGACCGGGTTCCCAATCTCGGCATCATCACCGCCTATAACGACATGCTCTCGGCGCACCAGCCCTATGAGACTTTCCCGGCGATCATCCGCGATGCGGCCAAAGAAGCGGGCGGCATAGCGCAGGTGGCAGGCGCGGTTCCCGCCATGTGCGATGGCGTGACGCAAGGCCAGCCCGGCATGGAACTTTCGCTGTTTTCCCGCGACGCCATCGCCATGGCGGCCGGCATCGGCCTGTCGCACAACATGTTCGACGCCGCCGTCTATCTCGGTGTCTGCGACAAGATCGTACCCGGTCTCGTCATTGCCGCCCTCGCCTTCGGCCATCTGCCCGCCGTCTTCGTTCCCGCCGGCCCGATGACATCCGGCCTGCCGAATGACGAGAAATCCCGCATCCGCCAGCTTTATGCCGAAGGCAAGGTCGGCCGCGCCGAACTCCTGGAAGCGGAATCCAAATCCTATCACGGCCCCGGCACCTGCACCTTCTACGGCACCGCCAATTCCAACCAGATGCTGATGGAAATCATGGGTTTCCACATGCCCGGTTCCTCCTTCATCAATCCCGGCACGCCGCTGCGCGATGCGCTGACGCGCGAGGCAACGAAGCGGGCGCTGGCGATTACCGCGCAGGGCAATGAATTCACGCCGGCAGGCGAGATGATCGATGAAAGATCCGTCGTCAACGGCGTCGTCGGCCTGCATGCGACGGGTGGTTCCACCAACCACACCATGCATCTGATCGCCATGGCGCGCGCCGCCGGTATCATCCTCACCTGGCAGGATATTTCCGATCTTTCCGACATCGTGCCGCTGCTCGCCCGCGTTTACCCCAACGGTCTTGCCGATGTGAACCACTTCCACGCCGCCGGCGGCATGGGCTTCCTTATCAAGCAGCTTTTGAAACAGGGCTTCGTGCATGATGATGTGCGCACCGTCTTCGGACAGGGCCTCTCAGCTTATACCGTGGATGCGAAGCTCGATGAAAAGGGCGCCGTCACCCGCCAGCCCTCGCCCGAGCAAAGCCACGATCCGAAGGTGCTTTCCAGCATCGAGACCCCGTTCCAGCCGACCGGCGGACTGAAGATGCTGACGGGCAATCTCGGCAAATCGGTTATCAAGATTTCCGCCGTCAAGCCGGAACGCCACATCATCGAAGCGCCGGCTATCGTGTTCCACGACCAGCAGGAGCTTCAGGACGCGTTCAAGGATGGCAAGCTCAACCGCGACTTCATCGCCGTCGTCCGCTTCCAGGGGCCGAAGGCCAATGGCATGCCTGAGCTGCACCGCCTGACGCCGCCGCTCGGCGTGCTGCAGGATCGCGGCTTCAAGGTGGCCCTGGTGACCGACGGGCGCATGTCCGGCGCTTCCGGCAAGGTGCCGGCCGCCATCCATGTCACGCCGGAAGCTTCCGATTGCGGCCCGATCTCGCTTATCCGCGATGGCGACATCATCCGTCTGGACGCAATCTCAGGCACGCTGGAAGTGCTCGTTTCGGCCGCTGAACTGGCGAAACGCGAACCGGCGCGCGCCGATCTTTCCGGCAATGAATGGGGCATGGGCCGCGAGCTTTTCGCCCCCTTCCGCCGCAATGCCGGTCCAGCCGATCAGGGCGCCAGCGTCCTGTTCCATTGATTTTTGATGGGCGAAGGCCGGGTGCGGCTTTCGCCTTTCAACCCCACTTTGCGGCATCGCCTGAATGCACCTCTCATCGCCGAGAGCTGGCGCAGAAACCGCTTTATTTCCCATGCCTTAAACGTCAGACTTGTCATGCGGCTGTGATGATCGCCCTTTAGGGCCTTCTCAGCCAGCCGCGGGACGGCGGTGCAGTTTCGGATGATGGGGCCTGACATGACGATTTTCTCGAGCAAACGCCGCGATGTGCTGAAGCTTATGGCGGGCACCGCCCTGTTGCCGCTGATGGTGGCTGCAAAGCCAGCGATGGCGCAGGACGTGGCGCTGCGTGCAATCGTCATCTCCGACCTGCATTCGGCCTATGAGCGCATCGGCCAACTTCTCGCAGCCATCGAAACGCGCATCGCTGCCGACAAGGCGTCCCATATCATCTTGCTGAACGGCGACCTGTTTGAGATCGGCAATGCCGTGGCCGCGCGTTCGGCCGGCGAGATCGAATGGACATTCCTGGCAGCGCTCGCAAAACTCGCCCCCACCGTTATCAATATCGGCAATCATGAGCCCGATATCGACAATGATCTCGCCAATTTCGTCAGCCGCGCGCAGGCGCTCGGCATCACCGTGCTTTCCAACATCATCGACAAGCGCAACAGCAAACCCTATGCGGCGGCCAGCGCCGAAGTAAGCGTCGGCGGACGGAAGGTCGTTGTGGCTGGTCTCGCCACCAATGCGATCAACACCTATCCGAAGGCCACACGCGAGATGCTGGACATTCCGCAGCCGGTCGAATGGGCGAAGGCCAATCTGCCTGGGATCGTCAAACCGGATGCGATCAACATCGTTCTCAGCCATGCCGGCGTCGTCGCCGACCGCGATATACTGCCGCTGCTGCCGGACGGCACCCTGCTGGTGGGTGGCCATGACCATCTGAACTTCGTGCATGAACAGGGCGCTACCCGCTATGTCCATACCGGCTCATGGTGCACCTCCATGACGGTGGCGACGATTGCGGCTCCCGGCAAGGCTGCGGCCATCGAGACCGTCACGATCGATCGCAGCGCTCCCGCCTCCCCGGCTCTCAAGACGCTGATCGAACAGACACTCGAAAAGCACCTGACCGCAGAAGAACGGGCAATCGTCGGCAAATCCGCGAAGGCAATGACCGTCGATGAGGCGGGCCGCCACGTGGCGCAGCTCATCGCCGCAAAAACCGGCGCGGATGTCGGCTTCGTCGGCCACACTTCGTTTGGCGCCGGCCTGCCCGAAGGCGATATTCGGCGTTACGATTTCAACGCCTCGCTGCGTTTCGACGGCAAGTTGATGGTGGCGGAAGTGGATGGCGAGGCTCTCGCCCAAATCCTCAAGCGCTGCAATCAGGACGGCGACATTCCGCTCACCGCACGCACCGGCGACTATCTCTACGCCATGCCGGAAAAGCCGGAAGTGAAAGAGCGCTACAAGCTGGTCTGCAACGACTGGTCCGCCACCAACCAGAAATCCTATTTCGGCCGTAGCGACCTTGCGTTCACCGAGGTGCCGGATGTGAAGCTGAAGCAGACGGTTTTGGGCGGGCTTTCTTAAGACCGTCGCCGATCATCTGATTTTAGAACGACCGGATATCCAGCTTCCGGTCCCTATGCGCCGGATGCGTGCTGAACACGAAGATGCGGTCCAGTTCCTTCTGCGTCAGCATGCGCAGGAAGCGGACGTGGATGGTGTTGTTCGCGTTGACGCGCAACAGAACGCAGCCGATTTTGCTGATACGGGCGTCGGGAATATCGAGATAGAACTGGTTGGGGAGATTGTATTTCGTTATCAGCGCCAGCACGGCTTCCGTCTGGGAGATGCGGATGACGTCGCAGCGCCGCGCCGCCATGTGCATGACGGCCTTTTCAGTATATTCGATGCGCGCCGCATTCATGGTATCTTCCATGCGAAACCGGCTTTCGCGGTCGTACATGAAGGATTCTTCCTTGCTCAGGTAGTTATTCCTGATGACACCCGCACTGCTCTGCACGCCCGGACTCCCATGCTCTATCAATGGATAGAAACTAGGCCATAGTCTTTAACAATTCATATCAGCGCAGGCTTAAACAGACCGGAAGCGGGACATTTTCAACGTTTTTCCACAGCGGCAAAAAAGGCCAGAGGAAACCCCGGAACAAAGGCTTTCCGGGGCTTGGTTCGGTATCGATGGCAATTACCTGCGATAGGTCTTGCCGTCGGCGTCGAAGAGATGAAGCTTTTCCTGCGGTGCGGCAAAACGCAGGGTTTCACCCTTGCCGACGGAAACGATGCCCGGCACCTTGACGATGATCGGTTCCTGCCCCTTGGGCGCTTCGAGATAAAGCAGCGTCACTTCGCCGAGCGCCTCGACGATCGCGACTTTTCCCTCGAAAAGATAATCGTCCCCGGTGACGATGCTCAGATCTTCCGGCCGCACACCGAAGCTTGCCGCCTTGCCCTTTTCGGTTGCGGGCGTGGGAACATAAACGGCGAGCGTCTTGCCGCCGGCAAGTTCGATTGAGGTCCGCTCACCCGTTCCGGTGATCTTTGCAGCGATGATGTTCATGGCGGGCGAGCCGATGAAGCGCGCCACGAAGAGATTGGCCGGCCTTTCGTAAAGTTCGAGCGGCGCACCCACCTGCTCCACACGACCGGCATTCAGAACGACGATACGATCCGCCAGCGTCATCGCCTCCACCTGGTCGTGGGTGACGTAGATCATCGTGGTATCGGCCATCTGCTCGTTGAGCTTGGCGATCTCGATGCGGGTGGCGACACGCAGCGCCGCATCGAGGTTCGACAAGGGCTCATCGAACAGGAAGACCTTGGGATTGCGGCAAATGGCGCGGCCGATGGCGACACGCTGCCGCTGGCCGCCGGAGAGCGCCTTGGGCAGACGCTCCAGATATTGCGTCAGTTGCAGGATTTCAGCGGCGGCGCGAACGCGGCGGTCGATCTCCTGCTTGTTCTCTTTCGCGATCTTCATGCCGAAGGCCATGTTGTCATAGACGGTCATATGCGGATAAAGCGCATAGGACTGGAACACCATGGCAATGCCCCGCCGCGAGGGCGGGATTTCATTGACAAGCTGGCCGTCAATATACATCTCGCCGCCGGTGATTTCCTCCAGACCGGCGATCATGCGCAGCAGCGTCGATTTTCCGCAGCCCGAGGGACCGACGAAAACGATGAATTCGCCCTGTTCGATCTGAAGATCGATGCCGTGCAGGACCTTCACCTGCCCGTATGATTTGCGGATATCCTTGAGAACGAGACTTGTCATGGGTGTTCCTCCCTCATCTGTCAGGCGTAACGGGCGAAGAATGCGCCCCATGCCGGAAGTTCTACGCTTCTGCCTTCAAGACCGCCTGCAAAGCCGTGGCCTTCGAGAACCTCCCAGTTCCCTTCCGGCAACGTGGCCTTTGCCGGCGTTGCGGACAGATTGAAGAGGCAAAGCACGGTTTCGTTGCCGAGCGTGCGGGTGTAGCTGAGCACCTCGCCCTCAACCGGCTGGAATTCGATGCCGCCCTTGGCAAAAGCGGGGTGCTTTTTGCGGAAGCTCAGGAAACGGCGGTAGTGTTCCAGCACCGAGGCCTCGTTGCCCTGCTGGGCGCTGACGGCGCGCTGCTTGTGCTCGGCCGGAATGGGCAGCCACGTCTTTTCCGACGTCGAGAAGCCCGCCTGCGCATGACCGGCATCCCACACCATCGGCGTGCGGCAACCGTCGCGGCCCTTGAATTCCGGCCAGAACTGGATGCCGTAGGGATCCTGCAAATCTTCGAAAGCGATATCCGCTTCGGTGAGGCCGAGCTCCTCGCCCTCATAGATGCAGACGGAGCCGCGCTGCGTCATCAGCAGCGCCGAAAGCACCTTGGCGAAGGCGTCCTTATCTTCGACATGCTCGCCCCAGCGGCTGACATGGCGCACGACATCGTGGTTGGAGAAGGCCCAGCAGGCCCAGCCTTCCGGTGCGGCCTTTGCAAAATCCGCCTGCACATCGGCGACGCGCTGCGGTGTGAGCGCATCGGGCGCCAGGAATTCGAAGGCGTAGCACATCTGCATCTTGTCATCGCCGGATGTATATTCGCCGACGATTTCGAGACCGCGCTGGCTGTCACCGACTTCGCCGACGGCGGCGATATCCGGAAACTCGTCCAGCACCGCGCGGAAGCGCTTCAGGAAGGCGATATTTTCCGGGCGGTTCTTGTCGTAGAGATGCTCCTGGAAGTTATAGGGATTGACCGCCGGGGCGGTGGAGGCATTGCGGCGCTCCGGCGCCAGCGCCGGGTTGTCGCGCAGCTCAAGGTCATGGAAATAGAAATTGATGGTGTCGAGGCGGAAACCATCGACGCCACGCTTCAACCAGAAGCGGGTGATGTTCAGCAGCTCTTCCTGCACTTCCGGATTATGCAGGTTGAGGTCCGGCTGCGAGGTCAGGAAGTTATGCATGTAATATTGCATGCGGGTCGGATCCCACTGCCAGGCGGAACCGCCGAAGATCGACAGCCAGTTATTGGGCGGCGTGCCGTCCGGCTTGCTATCCGACCAGACATACCAGTTCGATTTCGGATTGCTGCGGCTGGCGCGGCTTTCCACGAACCACGGATGCTGGTCCGACGTGTGCGACATGACGAGGTCGATCATGACGCGGATACCGAGGCGATGGGCCTCCGCAATCAGCCCGTCGAAATCGGCAAGCGTGCCGAACATCGGATCAACATCGATATAATTCGAGACGTCGTAACCGAAATCCTTCATCGGCGAGGTGAAGAAGGGCGAAATCCAGATTGCATCGGCACCAAGGCCGGCAATATGCGCCAGACGGTCGGTGATGCCCTTGAGGTCGCCAATGCCGTCGCCATTGGAGTCCTGATAGGAGCGCGGATAGATCTGATAGATAACAGCGCCGCGCCACCAGTCCTTGTTGGGCGTCAAAGCGGAAGTCACCGAAGCGGTCATGGAAGTGTCCTGTCTGGTATGGGCGTTCATGGAATGATCAGCCTCCCTTGACGGAGCCTGCGAGCAGGCCACGCACGAGATAACGTTGAAGGGCGAAGAAAACGCTGAGCGGCACAACGATGGTGACGAAGGCCGAGGCGGTGAGGATTTCCCAATTGCCGCCGCGCGAACCGAGCAGCGCATTGAGCGCGCCGGTCAGCACCAGCTCGTCCTTCTGCGTGCCGAGGAAGACCATGGCGACGAGCAGGTCGTTCCAGGTCCACAGGAACTGGAAGATGGCGAAGGAGGCGAGCGCCGGGAAAGAGAGCGGCAGGATGATCTTGACGAAGATTTCAAAATCGCTCGCGCCATCCACACGGGCGCTTTCGATGATCTCCTTCGGCAGGCCGGAAATATAGTTGCGCAGCAGATAGATGGCGAGCGGCAGACCGAAGGCGGTGTGCGCCAGCCAGATGCCGGCATAGGTCTTGGACGGCACACCGAAGATGGTGCCGATTTCATTATAGAGCCTGAGAAGCGGGATCAGCGACATTTGCAGCGGCACGACGATCAGGCCCACCACCATGGCAATCAGCAGATTGCGGCCGGAGAAGCTCATCCATGACAGCGCATAGGCGGCGAAGGCGGCAATGAGGATAGGGATGACGGTTGCCGGCACAGCCACGGTGAGTGAGTTGACGAAGGACTGGCCGATGCCTTCCGAGGTCAGGACCGTGCGATAATTATCGAGTGTGAAGACGGGCGGCGTCGCGACGGAGATATAGACGCGCTTGCCGCGAGAACCTTCAAAGCTCGCGGCCTTGCTGTATTCATAGGTGCCGTCCGTATTAACGAGCAATGTTTCGCCGTCACCGATATCGGCCGCCTCGCCGGCTTTGAACGCCGTGGGTTCCTGTACGCGAACGCCGAAGGCTGCAACCTTGCCGCCCTGTCCGCTTTCGAAAACATTGCCTGATATGACATAGCGGCTGCCATCCTGCTTCTGCACCGAAGCATCGGCGAGGCGAACCGCCGAGGTCTGTTCGGAACTGGAGAAGGCCGTCCACCAGCCGGAGACCGTGATCTGGTCCTTGTCGCGCAGCGAGCTGACCAGAATGCCGAGGGTTGGCAGGAGCCAGAGCAGCACGACGACCAGAACGCTGGCATGGACGATGAGGCGTGGCAGGCCGACGCGGCGAAGGCGTTTGAAAATATTCATCTCAGCGGCCCTCCATCTCGCGGTTTGCCTGGCGGATGTTCCAGACCATGATGGGGGTGACGGCCGCCATGATGATGAGCGCGATGACCGCACTTCGGCCGCTGTCGCCGCCGCCGCGGAACATCCAGTCGAACATGAGATTGGCGAGAACCATGGTGTTCCATTGACCGTTGGTCATGGTCAGCACGATGTCGAAAACTTTGAGCACGAGAATGGTGATCGTCGTCCAGACGACGGCGATGGTGCCCCAGATCTGCGGAACCATGATCTTCCAGAAGATCTGCCAGCCATTGGCCCCGTCGATGACGGCGGCCTCGATGGTTTCTTCAGGGATGCCGCGCAGCGCCGCCGACAGGATGACCATGGCGAAACCGGTCTGGATCCAGATGAGGATGATCATTAGGAAGAAATTGTTCCAGAAGGGCATGGAAATCCAGACTTCGGGATTGCCGCCGAAAAACTCGACGGTGGCGTTCAAGAGGCCGATCTGCACCTGCCCTTCGGCACGGTATTCATAGATGAATTTCCAGATGACGGAGGCACCGACGAAGGAAATCGCCATCGGCATGAAGACGATGGATTTGGCGATGTTGCCCCACCAGATGCGATCGGTCATGACGGCGATGACGAGGCCGAAAAAGGTGCAGGCGGCCGGCACGACGGCGAGCCAGAGAATATTGTTGAAGATCGACTGCCGGAAACCGGCATCGAAAAACGCCCAGCGATAATTGGCGAGACCGACGAATTCGCTGCCGGTCCGGTCATAGAAGGACAGGATCAGCGTGGCGATGACGGGGTAGACCAGATAGACCAGCAGGAGGATCAAAGCCGGGCCGATGAACAGCCAGGGCCGGACCGCCGCGCGGCGATTGAGGTTGCGGGATGCCTGCAACACGTCTCCCGCGCGGACAGGAAAGATCGCCTGAAGCACTTTATCGGATAGCCAGTAATAAGCAGCGCAGGCAAAGACCCCCGCCACCATCACGCCGATGGCCGAAACGAGTTGTTGAGCCATGTTCCCTCCCTTGATCCTCTCCGCGCCGCGCTGATTTATGCGGTCGTCGGGGCAGCGCCGTTGGTAAGGGCCCGGCAGCAAACCGCCGGGCCTGATCCGATATCTTTACTTCAGGCCGTCCCAGGCCTTCTGGATATCGCTCGCGACCTGATCGGCGGACTTGCCGCCGACGAAATCGATCATGCCGGTCCAGAATGCGCCGGCACCGATCTTGCCGGGCATGAGGTCGGAACCATCGAAGCCGAAGCTTGTCGCGGTCGTCAGGATTTCGCCCTGTCGCTTCATCTGCTCATTGGCATAGGTTTCGACATTCACACCCTTATAGGGCGTGAGGAAGCTGGACTGCGCCATCCAGACCTCATGGGCGATCGGGGTCTGCAGGAATTCGACGAAAGCCTTGGCGGCCGGCGCTTCCTTGGTGATGGTGACGAGCGTGCCGGCGCCGAGAACCGGCTTGCCGAGATCAGGCTTGGACGCGTAAGTCGGCATGTAGAAGAAATCCGCATCCGTACCCACTTTGGTGCCTTCCGGGAAGAAGGACGGAATGAACGACGCCTGATGATGCAGGTAGCACTTCGGCGGAATGTCGAAGAGGCCCTTGGGGCTGTCGCGGAAGTCGGTGGAGGCCACGGCCGCGACGCCGCCGCTGACATATTTTTCGTTCTTGGCGAATTTGCCGAATTCGTTGATCGCCTCGACCACGGCCGGATCAGTGAATTTGACCTCGTTGGTCGTCCATTTCTGATAGACGTCGAGCGGCTGCGTGCGCAGCATCAGGTCTTCCACCCAGTCCGTTGCCGGCCAGCCGGTTGCCCCGCCGGAACCGAGACCGATGCACCAGGGCGTGCCGCCATCGGCGACGATCTGGTCCGTCAGCTTGAACAGGTCTTCCATGCTCTCGGGCACCTTGTAGCCCGCTTCTTCGAAGTTCTCAGGCACGTACCAGACGAGAGATTTCACATCCGCCTTGAAGGGGAAGGCGAAATAGGCCTTGTTGCCGTCCTTGCCCTTGTAGCTGCCGAGATCGACCCAGGACTGGCCCGCGCCGTAATTTTCCTTGACCCAGTCGGCGGTCTTGTCGCCGAGCGGCACGAGGAAGCCCTTGGCGGCCAGATCGGCCAGAAGGCCTGGCTGCGGCAGAATGGCGATATTGGGCGGCGAGCCCGCCTGCGTATCGATGACGATCTGCTGCTCGTAATTTTCCGACGAGGAATAACGGACATTTACGCCGGTCGCATCGGCGAAATAGGCGAGCACCGACTGGAACAGGGCCTCGTCTTCACCGCGCCATGGGCCGAAAATCGTCAGCGTCTGGCCTTTCAGATCGGCATGGGCCGCCTTGAAGTCCTCGTAGCTTTTCCAGTTGAACTTGGCGTCACCGCCGGGCGCGAATTTCAGGTCTGCGGCAGAGGCCGCACCGGACAGCAGCGCTATTGCAGCAGCCGTCGCCAAAAGAGTCTTCTGCATGTGATTTACCTCCCATCACATAAAAGGCTCAAAGCGTCCTCGTTCAATCAAAGCGCTTTGGCTGCCTATTCATCTCACTGTCATCAAGAAGGAGTCAAGAGGCTCTTTCTGCGGAAACGTTGCAGCGCCTCGTGAATAATCATATTTATTTAGAAAGGCGGCTATCGTTTTCGATTGAGAAAAGCGGCAGAGGCTGGTAAAAATCTAAAGCGCTTTGGAAGCCTTGGGGAGAGGTTTTACCGTTTCCAGAGCGCACGCATGGAGGAAATGAGAGACATGAACCTGAAACAGTTGTCGCAACTGCTGGGCATTTCGCAGACGACCATCAGCAGGGCGCTCAACGGCTATCCCGAGGTCAGCGCCGAAACGCGCCGCCGCGTCATGGAGGCTGCCGAAAAGACGGGATATCGCCCGAATGCGGCAGCGCAACGGCTGGCGACGGGTAAGGTCGGCTCCATCGGGCTTGTCATGCCGATTGGCGAACACCATCGTTCCGACGTGCATTTCGGCGAATTCCTGAGCGGCCTCGGTGAAGAGGCATCGCGCAGCGGCTTTCATCTCGTGATCATGCCGACCGAGCCGGAAAAGGAACGTGAGGCCCTGCGAGGGCTCGCCGCAAGCGGCAGCGTCGATGGCATCTATCTCGCCTATATGAAGAAGAACGACCCGCGCATCGCCATGATGCAATCGCTCTCCCTGCCCTTCCTCGTGCATGGCCGCTCCGTCGGCGTGGAAGAGGATTATCCCTATCTCGACGTGGACAATGAGGGCGCCTTCCGCGATGCGACCCAGCTTCTCCTCCAGCTTGGCCATACGCGGATCGGGCTTCTGAATGGCCCGGAGGGTTATGATTTCACCTATCGGCGCTGTCTCGGGGTGGAAAAGGCGCTTTCGGCAAATGGTCTGACATTGCATGCGAACAACAAGCGACACAGCAGCATGACCGATGAGGAAGGCTATCTCGGCATGGAAGCCTTGCTGTCACGCCCGGAAAAGCCAACCGCCATTCTCTGCGCCAGTACCGCGCTTGCGCTCGGTGCGATCCGCTCGCTCAACCAACGCGGCCTGAAACCGGGTAAGGATATTTCGCTGATCGCCCATGACGACGTGCTGCCGCTGCTGAAGCCCGATAATTTCTCCGTGCCGCTCACCACCACCCGTTCGTCACTCCGGGCGGCGGGGGTGCGCGTGGGCCAGCGCCTGATCAACCGGATCAAGCTGAACCAGACGGAACCGCATCAGGAACTCTGGAAGGCGGAACTGGTGGTGCGCGCCTCGACGGGGCCGGCTCCGAAAACGTAAAGGCTGGATTCCGGCTCAAGGCCGGAATGACGGAAGTGAGGGGGCAGCGCACAAAAATTCCTGTGCCGTGTAGTTCGATTGAACGCGACAGGCTTAGAACTTCGGCGCGGTCAGACCCAGCGCGCGATGAGCGGCAATGACGGTGTTGGCCATCAGCATGGCGATCGTCATCGGGCCGACGCCGCCGGGAACGGGGGTAATGGCGGCAGCAACGGCGCTTGCCTCGTCAAAGGCGACGTCGCCAACCAGCTTCGACTTGCCTTCGCCCTTTTCCGGTGCGGGGATGCGGTTGATGCCGACATCGATGACGGTCGCGCCGGATTTCACCCAGTCGCCCTTCACCATCGCCGCGCGGCCGACCGCCGCCACCAGAATATCCGCCGTCTTGCAGACGGTGGCGAGGTCCTTTGTGCGTGAATGCGCCATCGTCACCGTGGCATTGGCATTCAGGAGAAGCTGGCCCATCGGCTTGCCGAACAGGTTCGAGCGGCCGATGACAACGGCATTCAGGCCGGAAAGGTCATCGCCGTGAATGCCGCGCACCAGAAGCATGGCACCGGCGGGCGTGCAGGAGATGAGGCCGGTGGCGAGATCGCCGGTTGCCAGCTTGCCGGCATTGAGCACGCTCAGGCCGTCGACATCCTTCTCCGGCAGGATCGACTGGATGATCTCATCGGAATTGAAGTGTTTCGGCAGGGGAAGCTGCACCAGAATGCCATGGATGGAGGCATCGGCGTTCAATTCGCCGACAAGCTTCAGGAGTGCGGCCTGCGTGGTTTCCTCCGGCAGCGTGTGCTGGATGGAGTTGAAGCCGCATTGCTTGGCCATCTTGCTCTTGGAATTCACATAGGCGTGGCTGGCGGGGTCATTGCCGACGATGACGACCGCGAGGCCGGGCTTCACACCCTTTTCCGCCTCAAGCGCTTCTGCCGATTTGCGGACTTCCTCCACGACCGAAGCCGCCTTCGCCTTCCCGTCAATCACAACTGCCATGCGTCCTGCTCCTGCTGGGTTACGTAGGCTCCGTATGGTGCCCCCTTCGCAGGAATGCAAGCGAAAATGCGGCGTTTTCAGGCTGTTTTGCGGTAGCCGTCGCGATGATCGGCGTAATCGGCGAGACGCTCCCTCAAGAGCGCCAGCTCGCGTCTCAATTCCGCCAGTTCCTCGGCTTCGGCCTGTTCGTGATCGAAGTGTCCGGCAAGGGCTTCGCTCAACAGGGACGGAAGCTCAGGTCGCGGCTGATCGGCCGTCTGGAAGCTACGATTGCCCATCAGCACCTGCCGCACGCGCTCGTCCAGCGGGATGTCATCGGCATCATTCGCCGCCCCGGCGTAATAATCGGCGAAAGCATCCTCTGGTTCGACATCGCCATCTGCGGCAAGTTCTTCAATATCGTGGAACACATCCGGCTCGATTGGCTCGAACTCGGCAAATTGCGGGGATTGCTCCTGCCGGAATTCCTCGTCCGCTTCCATGGAGAGCGGAAGTTGTTCGTCGTTTTCGAGGATCGGCGCGGCCGCCTCTTCCTCGTCGTGGCGGCGGTAGCTCAGGAGATAAAGGCTGCCCAGCAGGCCGATCAAGGCGCCGCCACCCGCCATCATCGCAGCTTGCGTCAGATCACGCGACAATTCGCCCGGTCCGGCCTTCTTCGCAAGACGGGTTTCAATGGCGGGTGTGGTGGATGAAGCGAGATCGCGGCGTTCGCTCGCCTCGAGATAGGCACTTCTCGCCGTTTCCAGCTCACCCTGCAATCTGGAAAGGTCACCGGGGGCGACACCGAGGCTGTTCAGGCGATCGAGGTATCTGGTACGTTCGCCAGTCGCTGTTGCGATCTCCTGGGCAACGCGTTTTTCATCCGTCCGCAAACCGTCGACCAGCTGGCGGAGCGCCGGGGCGGCCAGCGACTGCACGGCATCCACGCCATTCTGGGCGGCAATGCGGCGCGGATGTTTCGGTCCATAATCGACCGAGACGCCGGCAAGCGCCATGCTGGCGCTGGCATGTCTTTGCCTGATATCCTCGAGTGCGGAAAAAGAGGTCCCTGTCGGCAACGGCTTCGACCACACATCATTCGGCTTCAGGGCGGAGGCCGCCGCCAGATCCACCTGAAGCGACTGTTGCTGCTGTGTAGCGCCTGCAAGACTATTATTGACGTCGCGTAATTGCTGTTCAAGCTGCTGCACTTCCGACAGGACGGCATCGCCGTGGCGCATCTGGAAACCGTTCAGCGCCGCTTCCGCCTCGTCCAGCCGGGTCCGCGCCCTCTCCGTCTCGCGCATGGCGGGTGTCATGGTGCCAGCCTTGCCATCCGCCATGATCCGCATCGAGAGATAATCGGTCAGCCGCATCGCGGCTTCCGGCGTTGCGGCCTTGGCGGTCACGATCAGCGTATTTTCATCCGGCGTCAGTTCCAGCCGGATCGCCTCGCCCACCGCACCGTTGAGCGCTTCACGTGGCGAAAGCGGACGTGCATCCGCCCCCGTCAGGAGATCAAGAAGCAGGCCAAGCTCGCCCTGATTGCGGACGCCGACCATATCGGCCGGCTTGAGTTTGAGGTCGGTGGTTACCCGGTCCAGCCCGGAGGGTGAAAGCAGGGTACGGCGGGCCATGGCAAGAAAGCGGGCCGAATCCGGCGCATCATAGCTGCTCTGGGTGACCTCGACATGTGCTTGCGAAACATAACCGCGAAAACCGGAATCGATGAGCATCAGCGGAAGGGCTGCGCCGGCAATGGTGGCGGCGGCCACGCAACTGGCGGTCAAAAGCCGCAGACAATGTTTGCGCCATTGCGACGTGGGCACAGCGACGTCATCCTCATCAGGGCGTGTCGCCATCATATCCGGATTGTCATCAACCATCTGAAGCCGTCTGCCACGCTGGGCGCCGCCCGCAACGGGCGACTGTCAAAACCTTACGAGAGGTTAAAGGATCGTGGCAAACAAATGGTTAACGCGTTCTCGGCGGACCGGTTTCAGCCCTTGCCGAGTGCGATATGCCAGGGCTCGGCACAAAGGCTGTATAGCCAGCTCATATGGAGCTTGCGGAAGATTTCAGGCATGCCGGCCACTTCGGATGACAGAACCTTGAACAAGGGGCCAACCGCGATGGCGACGCGCGCACCGTCACGGCTGACAGTGTGGTGCAGCCACCTTTCCTGATCTTCCCGGACCATGCCGGCCAGAAGGACATCCACCTTCACACCGGACATATCCCGGTTCAGCATCACGAAATCATGCCAGGGTGCGTGTGCGCGCAGCTTGGTGAGGACCTCCCCGACCTGTGCCGCATCATCACCCGCAACGCCGATCCGTTTCGGTACGGCCATATAGGTCAGAAGCGCCATGGTGAAGGCGACGCCATCAATGACGACAGGCAGAGATCTGCCATTTTCGGCGCGTGCGGCGCTATTCATCGCCTTGCCCTGCGGCAGAAGCAGGTAACTTTCCAGAATCTGCCGATAGGCAATATCCCTGGAAGAAAGCTTTGCCTTCTCGATGGTGAGGAAGGAGAGCATGGTATGCCCGTCGCAGGCCGAAGCCCTGCCGCTGACCAGCTCGAGCGCCCCATTCCAGTCGAGATCACAAACGCGCAGTCCGTGGATATTCCGTTGCGATCCCGACTGCGCACTACCTGCCGCGAAATTCATTTGCCAACCCCCGAATGCCAAGCCTACTGCCACCAGTCCGGCGCTTCATTAGCGGGATAGCGGCTCATAGGCCTATTTATACAGGTGCAGGTTGAAGTTACCTTGAAGGCAACCTCTCGAATGTCACGGGAAATAGCAAGGAACGATTAACCAGATCGATGTTCGCCATGATAGCGCGCAGGGGATGCGCGCCCACGCAGTATCAATGGCTCGGGGCGGCGGCCGCTTCTTTGCCCGCCTCGGGCTTCTCGCCTTCGACGATCTTGACCGAGCGTGGCGTGCCATTGCCGTTCTGCTCGCGAATGTCGGCCTTCGACAGATAGTCGAGCTGCTCGATCAACACATCCTCGACCACCTCGTCGTCGAGCTTCTTGTTCAGCCCTTCACGAATGCGCTGCTTGAATGCCTCGGGATCGAAGGTGGAAATATTGGCGATGTTGACCATGGATGAACCCGCCAGCAGCGTGAACAATTCGTCGGTCATCAATTGCGTGGCCGGCAGTTCGATCTTTGCCATCTTTTCCTTGTCGACGCGCAGGGAAATACGGCTGAGGAAATAACCGTTCACCCCGCCATCATTGATGACGGGAATGGTGATGCTCTCACCCTTGACCAATTGCAGATTGGCCTTTTTCGCGCCCGCCTCATCCCCCGGCGCGGGTGCTGTCGCCATCTGGACGGAGAAATACACCGCGCCGAGCGTGACGGCGCAAACCCAGACGCCGGTGAGAAGAAGCTTCAACATCAGGAGGCGGCACCATACATGAACTGTTCCTGCGAATAGGTGCCGTCTGTATCGGCTTCCTGGATCGCGTTCTTGAGCAGGTCCGCAACGGCGCGAACCGCGTTCAGATGCGCCTCGACACGGCTGGCATTGGTCGCGAGCTTGGACTTGATGCCCTGTACCTGATCGAGATGTCCCGCAGCGATTTCCTCGTGGGGCGTATCGCGGAACAGCATCGTCAGCTCATAAAGGCAACGGCTTTTATGGGCATTGGAGACCTTGAAATCGAACTGGGGGTCCTTACCGATATTATCGTTCTCATTGTCGATGATCATTTCAAGACGGCCGAGAACGGATTTGATGCGGTGGTCGTTCGACATAAGGTCCATGCTTGTCTCCTCGTTACGATTTTTCATTTTCAAGCCTCGTCCGTTTTCTCATTGGAAACGCCGAGGACCTGCCGCTCGAACTCCGCCACCATCCGAATTGCAGCATTGTGGTCTTTTTCATTCATGGATACGTCGGGAATCCCCTTGCTTTCGGCTTTCCGCAACGCATCCTTGTAAGCCTGTTCCGCAATGCCGACGCCGCCATTTCTGGAGATCGTGTCGGCAAACTGTTCCGCCATCATGCTTTTCCAGATCTCGCCGGCATTGCCCTTGCCATAGACCTCTTCGCTGTCTTTCGGCAGCATGTTGGCAACAAAGGTCTGGAGTACGGAAGCCTCGTATTTGCGATATGTTTCCGGAATTTCCGTGCGGGCCGAGCGGATGTTGGTATCGCCAAGGCCCGCTTTCGAGGAGGCGCCATCCAGCATATCGACAGCGGCGCCAAAGCCCTTGCCGGCATCGGCAAGGCTGGTTGCGGCAAAGGCCGCCTTGTTCGCCTTCAGTTTTTCCTGGGCGACCTGCACTTCCTGGGGGTCCGCAGCGCGAACCACATCCATCACCAGATCGCTTATAATCGATATCGCCACGTCCCGATCTCCCGAGCTGATAAACACGCGGCAAGCAGCCTGCACGTTTACTCAATCAAGAAACATCGCCGGAGACCTCTTTCGAAACGCCTGCGATGCAACAATGGGACAGATTATGAATCGCCAACCTTGCTGGAGGCTGGTGTCCGGGATGCGCTCGTCATTTCAAGTAGATCGTAGATTGCATTGTCGTCGGCCTCGCGGTCTTCCAGATCGCGGGCAATATGCATCCTGTCCTCGAGCCGGTCGGCCTTGGTCTTTTCCTTGAGGACCTTGTTTTCCTGCAATTGCTGCACGCCGGCAAGCTGGCGATCCTTGACGACAAGGCGGCCGTAACGATCCGAATAATGCTTGGAAAACATCTGATGGACCGGCTCCATGGAGCTCATGGCTTCCAGCACGTTGTCCATGGATTGGGCCACCTCGGTTCGCACGCGGGTGGTGTCGGCCAGTTCCACTTCGGCCATTTTTTCCATGTGGCGCTGGACCGTTACCAGGCGTTTCAGTTTTGCAGAGCGCTTGTCCGAAGCCATGGTTTCTCCAGATCAAAAACCGATGAAGACCGGGCCGAAACCATCCACGAACTGGCGGATGAGGGCCGCAATCGACAAATAGAGCATGAAAAGACCGCCCGCCAGAACGAAGGGCGTCGAGATGAAATAGACCGGTATCTGTGGCGCCAACTTGTTGATGAGACCGACCGCAACGTTGAACATCAACCCGTAGATCACAAAAGGGCTGGCAAGCCGCAGCATGATGGAGAAGGACGCCCGCAGCGTGTCGGTGAGCGTAATCAGCATCTTCTGGCCGCTGATGAGCGCGCCCACCGGCGTCGCGGTGTAGGAATCGACCAGCGCCTTCAGAACGATATGGTGGAAATCCAGCATGAACAGCACCAGCAGACCACCGAAGGTGATGAAGTTGGATATCTGGTTTTCCTGCACGTCTTCGATGACATCCGCGCCACCCGGAGCGCTCAGGCCGATGGAGGAGCCGATGAGCGCACCGGTGAACTGGAAACCGAGGGTGTAAAACCGTGCGATCAGCCCATACATGGCGCCGATGGCGATTTCCGTGAAGATAAGGCCGACGACGGTGCCCTGGCTTGAGCCGGAGACTTTCGGATAAATTCCGTCCCACAGCACCGGCAGGAGCGCCATGGACACCGCGACGCAGAGCAACATGCGAATCTGCGGTGAAATGCGCGAACTGGAAAAGCCCGGCATGGTCATGAAACAGGCGCCGATACGGCAAATGGCAAGGAACAATGCGATAATTGTCCCTTGCGGGTCGGTTATCATGAAATGGCGCCCAAGATCTTGATCTCCAGCCCCTTGGCAAGTTCCACATGCGAAAGAACCGGCAGGGTCGCGAAGAGTCGCTCGATAATCATGCGCACATAGGACCGTGTTTCCGGCGATGTGACAAGGACAAAGGGCAGTCCGCGATCCATGAATTCACGGATAACTTTCGATGCCTGCTCTGAGAACTCCTCGAGATGACGCGGATCGATGTCGAATTCGACGATTTCACCCTTCTGGTCGCGCTTGAGCGCCTGATGGAAGACCATATCCCATTTGTTGCCGAGGCGAAGCACACGCAACACGCCATTGTCGGCAAGATCGCCGCAGAGCTGCTGCGACATGCGCACCCGCACATGTTCGACGATCTGCTCGGTCTTGCGCACATGCGGGGCAAGTTCGGCGACCGCTTCGAGAATGAGATGCAGGTTGCGGATGGACACACGTTCGGCAAGCAGCAGTTTCAGGACCGCCTGCAGGCCTGAATAGGACATATGCGACGAGCAGATTTCATCGGCCAGCTTCTTGTATTCGGGATCGAGCCGGTCGATGAGAATCTTGACGTCCTTATAGGACAGCAATTGCGGAAGATTGTTGCGGATGACTTCGCTCAGATGCGTCAGTACCACCGAAACATTGTCGATCGGGTGGAAGCCTTCGCGCTTCAAATCCTCGGTAAAGGTCTCGAGAATGGAGACTGCTGGCATGCCGAATGCGGGTTCGCGGATTTCGTCGCCCGGAATGCTTGGCTTGCGCCCTGCCCCCGTTACGACAAGGACATCGCCGACACGCAGGTTGCTTGACGCGATCGTCGTGCCGTGGACGCGGATCTGGTAGGCTTTTTCCGGTATCATGATGTCATCGGAGACTTTGATTTCCGGCACCACAAAGCCATATTGGGTCGCGAACTTCTTGCGCATCTTGCCGACGCGGAAAGCCAGTTCCTGATGTGCGCCGAGAAGGCGGGTCGAGACCTGCTTGCCGAGGGCCAGCTCGATTTCGGAGGTTTTGAGGACCTGTTTGACCGAATCCTTTTCGGCTTCGGTGGTCTGGAGAACCTTGTTCTCTTCCTCCTGGCGGCGCAGCGTGCTTTCAGCTTCTGCCTGGCGGGGAATATACCAGCTGCCGAAAGCCATGATGCCGCCCAGCATGATGAAGGGCAGGAAGGGCAGGCCCGGAATAATCGCCAGCAGGCCCATCAGCATGGCCGAGACCATCAGCGCCCGCGGATATCCGCTCAGCTGGTTGACGACCGCCTGGTCGGTGGAACCGGCAGTGCCGCCGCGCGACACCAGAAGGCCGGCCGCCAGTGAGACGATAAGCGCCGGGATCTGCGAAACGATACCGTCACCGACCGAAAGCTTGACGAAGACATCGGCCGCTTCGCCGATCGGCATGCCATGGCGGAAGTAACCGATGATGATGCCGCCGAAAACATTGATCGCAGTGATGATCAGGCCGGCAATCGCGTCGCCGCGCACGAATTTCGAGGCACCGTCCATCGAACCGAAGAAGGAGCTTTCCTCTTCCAGTTCGCGGCGGCGGCGCTGCGCTTCCTTTTCATCGATAATGCCCGCGGACAAATCCGCATCGATCGACATCTGCTTGCCGGGGATGGCGTCCAGGGTGAAGCGCGCGCCGACTTCAGCGATACGCGTCGCGCCCTTGGTGATGACGATGAAGTTGACGGTGATCAGGATCAGAAAGACGATCAGACCGATGACGAAGTCGCCGGACATGACGAGGCTGGAGAAACCGGCGATCACGCCGCCCGCCGCCGTCGGCCCCTCATTGCCATGCGAAAGGATGACACGTGTCGTCGCAATGTTCAGCGACAGGCGGATCATGGTGGCGATCAGCAGCACGGTCGGGAAAGACGAGAAATCCAGCGGGCGCTGGATCCACAGCGCCACCATGAGGATGAGGACCGAAAGCGCGATCGAAAACGCCAGGCCGATATCCACCAGAACGACCGGAATGGGAAGGAACAGAACGCAGAGGATCGCCACGATGCCCAGGGCGAAACCGATATCCCGCATGCTCGGGGTTACCTTGGGCAAGGAGATGACTGGTGGTTGCGCCATAAAAATCGTCCTGTCTCTTCATGAGAAGGGCGACGGAAAAGCCGCCGCACGGTTCGCGGCACCGGATCGCAAGGATATAAACGCAGTTCGGTCCGATGCTTCAGCCTATCCCTAGCCGCTGAAGCTTGCGCGAGGGTGGCATCTGCCCCGGATGGAGGTCAGAATCCGGACTGAATGCGCGAAAAGACGAGATTGGAAAAAAGGGCGATCTGCGCGCCTACAAAAGGAGCGGCGATGCCAAGGACGAGCATGATCGTCACGATTTTGGGGACAAAGGTCAGGGTCATTTCCTGAACCTGGGTCAGGGCCTGGATGAAGGCGATGGCGACACCCACGACCATGGCGGCGAGAACCGCCGGACCGGCCGCGACGAGAACCGTCCAGACTGCAGCCTGCATGATATCAAGCGCATCGGCCTCGTTCATCGTCGCATCCTTTATTCCGGAAGGGCGGCATCATACCGCCCCTTCACTATCACGAATCGGCAGGCGTATTCGAATCGGTATCGCTATCAGGTGTAGTCGCGATCGGGCCGTTCGAGAAGGTCACGCCGGCCTGCAACAGCACTTTGTCACCAGCTTCGGTGATGGCGACAACGCCATCCGAATAAACTTCGACTTCCTTCACCACGCCTGTGACCTTGTCGTCAGCGCTCTTGACCGTCTTGCCGACCAGATCGGAAGCGCGCGTCAGGGCTTCAGCCTGCAACATGCTCTTCAGATGGGTGTTGGTCTTGATCGTCTGCTCGACCTGCGAGAAGCTCGCCAGCTGCGACATCTGCTGTCCGGCATCCATCGGGCTGGTCGGGTCCTGGTTCTTCATCTGGGCGATGAGGAGCTTCAGGAAGCTGTCATAGTTTAACGATGCCGCGTTACCGTCAGTGCTGTTCGCACCGGCATTGGCCCAGGGATTTGACGCTGCCGAACTGACTGCATCTACCGCCATGGTGCTATCTCCTTGCGAATGTGTTCGATCGTTGCCGGGGTCATTTCCTGATTGTTGAGGATTTTCTCCTCGAGCGGATAGAGGCCGCGAATGGCCTTCAGCGCTTCGAAAGCCTTGCCGGAGGCAACCAGCCCGTCGATCCGCTTGAGTTCGGCCAGAACCTCATCATGCTGGAAGCAGTTCAACAGCATGCTCACGGATTTGCGGAACATGTTGGTCGACTGTTCGCGCCCTTCCGGGTTGATGAGGATCATCTGCGCGATGAAATAAAGCTGTCTGAGCGGCGTCGTCGCCTGCTCCGGCTGCAACACGTGGTTCTCAAGCAGGAACGTGACATCGTTCAGGAATTCGAGCGCCACCTTGCGATCCACACGCAAGACCGCGCCGTTGATGAAAATCTTTTCGCCCGATTTCAGCGAAATTCGAAGTGTACTTTTCATTTCAGTCCATCCCTGATGATGGTTGTCACGTCAATAATGCCCTGGAAATTCGTCGACTGACGTTTCCGGATCAGTTCGCACTCTTTCAATATCCAGATTGCAATCGAAATCAGGTTGGCCCTGAGTTCCGTGGCAAGCTGGTTGTCGGGTTGCTTCAGATCCTCAATGAAGCGGATCCAGACCCTTCGAGTGTAAAAAAGCGCTTCGATCGTATGGCGCTGGGAAGAGGAATCCTTTGCCTCCACCAGAAGTTCGATCGATTTTGTCAACGCCTGCCGCTCGCGATCTTTCGCGTTGGCGACACCATCCTCCATGATTTCGGCGTAGGAAAACTGGTACATTCATGTATCCTTTATCTGCCGCCACCTCTGTTCATCAGAGGTAGTTCACCAGACTCATTTTTTGCAGACGCGACGTGAGACTGTATGCGATTTCAATCTGCTGCTGGAGTAGATCGAGACGGGTCTTCGCCTCGTAGGTATCGATCCCCTCGATATCCAGCAGGTGGGTTTCGATGATCTTTTTCTGCGCGGCCAGTGAATCATTGGCTTTCGAAACACGGCTTTCGGAAAGGCCAAGCTGGCTCTGCTGCTGGTTCAGGCCGCTGATGGCAGTGCCGATATTGGTCACCGACTTGGTCGCCACCATTTCACGAACGTCGCTACTGACCTTTTCGTCGAGGAAGGTCATCGCCGTCATGGCCGTCATCGCGAAATAACGCATGCCCTGGGAATTGCTGTTGGTCGATGTCTCGACCACCTCGTTCTGGCTGATGCGGCTCGTCATGTTCGTGTCGCTCGCCTTGGAACCGTAGGTCGTCCAGAAATCGTAGTTCTGGCCAGCCGTCAGGTCGGCGTGCGGCGGGTTCGTCACGGTCGTGGTGCCGTTGAACACACCTTCAATATGGGTCATGAACGCCGCGGCCTGATCCTTCGACAGGCTCTCGACATTGCCGACCGGTGGCGTCTGCGCCGCCATGAATGCGTTCAGTTCCACCTCATAGGCTGCCTTCAGCGTCGAGCCTTCGGCGAAGTAGTCGTCAACCGGCTTCACATCCGTATTGATGCCGGAAAACAGAAACTCGCCATTGACCGCCGTGTTTGCGAAGCTGGTAAAATTGTTGAACGCATTCGAGATGGTTTTGGCAACTGTCGTCAGCGTCGGCGCTTCACTGCTCGTATTGGGAACAAGAACCTTCTGGATTTCCTGCGCCGCCTTCGCCATGCCATCAAGTGCCGTCTGGGACGATTTGAGGCGTTGTGTGGCGATGGAATTGACGCTGACAAGCGAGGTGATGCGGTCAATATCGCGATTGAGGTCGAGACTGCGGGCCGTGTTGGCACCGAGCGTGGCGCCAATATCCGCGTGTTTGCCGGTCGTCAGCTCGGTGTTGAGATTGGTCATCTCAAGCTGAGCCTTCAGGATGGTGCTGCGCATGCTGTTCTGCATCGCCAGCGATGAAATGAAGGACGTTTTCATCTGTTACCTCACCATATCCATCAGCGACTTGAGCATTTCATCGATGGTGGTCACCAGCTTCGTAGCCGCCTTGTAGGACTGCTCGATGTCCATGAGCAGCGAAAGCTCCTCATCCAGGCTGACGGCGGTGTTGTTCGAATAGGAAGCGGCGGAGCGCTCGTAGAGCGCGCTTTTCGCCTCGTTTGCCGACGTTGCGCCGGAGCGTTCCTGTTCGAGCCAACCCATGGAGTTGGTGCCGTATTTCAGGATGCTGGTATTCGTATCGATACGTGTCGACGCGTCAAAGCTCATGGGCGCGTCGAATGCGGTCACATAGCTGCGTATCAGGGTGGAAAAGCCTGTTCCGCCCGTCGCTGTGGTATTGATCACATAAGCGGTACCGTTGATGCCGCCATCGCGCAACAATTCCGGGTTGCCACCTTTGGAAATAATTAACGCCGGGTTGACGGTAATGCTGGCTGCGAGCCCGGGAGAGACAACGCCGGCCGCCGGAATGGTGGTCGCCGCCGGTGAGCCATAGGTGAACAGACCCGGCATGTTCGGCAGACCGCTTGCCGGATCCGCAGGCTTTTCCGCAAACATGGTGATCAGGCCGCGCGCGATTTCGTCGAGCTGGCTTTGCATCGTCGGCGCCAGGTCATCGCGCACCTGCATCAGGCCCTGAAGCGAACCTGCCGCCGTCGAATTGCTGCCGCTGCCTGCCTTGAGGGCCACGCCGTCGACATAAATCGCATTGCCGGTGGTTGTCGCATCATAACCGGGCTGCGCCTTGAAGGTCACCTTGCGCGGCACGACCTCGAACAGCGTTGCGCCTTCTGTCGTATAAAGCGCCACATCGTTGTTTTCACGACTGACGACATTGATCCCGATGATGGAGGAAATGTCCTTCAGCAGCGTCTCGCGCTGATCAAGCGCATCGCTCGGATCGCCGCCGATCGCGGTCTGCGCCTTGACCTCGTTATTGGCCTCTTCGAATTTTGCGAGAAGGCCGTTCAGCTTGTCGACCTGGAGGGAAATTTCCTTGTCGGCACGAAGCCGCATGGCCTGCAGTTCGGCAGAGGCCGTATTCAGGGAATTGGCAACGTCACTGGCCGCAGTCACTGCCGTTGCGGCCAGTGCAGCATCGCTCGGCTTGGCGGCGTAACCGTCAAGGCTCTTCAGCAATTCCTTCATGTAGGTTGCCGGCGAGCTCTCATAATCATTGCCGCCGAAAAGGCTCTTCATCTCCTGGAGACCGGTCAGAACGGTGCTCTGACCGGAAGCAAGCGAAGCGCTGGAGATGGTCTGCCTGAGAAGGCTATCATTCTGGGCACGACCGTTGGAGACGATACTCGCTCCAGCCATGGTCGTGCCGAGAATGGCGGTTCGCTTGACGTAGTTCGCATTACCGACATTGGCAATGTTTTTCGAAGTAACGTCAGTCTGCTTACCTGTATTATTGAAAATCGACTGCGCAGTATTCATTGCTGACGTGAGCGACATTCATTTGTCCTCGTGAGAATTCTTATCTCTTCAGATTGATCAGGACATCCATCAAATCCGATCCGGTCTGGAAGACTTTCGAATTCGCAGTATAGATTCGCTGAGATTCAATCATGTCGGTGAGTTCGCTGGCGATATCGACGTTCGAGCCTTCGAGCGCGCCCTTCTGGATGTAACCGAAGCTGCCCGTCTGCGCGAAGCCGATGGTAACGACACCAGATTCATTGCTCGGCAGATAGACGTTGCCGTTTTGCGGGCTCAGATTGTCGACGCTCGGCACCGTTGCCAGCGCCAGCTGGTAGATGTTGCGGCGGCCGCCATCCTGATAAACCGCCGTCACCAGGCCGTCCTTGCCGATTTCGACGTCCTTGATCTGGCTCGGACCGTTACCGTTCAGAACCGCGGTGCCGGGCGTGAACTTCGACGAGAACTGCGTCATCTGCGACAGGTCGATCTCGATCGCCTGCGCCACGCCGCTGTTGTCGTCATTGATCGTGATAGCCTTGGGCGACGCCGTCGTGAGCTTGTTCGTGGCCGGATCGAAGGCCAGCGTAACCGTCTCTTTTACGAGCGTTGCAGGGGCAGTTGCCGTATACGGGAACCCGCCATCGGTCGACTGATCCTGACGATAGACGCTCACTTCCCACTGGGGATTGCCGGAAGCATCATTGTCGATACGCGTGTAATAGAAGTCGTAGAGGACCTTAGCGCCACCGCTGTCGAACGCCGTGAGCGAGGTCTTGGCGCCAACCTTGGAGGTGGCGACGTTGTCGCTCGGACGCGAGCCCGCCGCAACAATCGCTTCGTCACGATTGAGGTTGGCCGGGAAGCTGCCTTGCGTGGAAGGAGATGCCGTCAGGCCGAAGTCGTTGATGTTGATGGCCTCAAGGCCAGTAAATCCGTTGACGACCGCTGCCGGCGGGTTGGTACCATAGGGGTAACCCATCAGCAGGAAACCAGCTGCATTCTCCAGATACCCTTCCGAGTTCTTCTGGAAAGAGCCGGCTCTTGTCAGATAAGGCGTGCCGGCACCATCCTGAACCACGAAGAAGCCGTTGCCCTGAACGGCAAGGTCGGTGCTCGAGGTGGTGTAGGAGAGGTTGCCCTGCTCCGAAATGCTGTAGCGAACGTTGGACTGCACGCCGCCCGACGCATAGCTGCCCGACGAGGAGGGCAGGACGAGCGAAGAGAACGACGTCGATGCGCGTTTGTAGCCGGTGGTGCTTGCATTGGCGATGTTGTCGCCAACGGTTCCCAGCTTGTTCGCCTGCGCATTCATGCCGGACACACCGGTTCGCATAGTGCCGAAAATACTCATTCAAAAACCCTCGTGGTCATCTTCAGGGAGAAGGTAAAGCGTTTGGCTTGCGTGAAGCTGTCTGAAATACCGCGTTTGAAAAAGACCACGCGGGTCAATGAAGATCATTGCCAATCAATGCTGTAGCCAAGGAAACGCTTGGAATCGACAGGGTCGTAGCCGAGCTTCTTGCGCAGTTTCTTGCGCAGCTTGCTGATGTGGCTTTCGACGACATTTTCTTCAACGTCATCATCAAAGATGCCGTAGATCGCGTTGAAAATCTGCGCCTTGGAAACGCGGCGTCCGCGATTGGCAATCAAATATTCAAGGATGCGGCGCTCGCGGCGCGGCAGGGGAAATACCTCACCACCGACTTCCGGATCACGGCCGTCGGAGAAAACCCGGATCGGTCCCGCGTCGGTGAAGTTAGAAATGACCTGCAGCCGGCGACGGATTGCCGCCGCACGTGCGAGGATTTCTCGGGGGTGAACCGGCTTGCGCACGACATCGTCGACGCCGCTGTCGAACAGCGCAAGCGTCGATTCCAGCGAGGGCTGGTCACTGACCGCGATAACCGGCGCCGTCGTGCGATCCCTGATCGCCTTCGGCAATGAAAAGCTCCGGTCGCCCTGACCGATCAGGAAGGCCTCCACCGCCGCAAGATCGCTGTCCGCCGCCGTCGAGACCCATTCCCCGAATTCGACCGGATCGAAACCGGTCGAGGGGATGCCCTCACGCCCAAATAGAGATGTATAGCCGTCTTTAACGAGCTCGCGCTCATCAACCACTACGATCATTCGTCCGCCTCCGAATCACTGTGGTGTTTTCCAATGTGGCATTGGTACGAATCGGAGGATTCAGCGACAACTGTAGGAAATCATCGATAGTTATTAATAATTGATTAACTATTTTGTGCCGATTTGATCTACATATAGTGGTTGTTAACCATATATGGTACAAAATTTTTGTGTAAAAATTTCAAAATTCCGAAAAAATCGCTTGAAGCGCCTTTTTTCAATCAATCTATCGCCACATTTCAAATTGCGAGTCTCAGGCACGTTTGCACAACCAAAGATTGCTACCCATCGCAGAAGTTTTTCGCGTTGGCAGTCCATTTTCCGTAGCCCGTCGCCACCAGATTGGCGATGACCCGGCAGACATATTTCTTCTGGGCCGGGTCATTGTTGGGGCCGGCGTGATAGCGGGCGACCGCCATGGTCCAGGTTTCATGCCTGTTGTGGAGATTGCGCAGGAACATGGCGGCATATTCGACATTGCGGCGCGGATCGAACATTTCGCGCGCGGATGTGAAGTTTTCGCCATGGAAATAATGGTTTATCTGCATGCAGCCGAGGTCGATCAGCTTGGCGCCGTTGCGTTTTGCCGCCTCGAAAGTGGTCAATGCCTCCTCGGTGGAGGCGGCAAATACCGGTTTTCCCTCGATATTCATGGCATTGGGGTCGAGCCGCCCCTTGCGGCCCGTCTCGGTCAGGCCGACGGAATAGAGAATTCCCTCCGGCACCCCATATTTGCGGGCAGCGGACTGGATCTCCCTTTCACACACGCCTGATGTTGCCGAAGCCGAGGCGTTTTCAGAGGTAGACGCCATTGTCAGCAGAAGAACGGGCAGAGCCAAGAGCACCATCCATGCCTTCATTATGCACCCCCAAATTCTCACCATTGCCCTGTCGGCCGTCCCGTGCACCGGACTCGTCACGGTTGCGCCCCGCCGCGGCCTGCTGGCCCTGCTGCTGCGCCTGCTGATTTTGTTGATTGTTGCCCTGTGTGCCCGTTTGGTCACTCTTGTCGGAAGAAGCGATGCTGATGGTGATGTTATCGACCGTCAGACCCTGCGCCTTGAGACCATCAAGGATGCTCTTGCTGTCTTCCTGGAGCTTTTTATAGGCAGCAACGCTCTCCACCGTCATGTGAACGGCGAGCTCATCACCGGCCAGACGCAGCGACATCGTCACCGATCCAAGCTCGATCGGCGTCATGTGCAGCTTCAGCGTATGCACGACCTTGCCAGTGCTGCTCTGCGCCGCTGCGTTGGAGAGCGACGAACCGGGCTGCATGGCGCTGACCCATTCGGGGTCATTGGCGATGAGGCCGGTCAGGGCCGATGCGTTGGTCGACGGCGCCAGACCGATGAACCGCCGTGAATCGAGAACCGTTATCGTATCGGTCGCCTTTCCGGTGCTTTCCCGGGTATCGAACTCAACACGGCCATCACGCTGCACCGTGCTCATATCGAGCCCGCGGGCCGCACCGGATCGCGGCGACGAAAAGCGGAATGCCGAGGCATCGTTGCCGTTGTCCGCACCCGATCCGGCGTCGTTTCCGGCCGGCTCCATGCCCGTGTGCATGTCCTTGAGCGAAGGCTCCGTTTTTCCCCGAGGCATATCGGCCTTGTCCGACTTGACGGCATCTGCCTTGCCGGCAATGGCCTGCGCGATTTCCTCAAGCGGGGTCTTCGCCGTCGCGATATCGCCGGCATTGGCCACAATCATCTTCAGCTCAGCGAGCTTCGGATCGAGCACATCTGCCGTCGTCTCGGCGTCGTTGTCGGCATCATCCTTGAGCTTCTTGCCCGCCTTGCCGTTTTCAGGCGACGTGCGCGCGGTTTTCACCGCATTGTGAAACTCCGCCGCCGTCTCCTGGGCATGGCCTTCTCCAGCATGCTCGTTGACGATAACATTCAGAAAATTCGCCTGTCGTTTGACCGGGACATCCATCTTTTCCGCCTCACCGCCAGCTTGCGCCTGATGCTCTTCAGCCGAACCCGCCTCCTGGTGCTGTCGCGAATGGGGTGGCCGATCATCCCGAACCGTGGAAAGTGCCTCGCCGAAACTGCCGCCCCTGGCGTCATCGCGCGGACCGGCGCTGCCGGCGCGTGGATCGGCCTGCGGTGCGTTCACTATCGCGTTGATGGTTGCGTCGATCATGGTGCCCCCTCGCCTTTCTTTAAAAGGCTGTCGATTTCATCGAGCTTGCTGCGACCGCTCGTTACGAGTTGCCGGACGTTCTCGCCCTCATCATCAGCCTTATGGGTTTCAACCCGCCATATGCTCTTCGCCTCGGCACTGGCCGCCTCTTTTGACGGCGCATCGTGCCCGGCACCCGCTCCTGCCGTAACCCCCGCATCCGTACCCGGCTGCGCGGAGGGTGGACGAACCACCTGTTCGGCGATTGCCCTTGCCGCCCCCAGCAAGGCTTTGTCACGATCCGAAAGCTGCGCTTCGGGAATTTGTCCGATTGTCTCGATCGCGCTCACCACGTCGGGCGTGCCGATATTGGAGAGGCTTTCATAGAGATTTGCCTGCACTTCCGGCTGGTCCGGCATGGCAGGTGAGAGGCCTTTAACCTTCAGCGCCGCCATGCGCGCCAGCGAATCCTTGCCGCTGATCGCCGCAAGGCGCGAAAGACGCAGATAGGCCTCCTTCTGCCTCTCCGTGTCCATCATGGCGAATGTTTCCTGTATCGCCTCTTCGCCGATGGAATCGGCGCGCTTGACCACCAGCGAAACCAGGAGATCGGCAAACTGGCTGGCATAGGGCGAATGCAGGAACCGCCGCGCATAACGCTGCGCATAGTCAACACCCCGCCCCGCGTCGCCGTCTTCAACGGCAATCGCCAGCGAGCGGCGGAGCGCGGCCTCCTCCACGATGGTGCCGGGCGCTTCGAGCCGGGCTATGTCGTAGAAACCGAGGGCAGCCAGCGGATCGCGCGGGATCGTCACATTGCCGCCAATCAACGCCAGATAGGCGCCAATCCGTGTGCCGCGATATTCGGGCACCATGGCGGCGATGCTCTGCGCCACCAGCGTCCCCTTGCCGGAGAGATATTTACGCAGGATATCGGCCACGCGGCTGTCGAAATTGCCGTCCACATCGCGCGCGACCAGCAATTCGAGCGTCGCCGGATTGCCGCCGCTCATCGCATAGATAAGCGCCGCATCGACATTGCGCGGATCCTTGAAGATCGCCGGGGGAGCGCTCTTCAACCGTTCGTCGATGGTCTGGAGCAGGAAGCGCTGCATCTCGGTGGCCGAATGGTCTCCCATGGCGACCGAATCCTGCACGAATTGCAGGGAGCGCAGCATGGCATAGGGCATGAGATTGTCTTGCGATTGCGAAAACGCCTTGATCGGCTCGCCACCGAGACCGCAAAGCGTCGCTGCAAGAAAGAGCCAGCGTTTCGAGGATCTGTTCACGCTCACCCCCGATCGGCCTCAAGCAGGATTTCGATACGGCGGTTCGCATCCGCCAGAGGGTCCGTCGGCACCTGCAATCTGCGGTCCGCAAAACCCGATACCTGCTTCACCCGCTGTTCGGAGAGGCCACCGCGAACCAGCATGTAATAGGCGCTATGGGCGCGATCCATCGAAAGCCGCCAATTGTCATTGGCCTCGCCCTTGAACTGCCGTCCATCGGTATGGCCGCGGATCACGACGCTGCCGCCCCGCTCCTGAAGCAATTTGCCGATCTTTTCCATGGCCAGAACCAATTCGCCCCGGGGCACGGCCGATCCGACATTGAACATCGGCGTTTCGGTCTGATCGGAAATGGTAAGCAGCAATCCGCCTTCGGCCGGCGTCACCACCAGGCCTTCGGAGAGCTTGCCGGTAATTCCGGATATCTGCTTCTCAATCTCTTCACGCAGCGTGTCAGCCTTTTCCCACTCGGCGTCGCTGGCCTGCTGCTGCTCCGGCTGCGGTTTCGCAAGTGCTGCCTGCTCAGCGGCATCCGGGCGCTGCTGCGGCACCACGGCGGCGACTTCCATCGGCTTGCCGTCCTGCGCCTTATCTGCCGGTGTCTGCGACTGAACGGTCTCAACCGCTTCGCCGTCCTTTGCTGCCGCATCCTGCCTGCTCTCGGCAGACTGATGAGCCTCGACCGGGTTCTGCTGCTGGTCGGCGCGGGTGATCTTCACCTGCTGTGTCCAGAAATCAGGATCGAAGGGATCGCGATAAGCTTCACCACCGCTTGCACCCGTCGCCGGACCGGAATCGGCAGCGCCGCCCTCGCCCTTGGCGCTGACATTGGCCTGCTGCCCGACCTGCTGGGCGATTTCAGCCAGCACCGAATACGGGTTCTCAAAGAAGTCGGCTTCCGAGAAATTCGACTGTTCGCCAGTCTGGGAGGTCAGGTCCTCACCCGTCGCGGCAGCGGAACCCTTGGTTACCTTTTCAGCCTGGATGTTGGACTGGTCCTTTTTCTGAACGCCCTCTTCCTTGTCCACCGGCTTTTCCAGCCCCTTGGACGAGGGTTTCTCATCGGACAGCTTGATCGGATTGAAATAGCTGGCGACCGAGGCCTTGGTTTCTTCGTTCGCGGCGTTGACCAGCCACATGACGAGGAAGAACGCCATCATGGCCGTCATGAAATCGGCATAGGCGATTTTCCAGGCGCCGCCATGGGCGCCATCGTGCCCGCCCTTGTGGCGTTTGACGATAATGATCTCGTTTTTACCGTGGTGGTGGTTTTCGCCTTCACTCATTTCATCACCTTGCGAAGACTGGACGACCAGGCGGACATGCGCGTGACGAACACGCTTTCACCCACCTCGACGGAAAGGTCGATATCCGTGGACTCGGTAAATTTCATCGTCTCTTCTTCAAAGCCCGGCTGCGTCTTTAATTGCTCGAACAAATTTTTCGGGCCTTTCACAACAAGCGTGACGGCCTCGCCATCCGGCATGGAAGCACGAACGACATCCGCCAGCGCCGAGACCGCCTTGAGCGAAAGCTCTTCCGTCAGAACCGGCGCGAGAATATTGGCTGTCTGTTCGCTGAGGCTGGCGGCGATGGCATCGATACCCTCACGCAAGCCGCGGGACAGGAAAACGGCGATCTCTTCGAGATAGACCGAACGCAGGTCCTCAAGCTCAGCCGCGTGGGCGGCCAGCAGCTCTTTCCGCTCAGCCTGCATCTTCTCGGTGACTTCGCGGGTGGCGTCCTCGTGACCACGGGCATAGGCCGCCTGTTTTTCGCTCTCCACGTCGACGGTCTCGAAGTCGTCGAAACCAATCGTCGTATCGGCAAAACCGGAGGCACTGTCGGCATCCGCCAGCGGATCGCCGAAAGCCACGCCTGCCGGCTGGGCATCACCGAAATCCTTGAGATATCGTGCAATTGACGCGCTCATGCCCGCCCCCGGCAGAACAGACCAAAAGAGCGAGACATGTTCCGTTGCCTGCGATCCAGAGCGTTCTGTCGCATTTCCGGATGGAAAACCGGGATCCACTTTTCCTGGAAATGCTCTAAGCCGTTTGGCGGCACCACCGTCATCCTTGCTACCCTGCCCGTCTCTTCCATGATTTCCGGAAGGATCACGCCATGCGATCCGCCCCATATTGCCCCGACGTTAGGTGTTCAAACTTGTGCGAGGATGAAGGCGGGCCATTCAGCAAGCCTGCGCCCATTCATCCACGCGCGCGCAGGTCGGCCGAAACCGGTTACTTGAAGAGCTGGAGGATATTTTCCGCATTGGCATTGGCGATGGAGAGCGCCTGGATGCCGAGCTGCTGCTGCGTCTGCAGCGCTTTCAGCCTGGTCGATTCCTCGTTCATGTCAGCATCGACGAGACGGCCAATGCCTTTGTCGATCACATCCATCAGGCTCGACACGAAATTTTCCTGCATGTCGATGCGGCTTTGCAGCGAACCGAGACTGGAGGCCGTGCTGGTCATCGCCTCGAGCTGCTTGTCCACGAAGGACATCATCACATCGATGGCATCCGCATCGGTATAGGTGGTGCCGCCGCCGGCAAAACCGCCCATGGCCGCAGCGACGACATCGAGATTGCCGAGATCGAGTGTGGAGACGGAAAAACCGAGGGAACGAGCGATGGAGGTCTGGCCGCCGCTCGTATCGTAAAACCAATCATTGCCAGTGGTGTCACGATAGGCAGAGGAAACAGTCGTTCCGCCGCTCGACGGGTCTGTTGCCGTCACCTTGACCCACACATTTTCCGCAAGACGGAGATAATTGTCGGCCCCGCCACTATAGACATTTGGATCCGTATTCGTATCCGCCGTCGCGGCATTCAGAACGCCAATTTGCGCGTCGGTGAGTTTCGGCAGGACGTAACCCGTCTTCGTTACCGTGCCTGCGGTCGTCGACGTCTGGGTGACTTCATATTCCGTCTTGCCGACAAAAACGGCGCTCTTGTCGAGAATACCGAGCTTTCCACCGCTCAGGTCGAAAAGGACGGTGCTGCCATCGAGCTTGTAGTCAACGGTGGTGACGCCGACATTTCCCGAGCCCGTTCGCGTGAAGGATGCAACGACCTTCTTCGTGATGGGTTCTTCGGCCGGCGGCGTGCCGCCGTTGCTGATGCTGGCCTGCAGCCAGTTTTCACCGGAGAAGGAGGCGGATTCGGAAATGCTTTTCAGCTGCTCCTGAAGCTGCTTGATTTCATCCTGGATCTTGCTGCGATCGGCGCCAACGCCATAGGCAGCAACAAGCTTGGCCTTGATCTGCTTGACAACCTCGATCGTGCTTTCAAGCGCGTCATAGGCAGTGTCGACCTTGGCGGCGCCCAGACCCAGGGCATCCTGCACCGCGGAAAGCGCATTATTGTCGGAGCGCATTGTCGTCGAGATGGACCAGTAGGCCGCATTGTCCGCCGCAGTCTCGACACGATAACCGGAGGACACCCGCGCCTGTGTCGTTTCCAGATTCTTGTCGATCATGCGCAGGGTCTGCAGCGCGGCCATTGCCGCCGCATTGGTCAAAATGCTGGTCATGGGATCCACCCAATTCAAAATGTCAGAAAAATCCGGCGCTGCGCCGAAAACGAGCAGGGGCATCATGCGCATCGGCAATGGCTGAAACTGGCCACCGCGACCTGCCGTTCGTTAACAAATCGTTAATGCGATAGGTAACAAACAACAACGTTGATTTGCAAGGCGTTCCTTGGCTTCACAGAACGGTTTTGCATAAACCGGCAGGCTTCAGGCAAGCTCGGGCGAAAAAATGCCCCAATGAGGCCGTCGCGCCCGTGATTTTCGCAGGCACGACGGATAATCGATCAAAATGTCCGGTGGTCTGGTTCAGGCCGCTTCACCCTGACGGGTCGGCACGAATCGGGCCGCCATCAGGCTCTGACGCAGAAATTCGGTATTCTCGTCCGGATTTTCGGAAGGGTTCTGAAACGAGACATGGTTGATCTCGACCGCCGCATGGTCGTTCGCGAGAATCAAACGCGCATAGACCGTGGCGCCCTTCGGCTTAAGCTCCAGATCCAGAGTGATCTCCGGCGCGCCTTCCCATTCGAGCTTATATTCGCCACCCGCGCCGAAGTTGATCGTGCCCGGATGATAATAGAGTTCCGCGGCAGACGAGACGAGGTCAGCTATGCTGCCATTGCACTCGAATCTGAGCAGCGAAATCAGGTCGGCCGGGTCTAGCAGGCGTAGTTCGGTGGCGATCGGGTTGATCGCCTCTGCGACGATCATTTCCCGCTGTTCAGAATAGGCGGATTTTTTCATTGGTTTTATTGAACCCGTATTTTCGATGACTTCATGGCGTAAACCCGATGAACGAGTTCAGCCACAGCCTTATAAAAGGCTGGTGGAATCACACTATCGATCGAGACTTGCGCAAACATGGAGCGTGCGAGCGGTGGGTCTTCAAAAACGGGGATATTATTTTCTTCCGCAATCTCGCGGATTTTCAATGCGATAAGGTCCTGGCCCTTGGCAACGACGATCGGCGCGTCGCTTTCTTCGCGCACATAACGCAACGCCACCGCAAAGTGTGTGGGGTTGGCGATGACAAGCGTTGCGCGCGGCACGTTGTTGATCATGCGGCGGCGGGCACGGTCACGCGCGATCGAACGCTGCCGCGATTTGACCACGGGGTCGCCCTGCGACTGCTTGTACTCTTCCTTCACCTCATGCTTCGTCATTTTCAGCTGGCTGAACCAGTGGTGGCGCGTCCACAAAAGGTCGACGGCGGCGAGCAGCGCGGTCGACAGCAGGATCACCACCATCATTTTTTTGACGATCTCGACAACCCTGACGAAAATCACCTGCGGATCGGAAAACATCAGGTCGATGAGACTGTAGAAATCGCCGCGCAGCGCAAAGAACATGATCACCGAAACGATCAATATCTTGAACAGCGATTTGCCGAATTCAACGAAACCCTGCTTGCTATAGATGCGTGTGAAACCCTTTGCAGGCGAGACACGCGACCATTGCGGGCGCACCCTTTCAAGCACCGGCGACGGCAGGTTCTGCAAAAACGACGAAGCGAGGCCGAAGACGATGAACATGATCATGGCCGGCATGAGCAGATAGGCCATGGATGTGCCGAGAAAATAAAGCAGCGACAGGGCGTCCGGCCTGGTGCTGAGATCCCATTGCTCGGGCTGGCCGAACAGGTCCTTCAGCGTGACACCGATGCGACCGGCACCATCGGGCAGAAAGAAAACCAGATAACAGTAAAAGGCGAGCGACGAGGCAAAGATCGGCACTTCGCGGGAAAATGGAAGGTTGCCCTTTTCGGCCGCATCGCGGAGTTTTTTCTCCGTCGGGGCTTCTGTTTTACTGTCCTTGTCCTGATCGTCTGCCAAGGCACGTTCCCGGGATAAAAAAAGGCCCGCCGATCCCGGCAGGCCGTCATCCCGAAACTAGCGCCCATGGTCGGCCATCGCAATGGCCGCGTCTGCCAAGGGTGCGGGTTATCAACCGGCTTCCGCTTAAGCCGCCGCCGATTGTTCGTCCGTCGAGGCTTCTTTCAGCTGAATCTGGCCGGAATTGGCCAGGCGGATAGCTTCCTGTGCCACGGCGCGGCGCGCGATCGCCACTTCGCGGGTGTTGACCGAGGCCTGCGGCACGGCGAGATCCGATTCGATCATGCGGCGCTGGCGAGGGCTGATGCTCGACAGGACACATTCCTTGATTTCCGCCGTGGCGCTGCGCAGGGCCATGGTGAGAACATCCGCCGAGACATCGTTGAGCAGCAGGACGCGGCTGCGCTGCGGCATGAACATGATGTCGTCGAAGAGGAAGATCTTCGGCTTGACCTTGTTGGCGGCTTCCTTGCTCAGCGTTTCGAGCGAGCTGAGCAGCGTGTCGACCTGCGGCTTTTCCATTTCGTTCATCAGATCGGCAACCTTGGTGGAACCGCCCGCATTGCGCTCTGCCTCGATCTCGTTGATGAGGTTGACCACACGCTTCTCGATGATCTGCGCAGCCGTGGGGCTGACTTCCTTCATGTTCACCGTACGGTTCATGATATCGGCGCGCTGTTCTTCCGGAATGGTGAGAAGTACCTTGGCGCCGAAGGACGACGGCAGCATGGAGAGGATATAGGCGATGGTCTGGGGATGCTCGCGCAGCAGGAACTTGCCGACGAATTCCGGCTCGGCTTCCTGCAGGCGGTCCCAGATCGACGCCTCATAGGCCTGGAAGGCTGCACGGCGGCCAAGAAGGCTGTCGACCTCCTCCGGTGTCAGGCCTTCTTCGAGAATGCTTTCGATCGCCTTGGCATTGTCCATCAGACCCGTTCCTTCGGTGAACAGGTCTTCGAACTCCGCC
Source organism: Agrobacterium tumefaciens (assembly GCA_025560025.1). Lineage (NCBI taxonomy): Bacteria > Pseudomonadati > Pseudomonadota > Alphaproteobacteria > Hyphomicrobiales > Rhizobiaceae > Agrobacterium > Agrobacterium tumefaciens. The sequence goes on along the minus strand of CP048485.1, from coordinate 220,544 downwards.
ACGATCTGTGCGAGTTCGTCCGGGGGAATGACGCGCAGCGTCTGGGCCGAGGAAATGATCAGCTGCAATTCGTGCTGCGTGAAAAACTTCAGCAGCTTGCCGGCGACGCCCTTGCCCATGGCAAGAAGCACCGCGGCCGCCTTGTCGGCCTGAGACAACGGCTTCCCTGCCAGGGGGTTACCGAAATCCTCGAAGTCCATCATGGTCTTTCCTCTCCGTCCCCACAGGGATCAGGCTTTTCTCGTACTCATTACTTCAATCAATTTTACGCCGAAGCGCGTATCGTCGTCTTCAAGTACCGTTATTTCACCGCGCGCAATACGGCGGCCATTCACCATGATTTCAACCGGTTCGCCGATCTTGCGGTCTAGCGCAATCGTCGCACCTTCCTCGAGGCTCATCAGACCCGAGACCAGCATCCGGCTGGTGCCGAGAACGATCTGGACATCGATCGGGATATCCATGATCAGGTCCATATTGTCGGACAATCCGCTGCCAAGCGGCGCCTTGACGCCCGCAACCTGCGGGGCAGCGGCAAAATCATCCATCGCAAAATCGGTCGACCCGCCACCGAAGGCGGAAAGGTCGTTGTCTGCGGAAGCATCGTCCGCGCTTCCGAAATCGCCGAAGTCACCAAAATCGGATAGCGAACCTTCCGCATCCGTCTTGAGGACGCCGCGCAGATCGCCGATAGCCTGGTCGATGTCGCCGCTGTCTTCAAGCGACGGCAGTACCGCATCATCGGTCACAGGTGTTTTCTTCGTAGCCATGCGCTGATTATTCCCTTTGAAACTTGCGTCAACCTGCCCAAAACCCCAAAAGGCCGGGGCAGGATTTAACCCATCAAATGTCGCAGAATCTCGTCGTCCGTGCTGACATTGTTCTTTACCCGAACCATGTAGCGGTCACCGGACTTGCCGAATTCGCAATTATAGAGTTTGGAGCCGTTGGCACTGACCTCGACGCCGATATCGTCCTGCTTCAGATCCTGAAACGGAATGACGTCGCCGGCCACCAGCCTGGAGATCGTCCGCAGGGTCAGCGTTTCGAGCTTGATGCGCGCCTCTAGCGTTACCTGCGATCTTTTCACCTGCTGCGAAATCATATCCATCCATTCTTCCTGCTTCTTCAGCGCCTGGGCTGAAGCCTTGGGAGCGACGATGGATGTCTTGAGCAGGGGCCGCTGCGGAACGATGAGAGAAAATTCCGACGAGACCTTACCGATATTGATCTTCATGCGAATGGTAACGCCGTAAAGGCCGGCGATCATTTCGTCGAAGGCGCTTTTTCCATTGGCGTTGAAGGGCGGATCGATGGTTGCCTCGAAACCACCAGGAGCGTTGACGCCCGAGCGCAGGACACCCGCGATGCGTCCGAGAACCATGGCCGCAAGGTCGAGCTCGATATGGGACAGGCTGCGCTCATCAGGCTCGCCGATGGTGTCAGGGGCCGCACCCAACATGCGCTCCATGAGCGCGATGACGAAGCCGTTGCCGACAGCCATCATGAAATTGGGGCACCAGTTGCGCAGCGAACAATCGGCGACGGCGACATTCTGTCCGACATTGGCGATGAGATCGGTCATCAGCCCCGATTCGGAACCGAGATATTCGACCTCTATCGCAATGCCGGTCTCGCTGTGAAAGATGTCCGGCAGGAATTCGCTGTAGAGATGGCCGATATCGGAACCGATCTTGGCGATCGTCCTGCGGTCGGAAAGCCCTCCCGTGAGTTTCGCGAGCAGGGCAGTATCGATGGCGGGGGCTCTTTGGGGTGCAGCTTTAGCCATCGTCATGCCGCCTTGTTTTCGCCGCCGGGGTTCATCATCTCCTGCTCGACGGCGTCGATGGACGGCCGCTCATAGTTGGAGATAGTCTTGCGGCCATATTCGAGCGCGACCTGCGGCACCGAGCCGTTCATATAGGCGATCAGCGTCTGCTTGACGATGATGTAGAGGCGGTGCTGCTTGGTGCGGACGATCTTGACCTGCGAGGCGAGCGGATTGCAGATCGAATAGGACAGGATGATGCCGAGCATGGTGCCGACGAGTGCGGCGCCGATCAGGCCACCCAGAACTTCCGGCGATTCGTTGATCTTGCCCATGGCCTTGATGACACCGAGAACCGCCGCGACGATACCGATGGCGGGGAAGGAATCGCCCATGGTGGTGATCGCGTGGTATGGCTTCAGCTTGTCGGTCAGGATGGTTTCGATTTCCTCATCCATCAACGCTTCGATTTCATGGCTGCGGGCGTTGCCGATGATGATCAGGCGGACATAGTCGCAGATGAACGAGGTCAGTTCCTTGTTCTTCAGGACCGAAGGTGCGCTCTGGAAGATCGAGGATTCTTCTGGATTGTCGATATGGGCCTCGATCTCGTTGCGCGACTTCGTGCGCAGGTCGCGCATCAGCGAATAAAGCACGCCGAGCACGTCGAGATAGTTTCGCTCCTTGGGCACCGAATGTTTGAAGGCCTCTCCGAGCGCCTTGCCCGAATCCTTCACGACCTTCATCGGGTTCGCCATGATGAAGCCGCCGAGGCCGGCGCCACCGATAATCAACAATTCGAACGGCTGAACCAGCACGTCCAGATGGCCGCCCATCGCCATGTAGCCGCCGATGATGCAGCCGAAAGTGATTATAAGTCCAATTACAATATTCATTGATCGACCACGCCCGAACAGTGTTCCATGCCGCCATCTCTAGAAAATGTGGCTTGCGTGAACCTGTCCGCGAGGCCTCCTGCTCGCTTCCCCATCAGCCAGTTTCGCACAAGCAAGCTGCGGCACTATGCCGGCAAAGGCGGACGTGCGTCTTGAGATCGGGATCAAACGAGAGCGGCGGTTCAGTGACTTCCACCTACACCAGCTACAGACTGATCAGTCAGGACATCGGCAAGTCGCTTGAGCGCGTGTCGAAGCAACCCGACGTGGCGCGCGAGACCGAATATTACCGGTCGAAAATCGGCGATGTGAAATCCATCGACGATTTCATGGCCGACACCCGTCTCTATAATTATGCGCTGAAAGCCCACGGCCTCGAGGACATGGCCTACGCGAAAGCCTTCATCCGCAAGGTGCTGACGGAAGGCACAACCAGCAAGGACGCCTTTGCCAACAAGCTTTCCGATAGTCGTTATGCCGATCTTGCAAAATCGCTGGACTTTGTAAGCTTCGGGGCAGCCACGACCGCAACTGAGGCGGCGCAGTCCGGCGTCATCAGCAAATATACACGCCAGACCCTTGAACAGGAGGCGGGTGACGACAATAACGGCGTCCGTCTTGCCCTTTATTTCGAGCGCATGGCGCCGAATATCAAATCGGGCCTCGACTTTCTGGCCGACGACGCGCTCGCGCAGGTGTTTCGCACGGCCTACAACCTGCCCGACGAATTTGCGGCAGCAGATGTCGAGAAACAGGCCGCTCTCATCGAAAAAACCATCAATATCAAAGATCTGCAGGATCCTGAAAAGGTCGGCAAGCTGCTCGAGCGTTTCACCATCATGTGGGAAATGCAAAATCCCTCAACGACCTACGATCCTCTTGCCGTTTTCGGCTCCTCCAGCGGCTACGGCATTTCCCCTGACCTGCTGATCTCCATCAACTCCCTGAAACTCGGAGGCAAATGATATGCAATCCGGACTATATGTCGCCCTGTCCTCGCAGATCGCGCTGGAGCGTCGTCTCACCACCATTTCCGACAATATGGCGAATGTGAACACGGTCGGTTTCCGCGGCTCCGAAGTGAAATTCGACGAAATGGTCGCCAAGAACCATAATGACATGAATGCCAAGGTGGCCTTCGTTTCACAGGGCAACGACTATCTCTCCACCCGCCAGGGCGCTTTTGAACAGACCGGCAATTCCTTCGATTTCGCCATCAAGGGCGATGCCTGGTTCTCGCTGGATACGCCCGATGGCCAGATTCTGACCCGCGACGGCCGCTTCACCATGCGCCCGGACGGCGCGCTGATCTCTTCGAGCGGTTATCCCGTCCTTGACGCGGGCGGCGGCCCCATCCAGCTCAATGCGAATGGCGGCCCGATCACCGTCGGTCTCGACGGCGCCATCAGGCAGAACGAAAACATCGTCGCCACGCTCGGCATCTTCCAGGCGGATTTCTCGCAAGGCTTCCTGCGTCATCCCAATAGCGGCGTAAAGCCCGTTGCCCAGCCGACACCGGTCGTCAACAACCATGAGGTCGGCGTTGTTCAGGGTTATCTGGAAGAATCGAACGTCAACGGCATTTCGCAGATGACGCAGCTCATTCAGGTCAACAGGGCCTTCGAGAGCATTTCCTCGCTGATGCGCGACACCGAATCCACCTTCGGTGAGGGGATCAAGACGCTTGGCGGCGCGCGTTGAGGAACTGAGTGATGACAATGCCGGAATCCATGCTCTCGGCCCACGCGATCTCTCCGAAGCTCGCCCAGCTGGCAAGCCTTGCCGGGCACTATGCCGATCCGGAGTTTTCCGTGTCGCCGGGCGGTCATGTCCGTACCATCGCCGCCGGACACTATACGGTTTCCGGCCTTTCACGGCATGTGAGGCTTGGCGAATTCGTCGCCCATCGCAGCGCGACCGGCATTCATCTCGGCGAAGTGGTGCGGGTGGAACCGGACATCTGCTATGTCTGCCCGATCGAACCGGGCGAACCGATCGGCATTCACGACACCGTCATTCGCAAGGGTGCATTCCGCGTCGCGCCTGACGACAGCTGGTGCGGGCGCACCATCAATGCGCTTGGCGAACCCATCGACGGTAAAGGCCCGCTTGCCTCGGGCACTGAGCGTCGTTCGATTTCCAACAATGCGCCGCCTTCGATGACGCGCAAGCGCGTGGAAACGCCCTTTAAAACCGGCGTGCGGGCGATCGATATATTTTCGCCCCTGTGCCTCGGTCAGCGCCTCGGCATTTTCGCCGGTTCGGGTGTGGGTAAATCCACGCTGCTGTCGATGCTCGCCAAGGCCGACGCGTTCGACAAGGTCGTCATCGGGCTGGTAGGCGAGCGCGGCCGCGAAGTGCGGGAATTCATCGAAGACACGATGGGCGAGAACATGGGCAAATCCATCGCCGTCGTCGCAACCAGCGATGAAAGCCCGATGCTGCGCAAGATGGCCCCGCTTTCCGCCGTCACCATCGCCGAACATTTCCGCGACCAGGGCGACAACGTCCTTCTCATCATCGACAGCGTCACCCGTTTCGCCCATGCGATCCGGGAAGTGGCGGTCGCTTCGGGCGAGCCGCCGGTAGCGCGCGGTTACCCAGCCTCGGTCTTTACCGAATTGCCGCGCCTTCTCGAGCGGGCCGGACCCGGCGCCGAAGGCACCGGCACCATCACCGCCATCGTCTCCATTCTGGTCGACGGCGACAATCACAATGATCCGATTGCCGATTCGACCCGCGGTATTCTCGACGGCCATATCGTGCTGGATCGCAGCCTCGCCGAAGAAGGCCGCTATCCGCCGATCAATCCGCTCGCTTCGATCTCGCGTCTGGCCAAGAAGGCCTGGACGCCGGATCAGGAAAAGCTGGTCTCGCGCCTCAAGGCGCTGGTGCACCGATTTGAGGAAACGCGGGATCTACGGCTGATCGGCGGCTATCGTCCAGGGACCGACCCCGATCTCGACATGGCGGTGAAGCAGGTTCCCATCATCTATGAAACGCTGAAACAGCTTCCGAACGAACCGGCGGCGCAGGACGCCTATGCCGATCTGGCGACTGCGCTGCGTGGCGGAGTGCAAAATAATCAGCCGCAGGTAAACCCGAGAATGAGAGGCTGATCCGTGAAGAAGAATCAGATCGACAATGGCGATGTTGCGGATGCGCGGCCGCAGCCTCCTTTTTTCACGCTCGACCGTATTCTGGCGTGGACCGGAATAGGGCTTGCCGCCGCTGCGGCCTTCTTTCCGTGGTATGTGTTCTTCAACGAAGACAAGTTCGGGATAAAGGTGGCAGGCGGCGATCGCACGCGCGACCTGCCCCACACCGGCCCGCGTGAAGTCTTCAGTGTTTCGCCCATGGCCATGACCAACCGCAACAAGGAAGACATGCCGCCACCGGCGGAATTGCCGGATATGCTGACAACGGCGACCGTCAGCGGAAACGGCAAGGAAAAACAGAACGACCTTGCCGCCGGGCTTGAAGACCAGCCCTTCCCCGGCCAGACCTCCTTCCGCCTGCTGCATGTTTCCAACGGCCGCGCATTGATCGAAGACGGATCGGGCATGTATGTGGTGCGGGTCGGCTCCACATTGCCCGACAATGCGCGCCTGACGAAGATCGAGCAGCGTGGCGGCCAATGGCTGATAGAGACCTCTTCCGGGAAGACCTATCATCCCGAGAAGTAGTCAAATATTCAGCGCGTATTGCTGTAAGATTTGGCAATGATTTAGCATCCGCACACCGGGCTGGATGCCGGATTTAGTCCGGCATGACGGAGAGGTTTTGATATCCCAAGGCGCACCGCATATGCGGTGTGCCTTTTTCGTTTCCACGACAGCCTTCGAGATCACATTCTCCCCTTCTCCGCATCTTCGCCCTCCCCGCAAGTCTGACGCAAGATTAGCGCCGTAGGTTCGGGCCATACGAGATGGAGAAGTCTATGCAACCGATTCAACTGTTCGATCTGGCATCCCGCCAAGCGGAATGGCTGAGCGTGCGGCAGGAAGTAGTGGCGACCAACATCGCCAACGCCAACACACCGAAGTTCCGCGCCAAGGATGTCAGCCCTTTTGAAGCCGTGATGCAGGCCACCGACCAGCAGGTCGGCATGGCGAAGACCCATCCCGCCCATTTCGGTGCAAGCGCCCTTAGCGAAAACATCGCTCTGCGCGACAACCCGGTCAATAACGAGATCGGCATGCAGGAATCGGGCAATTCGGTCGCGCTTGCGGAAGAAATGACCAAGACCGGCGAGATCAAGCGGCAGTACGACCTGAACGCCAATCTCGTCAAATCCTTCCATCGCATGATGCTGATGACGGTAAAGAGGTAAGCCATGGATCCCTTGAGTGCGGCGAGCAAGATCGCGGGCAGCGGCCTGGAAGTGCAGTCCACACGACTGCGCATCGTGTCCGAAAACATCGCCAACGCCAGATCGACCGGCGACACCCCGGGCGCCGACCCCTATCGCCGCAAGACCGTCACCTTCGGCTCGGAGCTCGACCGCGCCAGCGGCGTGGAACGCGTGACGGTGAAGAAGCTTGGCGTCGACCGAGGCGACTTCGTCAATGAATACGATCCCGGCAACCCTGCCGCCGATACCAACGGCATGGTGAAGATGCCGAACGTCAACATCCTGATTGAAATGGCCGACATGCGCGAAGCCAACCGCAGCTACGACGCCAATCTTCAGGTCATCCGCCAGACACGCGACCTCGTCGCATCCACCATCGACCTTCTGAAGGCATCGCAATGATCGACGGCATCAAGCAACTCAGCTCCCTTTCGCTCACGCGCGGCGCAAGCGGCGTTTCCTCGCTGACGGAAAGCGTTTTCGGCAGCCAGCAGACGACGCCCGCCCAGCAGACGGGTGCAAGCTTCGCAAGCGTTCTCGGCAACGTATCGATCGATGCGATGAACAACCTGAAGAAGGCGGAAGTTGCCTCCTTCGAAGGCATTCAGGGCAAGGCGAATACGCGCGAAGTGGTCGATGCCGTGCTTTCGGCCGAGCAGTCGCTGCAGACCGCCATCGCGCTGCGCGACAAGATCGTGTCGGCCTATCTCGACATTACCAAGATGCAGATCTAGCCCAGCAGGAATATTGACATGAGAGCTCTTGCAATCGCTGCCACCGGTATGGACGCCCAGCAGACCAATCTGGAAGTCATCGCCAACAACATCGCCAACATCAACACCACCGGCTACAAGCGCGCGCGTGCGGAGTTCACCGATCTGCTCTACCAGACCGAGCGCATGCAGGGCGTGCCGAACCGGGCCAACCAGGCGATCGTGCCGGAAGGCGCCAATATCGGTCTCGGCGTGCAGACTTCGGCCGTGCGCAACATCCACACCCAGGGCAACCTGATCGAAACCGGCAACAAGCTTGATGTGGCGATCATCGGACAGGGCTGGTTCCAGATCGAGGCGGCCGACGGTTCGACGCTCTACAGCCGCGCCGGCGCCTTCAACAAGAATGCCGATGGCAATCTCGTGACGGTCGATGGCTATAACGTCATTCCGAACATCAATATCCCGACCGACGCGCAGGACATCACCGTTACCCGCACGGGTCAGGTGACGGCCCGTATCGGCAATGCCGCTGAATTCACCGAACTCGGCCAGCTCACCATCGCCAACTTCGCCAACGAAGCGGGCCTCAAGCCACTCGGCGACAACCTCTTTGCGCAGACGCCGGCTTCCGGCGACGCGGTCATCGGCGTGCCTGACGATCCGAGCTACGGCTACATCAAGCAATCCTACCTCGAAGGCTCGAACGTCGACGCCGTCAAGGAAATCACCGACCTGATCACGGCGCAGCGCGCCTATGAGATGAATTCCAAGGTCATCACCACCGCTGACGAAATGGCTTCGATTGTCAGCAAGAACCTGAAGTAAGAACGGAAAGGCAGGCGAACATGAGGTTTGGCCGGAACAATAGCAGCTACAGAACGGCGCTCGTCCGTATGTGCCTGGCGTCTGCCTTTTCACTGGGGGTTTTTGCGCCCGCATCGGTGCCGGCTCTGGCCCAGGCGCCGATGGCGCTGGTTCCCACACGTACCATCTATCCCGGCGAGACGATCACGCCCGAACAGGTGAAGCCGGTGGAAGTGACCAACCCCAATATTTCCTCGGGCTATGCCAGCGACATCAGCGAAGTCGAAGGCATGATCTCCAAGCAGACCCTGCTTCCCGGCCGCACCATTCCCGTCGCGGCCCTGCGCGAACCCTCGCTCGTCGTGCGCGGCACCAGCGTCAAGCTCGTCTTCACCATCGGCAACATGACGCTGATGGCTTCGGGAACGCCGATGACCGATGGATCGCTCGGCGAGGTCGTACGCGTGCGCAACATCGATTCCGGCGTGATGGTCAGTGGCACGGTCATGAAGGACGGAACCATTCAGGTGATGGCGAAATGAGAGTGCTTCGTATCATAGCCGCGGCCATTCTGTTTTCAGCCCAGCCGTTCCTTTCCATGCCCGCAGCCCATGCCGATACGTCCCGCATCAAGGATATCGCATCGCTGCAGGCCGGACGGGACAACCAGCTGATCGGATATGGTCTCGTCGTCGGTTTGCAGGGCACGGGCGACAGCCTGCGGTCCTCGCCGTTTACCGAGCAATCCATGCGCGCGATGCTGCAGAATCTCGGCATCACCACGCAGGGCGGCCAGTCAAACGCCAAGAACATCGCCGCCGTGATGGTGACGGCCAATCTGCCGCCCTTCGCCAGCCCCGGCAGCCGCGTCGACGTGACGGTCAGTTCGCTGGGTGACGCAAACTCGCTGCGCGGCGGTACACTCATCATGACCTCGCTCTCCGGTGCTGACGGGCAGATCTATGCGGTCGCGCAGGGTGCGCTGATCGTCAACGGCTTTTCGGCCCAGGGCGACGCTGCGACGCTGACGCAGGGCGTGACAACCTCCGCACGCGTGCCGAACGGCGCGATCATCGAGCGTGAGCTGCCGTCGAAGTTCAAGGATTCGGTCAATCTCGTCCTTCAGCTGCGCAATCCCGATTTTTCGACTGCAGTACGGGTCGCCGATGTCGTCAACGCCTTTGCGCGCGCCCGCTACGGCGATCCGATCGCCGAGCCGCGCGATTCGCAGGAAATCGCGGTGCAGAAGCCCCGCACCGCCGATCTCACCCGCCTGATGGCGGAAATCGAGAACCTGACGGTGGAGACGGATACGCCGGCAAAGGTCGTGATCAACGAGCGTACGGGCACGATCGTCATCGGTGCGGATGTGCGCATCTCCCGCGTCGCCGTAAGCTATGGAACGCTGACAGTCCAGGTGACCGAATCGCCGCAGGTCATCCAGCCGGCGCCATTCTCGCGCGGCCAGACGGCCGTGCAGCCGCAGACGGATATCATGGCAATGCAGGAAGGCAGCAAGGTCGCCATCGTCGAAGGGCCTGACCTTCGCACGCTGGTTGCCGGTCTCAACAGCATCGGGCTCAAGGCGGATGGCATCATCGCCATTCTGCAAGGCATCAAATCCGCCGGCGCCCTTCAGGCGGAGCTTGTGCTGCAATGATGAAAAGTCTGAAGAAAAACCATTTCTCGAATGGCCTTGCCCGCTTCGCAGCGGTGGCATCGCTGCTTTTCCTGCTGCCGGCCGCCGGCGCGGAAAGCCAGCAGAACGTGGTGTCGGAACTCAGTACGCAGGATGAGATCCAGAAATTCTGCACCAACATCGCCGATGCCGCCCGCGACCAGCGTTATCTGATGCAGAAGCAGGAGCTTGAAAAGCTTCAGTCGGATGTCAACGAGCGCATTGCCGTGCTGGAAGACCGCAAGGCGGAATATGAGGACTGGCTGGCGCGGCGCGAGCATTTCCTCAATCAGGCAAAAAGCAATCTCGTCGACATCTACAAGACGATGAAGGCGGACGCCGCCGCACCGCAGCTTGAAAAGATGCATGTGGAGATTGCCGCCGCCATCATCATGCAGCTGCCGCCGCGCCAATCCGGTCTCATCCTCAGCGAAATGGATGCGCAGAAAGCCGCAACCGTCGCCGGCATCATGTCGCAGGCAACTGACAAAAACACTTCGAAGGATCCTTCATGAGCACGCGTCGTCTTCCGGCCCTCCTCCTGCCGCTCGCTCTGCTGGCCGGCTGCCAGAACAACCAGACCCTGAAGGAAATCGGCAATGCGCCCGCGATGAGCCCGATCGGCAGCGGCCTGCAATTCAGCCAGACGCCGCAAATGGGCATGTATCCCAAGCAGCCAAAACACATGGCCAGCGGCTATTCGCTGTGGAGCGACAGCCAGGGAGCACTGTTCAAGGATCTGCGCGCGCTGAATATCGGCGACATCCTGACCGTCAACATCCAGATCAACGACAAGGCCGATTTCGATAATGAAACGGAACGTAACCGCACGAATTCCAGCGGCCTGAACTGGAAGGCCAATGCGGAGATCCTTGGCTGGAACCCGAAGGCCGATTCCAGCATCAATTACGGTTCCGATACCGACACCCAGGCCAAGGGCAAGACCAAGCGCTCCGAGAAGCTGACGCTCCTCGTGGCCGCCGTGGTGACCGGCATTCTCGAAAACGGCAACCTCATCATCAGCGGTTCGCAGGAAGTGCGCGTCAACCACGAAATCCGTATCCTTAATGTCGGCGGTATCGTCAGGCCGCAGGATGTCGATGCGCAGAACATGATCTCCTACGAGCGCATCGCCGAAGCACGCATCTCCTATGGCGGTCGCGGCCGTCTGACGGAAGTGCAGCAACCGCCGGTCGGTCAGCAGGTCGTCGACCTGTTCTCGCCCCTCTGACGCCGGCATGCGGGAACGGGACTGATCCATGGAAAACGAACAGGCTGAGAGCAAGAAAAAGTCCTCCCCGCTGGTCATGACCATCGCCGGCGTTGCTATCCTCACATTGCTCGGTGCAGGCGGCGGCTGGCTTGTGGGCGGTATGATCGCCCCCAGGATCGCCGGCGCCGATACGGCTGCGAAAGCGCCGGAAGCTGCCGGTGAAAAGGGTGGCAAAGACGCCGAAGGCATCGAAAAAATTTCCGACGAGGCGAACGGCATCGTCCAGCTCGACCCCATCACCACCAACCTCGCCTACCCTGCGACGAACTGGGTGCGGCTTGAAGTGGCGCTGATGTTCAAGGGGCCGGTGGAAGTGGGTCTCGCCGAGGATATCCATCAGGATATCATGGCCTATGTCCGCACCGTCTCCCTTCAGCAGCTGGAAGGGCCGCGTGGCTTTCAATATCTTAAGGATGACATTCAGGAACGAGTTGACCTGCGCTCTCAAGGGCGCGTATCCAAGGTCATGTTCCGGACCTTTGTCATCGAATGATTCGATTTCTTGTTACCATCGCCGTCCTCCTTGTCTTGCCGGGTCTTGCCAATGCCCAGCAATTTCCGTCCGACCTGTTCAATACGCAGATAGACGGATCCGTCGCGGCATGGATCATCCGTACCTTCGGTCTTCTGACGGTTCTCTCCGTCGCGCCCGGCATTCTGATCATGGTCACGAGCTTTCCGCGCTTCGTGATCGCCTTTTCGATCCTGCGCTCAGGCATGGGGCTTGCATCGACCCCGTCCAACATGATCCTGCTGTCGATGGCGATGTTCATGACCTTCTACGTCATGTCGCCGACCTTCGACAAAGCCTGGACGGACGGCGTGCAGCCGCTTTTGCAGAACCAGATCAACGAACAGCAGGCCGTAGAGCGCATCGCCGAACCCTTCCGCACCTTCATGAACGCCAATACGCGTGACAAGGATCTGAAGCTCTTCGTCGATATCGCCCGCGAGCGCGGACAGGAAGTGATGACCAACAACGTCGTTGACTACCGCGTGCTGGTTCCTGCCTTCATGCTGTCGGAAATCCGGCGCGGTTTCGAGATCGGTTTCCTGATCATCCTGCCTTTCCTGGTCATCGATCTGATCGTCGCCACCATTACCATGGCGATGGGCATGATGATGCTGCCGCCCACCTCCATTTCGCTGCCGTTCAAGATCCTGTTTTTCGTGCTGATCGACGGCTGGAACCTGCTTGTCGGCAGCCTCGTCAGATCGTTCAACTAACGGCAATCTGTGCCGGACTGACACCGCTTAACCCTGTTCTTTAACCCCGCATGCCCAAAGGCTGCGGGATTTTTGCGTTTTAACGCTTTGGTTACCAGCCTTACTGATGAATTGGTAACTATATTTTTAAATTTAAAACTCACCAATAAGATAAATCCAAAACTAACCATAAGTATTTTCCAGTATTTCTTAACGTTCAAATTAATCATTGGGCAATTTTTCGCTGCGAGATTTGCCCCACACACAACGGGTTTGGTTTCCGAAACTAAGTATTTCTGAACCGAGTGGCATGAAGCCGAAACGTTGCGACCGGTAATACAAAGTCCGGAATGTCCCCACTCCAGTATCTCGTAAACAAGGGACACATTTACTATGGCAAGCATTCTCACCAACATTAACGCAATGTCCGCTCTTCAGACGCTGCGTTCGATCTCTTCCAGCATGGAAGACACGCAGAGCCGTATCTCGACGGGTCAGCGCGTAAGCTCTGCCTCCGACAACGCTGCTTACTGGTCGATCGCGACCACCATGCGTTCGGACAATGCAGCTCTGTCTTCCGTACAGGACGCGATGGGCCTCGGCGCCGCCAAGGTCGACACCGCCTCTTCCGGCCTTGAATCCTCGATCAACGTCATCAAGGAAATCAAGAACAAGCTCATCACCGCCCAGGAATCGACGGCTGACAAGTCCAAGATCCAGGAAGAAATCACGCAGCTCCAGGACCAGCTGAAGTCCATCACCGACTCGGCTTCCTTCTCCGGTGAAAACTGGCTCAAGGGCGTTATCGGCAAAGCCGCCGCAACGGCCGGCGACCTGGCAACCGGCGTTTCCATCGACAAGCAGATCGTCGGTTCCTTTACCCGTAGCTCTGAGGGCAACGTCAAGGTTCAGTCCATCGACGTCACTCTCGACGGCTCGAACGTTCTCGTCGATGTCAGCGGCAACAAGCAGGGTATCCTCGATGCCGACGCCCTGAAGGCAAACGTTGCAAAATGGACCGATGGTACGTTCCGCACCGCAACGACGACGCTCGGCGCGACCTTCTCCGAAGGCTCAAACGGCGTCTGGAGCGATGGCACGGACTTCTACAAGCAGGTTGGCGAAAACAAGTGGCTCCAGACAACTGACGCCACTGGTGCAACTCTCAATGCCGCTGTTCCCGCTGCACTGACGACGACCGCAGCCGTCTATGCTTCCGGCACATCGGTTCTCAACCTGGATCTCACCAAGCTTGACGCCATGAAGACCGATTTCGGCCTGGGTGCGACAGCAACCAGCGAAGACGTTCTCGACCAGCTGATCTCGCATGTTGATGGCCAGCTCGAAGCAGCGACAAGCGCAGCCGCAAAGCTGGGCGCCGTATCTTCGCGACTGGATATGCAGCAGAACTTCGTTTCCAAGCTGTCCGACTCGCTCGAAAGCGGTATCGGCCGCCTCGTCGACGCCGACATGAACGAAGAGTCCACCAAGCTGAAGGCTCTGCAGACGCAGCAGCAGCTGGCAATCCAGTCGCTCTCGATCGCAAACAGCGACTCGCAGAACATCCTGTCGCTCTTCCGTTAAGAGGCGGCATCTCATAGCCCTTAAGGGGCTGGGGGATCCAATATCGAGACCAGGTGTACGGGGGCTGACCGGGCATCTGGTACGATAGGAAAAAATGGTTGGAGGCTGAGCCAACCATACAGACAAAGGCCGCATCTTTTTAAAAAGGATGCGGCCTTATCTGTTTTTTAAGGTCTTTGCTTTACGCGCGCGTGCGCGCGATGGTTGAAAAATTAAATCAAAAGATGTGCGATTTTGCTGCCGGCTTAGGGCTTCATTAACCAAAGCGGGATTAGCTAAGGCCATCGAAACGGTGAGCTAACCTTTAAAAATCAGCCGGTTAGCAGGCATGATGCTGTGCGCCGTTCCCGGTGAGACCGGAATGTCCCTTCTTTAATCAGCCATTCAAGGGGCAAATCTATCATGACTAGCATTCTTACCAACATTGCAGCTATGTCTGCTCTCCAGACGCTGCGCTCTATCGGCCAGAACATGGAAGCCACTCAGGACCGTGTTTCGTCCGGCCTCCGCGTTGGCCAGGCTTCCGACAACGCCGCTTACTGGTCGATCGCGACCACCATGCGTTCGGACAATGGCGCTCTTTCCGCCGTTCAGGACGCTCTCGGCCTCGGCGCCGCCAAGGTTGATACGGCTTATGCCGGCCTTGAATCCTCGATCGACGTCATCAAGGAAATCAAGAACAAGCTGGTCGCTTCGCGCGAAGCTGGTGTAGACCGCGCCAAGATCCAGGAAGAAATCACGCAGCTTCAGGATCAGCTGAAGTCCATCACCGACTCGGCTTCCTTCTCCGGTGAAAACTGGCTCAAGGGCGTTATCGGCAAAACCGCCGCAACGGCCGGCGACCTCGCAACCGGCGTTTCCGTCAACAAGCAGATCGTCGGTTCCTTCACCCGCAGCTCTGACGGCAACGTCAAGGTTCAGTCCATCGACGTCACTCTCGACGGCTCGAACGTTCTCGTCGATGTCAGCGGCAACAAGCAGGGCATTCTCGATGCGGACGCACTGCGCGCCGACGTCGCAAAATGGACCGACGGCACTTTCCGCACCGCAACGACGACGCTCGGTGCGACCTTCTCCGAAGGCGCAAACGGCGTCTGGAGCGATGGCACGGACTTCTACAAGCAGGTTGGCGAGAACAAGTGGCTCCAGACAACTGACGCCACTGGTGCAACTCTCAATGCCGCTGTTCCCGCTGCACTGACGACGACCGCAGCCGTCTATGCTTCCGGTACATCGGTTCTCAACCTGGACATCACCAAGCTTGACGCCATGAAGACCGCTTTCAACCTGGGTGCGACAGCAACCAGCGAAGATGTTCTCGACCAGCTGATCTCGCATGTCGATAACCAGCTCGAAGGCGCAACAAGCGCAGCCGCAGGACTGGGTGCCGTGTCTTCCCGCCTCAAGCTGCAGGAAAACTTCGTTTCCAAGCTGTCCGACTCGATCGACAGCGGTATCGGCCGCCTCGTCGACGCCGAGATGAACGAAGAGTCCACCAAGCTGAAGGCCCTGCAGACGCAGCAGCAGCTGGCAATCCAGTCGCTCTCGATCGCAAACAGCGACTCGCAGAACATCCTGTCGCTCTTCCGTTAATCGGAAAAAGCCTTTCAAGACTGAAAAGCCGCGCTCCAAGCGCGGCTTTTTTCATTATCGTTAAGAAAAATTATCGTTCCTTAATTTCTCGTTCCGTTGATTTAGGCTTTGTTAACCATTTGCCGCCTAAAACCTAGTCATCGAAACGATTGGTTAACCAAGACGAAAAAGAGGTTAACAGGCATCAAGCCGCGCGATCGTTCCCGGCGGCAATCCGGAATGTCCCTTTTCATTTCAGCCAATCAAGGGGCAAATAATTATGACCAGCATTTTGACGAACGTCGCGGCAATGGCCGCCCTGCAGACCCTTCGCGCCATCGGCAGCAGCATGGAAGAAACGCAATCGCGTGTCTCCTCCGGCCTGCGTGTCAAGACCGCCTCCGACAACGCCGCCTATTGGTCGATTGCGACCACCATGCGCTCTGACAATGGTGCGCTTTCCGCCGTTCAGGACGCCCTCGGCCTCGGCGCAGCAAAGGTCGACACCGCTTATTCGGCCATGGAAACCACAGTCGATGTCGTCAAGGAAATCAGCAAGAAGCTGGTTGCGGCCCGCGAAGCCGGCGTCGACAAGGCGAAAATCCAGGAAGAAATCAGCCAGCTTCAGGACCAGTTGAAGAGCATCGGCGAATCCGCCTCCTTCTCCGGCGAAAACTGGCTGAAGGGCAAGATCAGCGACGCCACCGGCAATCTCACGCCAATCATCAAACAGGTCGTCGGCTCCTTTATCCGCGATGGCGCGGGCAATGTTGCGGTCAAGACCATCGATATTCAGGTCGACAACAAGACGGCGCTTTTCGACACCTCGACGGGTACGACGAAGAACGGCATTCTCGACAGCGCCGCTTATTATTCCGACACCGGCGTCCTGAAGCAGTTCGAGATTACGACGACAACCGCAGGCGTTTCCACAACCACGCTCCACACTGCAAAGGTATTTACAGAAGCTCAGCTTCTGGCCTTCCCGTCGGGCTCGACAACCACGGTTTCAGCTGCAGACGCAACGACCGGCCTTGTTACCGTTGCCGCAGCAACCGCCACGAAAGATAACGGCACCTACTTCAAGATCGGCGAAAACGCCGCTGGCGAAGCCCTTTATGTCAAGGCCAACAATACTGCGCCCGCCGCCGGCACCACCGTCACCACAATCGGAACGGGCGGCTCGTCCAACAATAATATCTATCTCGAAACCGTCGCCGCGGATTCGCAGATGGCCCAGAAGCTTAACTACTCGCTGATCGACCTCGACATTACCAAACATCTCGGCGGATTGACGAATGCCAGCGGTCAGCCACTGACTGAAAATGACGGTCTCGACAACATGATCCAGTTCGTCAATACCCAGCTGGAATCGGTCATCAGCGCAAGTGCCGATCTCGGTTCCATCAAGATGCGTCTGGACCTGCAGGAAGATTTCGTCTCGAAGCTGACCGACTCCATCGACAAGGGCATCGGCCGCCTCGTCGATGCGGACATGAACGAAGAGTCCACCAAGCTCAAGGCTCTCCAGACACAGCAGCAGCTGGCAATCCAGTCACTCTCCATCGCCAATACCAGCTCCGAAAATATCCTGTCGCTATTCCGCCAGTAAGCGGCGCCCGTTGGCTACGGGCGGTTTCGTCCCGCTCTGGCAGCAACAGAATATTCGGATATGGAAACCGCGCTTCGCAAGAGGCGCGGTTTTCCCGTTTGCCGAAAGCTGTCCGGCGTGCGCAAAAAGGGCGCGCAGATACCGCAAATAGCATCGGCCACGACAGCTAAATTCACGCGTAAATATTTGATTACATTGGGGGAAAATGGTGCTGCTAGAGAGATTTGAACTCTCGGCCTCTCCCTTACCAAGGGAGTGCTCTACCCCTGAGCTATAGCAGCATCCGGTGCCGAAGCGTTTGCTTCAGCATCAAGCGTGGCGGCCTATTGCCATAGGTTTTTGACGAGCGCAAGTCGCAAAACGATATTCTTCATCAAGCGGCGCAAAAAAGCATGCCCCCTGTTGAAAAACGTATTTTTCGGATATTGCTGAATTTATGAACGAACATCATGACAAACAGGCGAAGGCAGGGGTTTCCCCCGGCGCTTCCGCGGAGCCGTCCGCCCCGGCGGCAAACGCCAACGCGCAGGCTGGCCCCGGCGAGAAGGCGCGCCAGCGCGAGGCGGAACGCAAGGCGCGGGCGGCGAAGAAGCTGCGCGAAAACCTCATGAAGCGCAAACAGCAGGTTCGTGCGCGCCGTGCCGGCGATGCGGATGACACGATTGGCCTGCCTGCCGCAAAAACGGACGAATCATCCTCATAGAGAATTCATCAGCATAAAATTGAAACGCCGCGGAAACTCGTCTAAGGACGCGCCTTTCCGCAAGGTAGATAAAGAAAGGCGGGCGAAGGCCCGTAGGGACGCATGGATCGCATCAGAATTACGGGTGGCAACAAGCTCAACGGCATCATTCCCATCTCCGGCGCGAAAAACGCCGCCTTGCCTTTGATGATCGCATCGCTTCTGACAAGCGATACGCTGACGCTTGAAAACGTTCCGCATCTGGCCGATGTGGAGCAGCTCATCCGCATCCTCGGCAACCATGGCGTCGATATTTCCGTCAATGGCCGCCGCGAGAGCCAGGGCGAGGCCTATTCCCGCACCGTGCATTTCACCTGCCGCACCATTGTCGACACCACCGCCCCTTACGAGCTGGTTTCCAAGATGCGCGCCAGCTTCTGGGTCATCGGCCCGCTTCTGGCCCGTGAAGGCCGCGCCCGCGTTTCCCTGCCCGGCGGCTGCGCCATCGGCACGCGCCCGGTCGACCTGTTCATCGAGGGTCTTGAGGCGCTCGGCGCGACGATGGAGATCGACGGCGGTTACATCAACGCGACAGCCCCCCAGGGCGGCCTGATCGGCGCGGTTTACACCTTCCCGAAAGTATCCGTCGGCGCAACACATGTGATGTTGATGGCAGCGAGCCTTGCAAGAGGCACCACCGTCATTCACAACGCCGCGCGCGAGCCGGAAGTCGTTGATCTGGCGCAGTGCCTCATTGCCATGGGCGCAAAGATCGAGGGCGCCGGCACCTCCACCATCACCATCGAGGGTGTTACCTCGCTCTCGGGCGCCCGCCACCGGGTTCTGCCTGATCGTATCGAGACTGGCACCTATGCCATGGCGGTTGCCATGGCCGGCGGTGACGTGGTGCTGGAAGGCACGCACGCATCCTTGCTCGACAATGCGCTCGACACGCTGCGGCTTGCGGGTGTTGGCATCAGCGACACGGAAACCGGCCTGCGCGTCGTGCGTAACGGCAACGGCATTCAGCCGGTCGATATCGTCACCGAGCCCTTCCCCGGCTTCCCCACCGATCTGCAGGCGCAGTTCATGGCGCTGATGACCCGCTCGCAGGGCGTTTCCCACATTACCGAGACGATCTTCGAAAACCGCTTCATGCATGTGCAGGAACTGGCCCGTCTCGGCGCGAAGATTTCGCTCTCCGGCCAGATGGCCCGTATCGAAGGTGTTTCCCGCCTGAAGGGTGCGCCTGTCATGGCGACCGATCTGCGCGCTTCCGTGTCGCTGGTCATTGCCGGTCTGGTGGCGGAAGGCGAGACCATGGTTTCGCGCGTCTACCACCTCGATCGCGGCTTCGAACGCCTCGAAGAAAAGCTCACCCGCTGCGGTGCGCTGGTCGAACGCGTCAGCGATTGATCCTTTCATCGCCGCACATCCGTTTCTACCCGTTGCAGAGCGGCCCGCGACTGCCTATTTCAATAGCAAGAAATAGACATTGCGGGCCGTAGCCCGCGGAAAAGGAAAAAACGATGAGCGGCCTGAAATTGCTCGCGCTGGATAATGAAGATCTCTCCGTCATCTCAACGCATATGCAGGACAGCGTCTTCAAGCTGAAGGATGTCGCCTTCGAGCCGAAGCACGGGCAATTCACGCTTTCCGCCAATCGTTTCGTCTGGGAAAGCACGAACAAGAAGGCCCTGCCGCCGGAACGCTGCCGCAGCGTCGTTTTCCTGAAGCGGGTCTCCGCCGTTCGCTCGCACGGCATCAACCGCGACGACAAGGAACAGGTGCTTTCGCTTCTCGCCATTCGCTTCGTGCAGAACGGCGAAGGGCCGGATGGAGCCGTTGAGCTCACGCTTTCGGGCGGCGGCGCAATCGCGCTTGACGTCGAATGCATCGAGGCGCAGCTGACCGATGTGAGCGGCGCCTGGGAAACGGCCGCCAAACCGCATCATCCCGATAGCGAATAAGCGCTCCACACCACTGCAACGGTTGCCTTTCGTCACCGTTTCGATTTATGCCACATACCAGAACCGCAATTATTGCTGCGGTAAGTTCGTGCACCTTGCGGGATCGCCCGCAGGGACAATGAAAGGGTAATGGCGTGGCAATCTGGCTGGAGCGGGCATCGGCTGATTTCGAACAGAAATTCGCTGCCTTCCTGACAACCAAGAGAGAAGTTTCCGAAGACGTCAACGCGACCGTTCGCGACATCATCAACGATGTCCGCCATCGCGGCGATGCGGCCCTTGCCCATTACTCCCTGAAATTCGACGGCATCGATTTTTCCAAGGTCTCGATGCGGGTGACGGCGGATGAGATCGATGCGGCCTTTGCCGCCGTCGATGCAAGCGTGATCGAGGCCCTCGAACTCGCAGCCCGGCGTATCGAAAAACACCATGCACGGCAGATGCCGAAGGACGACATTTACGAGGACGATATCGGCGTGGGTCTCGGCTCGCGCTGGACCGCCATCGAAGCCGTTGGCCTTTATGTACCCGGCGGCACCGCCAGCTATCCAAGCTCGGTGCTGATGAATGCCGTGCCGGCCAAGGTTGCCGGTGTGGAACGCATCGTCATGGTCGTGCCGGCAAATGGCGGCGCGGTCAATCCGGCGGTGCTGGCTGCGGCGCGTATTGCGGGCGTCGAGGAAATCTATCGCATCGGCGGCGCGCAGGCTGTCGCAGCTCTTGCCTATGGCACGGAAAGCATCGCGCCGGTCGCGAAGATCGTCGGTCCAGGTAACGCCTATGTGGCGGCCGCCAAGCGCCAGGTCTTCGGTACTGTCGGTATCGACATGATCGCCGGCCCCTCCGAAGTGCTCGTCATTGCCGACAGGGACAATGATCCGGACTGGCTGGCAGCTGATCTTCTCGCCCAGGCGGAGCACGATCGCGGCGCGCAATCCATCCTGATCACCGACAATGCCGAACTCGGCAAGGCGGTTGAGGCCGCTGTCGAGCGGCAGCTGAAGCGTCTGTCACGTTCCGAGACGGCGGCGGCAAGCTGGGCTGATTTCGGCGCAATCATTCTGGTCGACAAGCTCACCGACGCCATTCCGCTGGCCAACCGCATCGCCGCCGAGCATCTGGAACTTGCCGTCGATGACCCGGATGCGCTGATGGCCCACATCCGCAATGCAGGCGCGATCTTCGTCGGACGCCATACGCCTGAGGTGATCGGCGATTATGTCGGCGGCTCCAACCACGTTCTGCCGACGGCACGCTCGGCGCGCTTCTCCTCCGGCCTTTCGGTGCTGGATTTCGTCAAGCGCACCTCGATCCTGCGCCTCGGCCCCGAGCAGCTGCGCCAGCTCGCACCGGCGGCGATCACACTTGCCCGTTCGGAGGGGCTGGACGCGCATGCGCGTTCCGTCGCAATCCGCCTCAATCCGGAAAGTTAAGCGATGGCTTCAGGCGATTTCCGGCTCTGCGACGTGGTACTGGACGACAGCATCGGCCGGTCCACGCCCGACGTGGAGCATGAACGCGCCGTCGCCATTTTCGACCTGATCGAGGAAAACACCTTCGAGCCGCTTGGCCATGTCGGCGGGCCATACCGGCTGCATATCTCGCTGGTCGACGCAAAGCTGGTTTTTTCGATCCGAACCGAAGACGAGAAGGATGTCGCGACCCATATCCTGTCGCTGACGCCGTTCCGGCGCATCATCAAGGATTATTTCCTGATCTGCGAAAGCTATTACGAGGCGATACGCTCTTCCACCCCCAGCCAGATCGAGGCGATCGACATGGGCCGGCGGGGTATTCACAATGACGGGTCGCAGACACTGATGGACCGGCTTTCCGGCAAGATCAAAGTGGACTTCGATACGGCGCGCCGCCTCTTCACCCTTGTCTGCGTGCTTTATTGGCGGGGTTAGAGATGAGCGATCCTGCCGCAGCGCCAAATGAGGGACGAGCGCCCAAATCGGTTCTCTTCATGTGCGGCATGAACTCCATCCGTTCCCCCATGGCCGAGGTCATCGCCAAACGGCTGGTGGCGCCCGGTATCTATATACAGTCCGCCGGCGTGCGGGCGGGCGAGCGCGATCCCTTCGTGGATGCCGTGCTGGAAGAACAGGGTTTTTCGCTCGGCAAGCACAAGCCGCGCACTCTGGACGAGATCGAGGATGATTTTTTCGATCTGATCATTACATTGACACCCGAAGCCCACCACGCAGCCCTGGAACTGACCCGCTCGAATTCGCTCGATGTGGTCTATTGGCCGACCATGGACCCAACGGTGATCACCGGCACGCGCGAGCAGATTCTCGACGCCTATCGCGAGGTACGGGACCATCTGGCAAAGCTGATCTCGGAACGACTGCCGAGAAGGCAGCAGCCGGTGGCGGATACGCTTTCAAAAGACTGAAAACTGCCTTGGCCTGTTAAAATCAATCGCGATTTTCAAGCCGATGCTTTAGAGGTTCACAAATGTGCCGGGATTGTGTAGTTTCCGCGCAATTTTCCCGGACTCGATATGTCCGGCACTATCAACAGGAAGAAAACCCTTACATGACAAAAGAAGAAGTCCTTGAATTCCCGGGCATCGTAACCGAATTGCTGCCGAACGCAACATTCCGCGTGAAGCTTGAGAATGAGCACGAAATCATCGCCCACACCGCGGGCCGCATGCGCAAGAACCGTATTCGCGTTCTGGCGGGCGACAAGGTGCTGGTCGAAATGACACCTTACGACCTGACCAAGGGCCGCATCACCTACCGCTTCAAGTAATCCGTTTTCGGCATCGGACGCCCGGGCAGCGCAATGACCAACTCAAAACAAAAGCTCGTTCTGGCATCCGGCTCGCCGCGGCGTCTGGAACTGCTGCATCAGATCGGCGTCGAGCCGGCACGTCTGATGCCGATGGACATCGACGAAACGCCCGCGAAGCTCGAGCATCCGCGAACGCTGTGCCGTCGCCTGTCGCAGCAGAAGGCCGAGGCGGCCCATGCGGCGCTGAAAAGCGAGCAGGCATGGAAAGACGCCTATGTTCTCGGTTCCGACACCGTCGTGGCCGTGGGTCGTCGTATCGTCGGCAAGGCAGAATATACTGAAGACGCCTCGGCGGCGCTGCATCTTCTCTCGGGACGCAGCCACTGGGTCTATACCGGCATCTGCCTTGTGACACCCGGCGGCAAAATCCGCCAGAAGGTGGCGGAAACCAAGGTGCGCTTCAAGCGCCTCTCCACACGCGAGATCGATGCCTATATTGCCTCCGGGCAATGGCGTGGAAAGGCAGGCGCCTACGGTATCCAGGGGATTGCCGGTTCGTTCGTCCAGAAATTGACGGGTTCCTATACCAATGTTGTCGGCCTGCCGCTTTATGAGACAATGTCGCTTCTTACCGGCGAAGGATTTGAGGTGACGTCAGGCTGGCTCGAAGGATAGATCATGGCAAAACCATCCCAGGAAGGCGTGGGAAATGTCACGCCGCTTCGGAAATCACAGCCATGCCCGGAATGCGGGCGACCCTCGAACCGGGATGACTATCCCTTCTGTTCGGATCGCTGCCGTTCGCTCGATCTTGCCCGCTGGCTGAACGGCTCTTACGCCATTCCCGTCGCGGATGATGAAAGCAGCGCCGGCGGACAGGATACCGGCAGGAATACCTCCGAATAACATCCCGAACCGCCGGAAACTCCGGCGGTGAATTGCATGATATTTTTTCAGGGCCTGCGCCCG
The DNA here is from genome assembly GCA_025560025.1 of Agrobacterium tumefaciens. Classification (NCBI taxonomy): domain Bacteria; kingdom Pseudomonadati; phylum Pseudomonadota; class Alphaproteobacteria; order Hyphomicrobiales; family Rhizobiaceae; genus Agrobacterium; species Agrobacterium tumefaciens. The sequence continues at coordinate 196,715 of CP048485.1, read as the reverse complement.
TAATATATAATTCCCGGGTTACCCACTGCCCGAAAATCCATATTGAAACCCGGCTGACGCCCTCCCCGGCAGCCATTAAGGTCCGGCAATGGACGCAAGCTTGCAAAAGAGAGTGAGCCATGGCGCGCTGCTATTTGCGGTGCTGGCAGTTTGTTGCGCCATATTGGCGACGGTGCTGCTTGCCAATGACGGAAAGCACCTCAAAAGCCTGATGACCTATCTCAACCTGGCGTCCGCGACGAGTTCCGCCGAAGCGCCGCAAAAGATAAAGCCCGTCAAACGGCAAAAGCCCGCCCCCAAAAAACTCGATCTGCCGCCTCACCTGTTAAAATTCGAGCAGGCAGGCGTGCGCGCATCATTTGCACGCGACTTCGTGCTTTCCGGCAAGGATCTCTGCGACCGCTTTACCGCTGAGGGTTTTTCAAACCCGCAGGGCTGGCACGCCAGCCCGGTCAATATCCGTAATTTTGAATGTATGGCCGATCTTGCCGCCGGGAGTACAGCAGACATTGCCGAACGGGCATCGTTATTCCTGGAGATCAGGGGCGAGGCGTCGGGCGAAGTTCGCTCCATCAGGATGAAGGCCGTTGCACCCGAGACACCGGATGGAGCCGTCATTCTGACACGGCTTGGTGATGCGCTGACCATGATCGTCGGACAAACCCGCTGGGGTGATTTGGCCAACATGCTGGAGCCGGCGCGCAGGATGCAGCCCTATCAGGCACAGCACTTCGGCATTTCCGTTTCCGTAAAGCCGGAGCCGACCGCTCCGCATCGTCTGAACGTGATTTTGCTGGCGACGGAACAATCACCGGGACTGAAGATGACACGCAGCTTTTTCGACAGGGACCGATGGCTTCGGCCCGCCGCCGTTTCCGACCGACCGACCCTCTATCCTTCCATCAAGGAAAAGCACAATCCTTGATGCAAAGGCGGCTCAGCCTATCGCCGCCAGCTTGCGACGGACCGGAGGGATCCTGTCCTTTTGCTGCGCCTGACGCTTGGCTTCCCACTGAAGCGCAGTGCGAACGATGGTGGTCAGATCATCAAACCGCGGGCGCCAGCCCAACTCAGACTGGATACGGCCGGAATCTGCCACCATTGTCGCAATATCGCCGGCGCGGCGCGGACAATGGATGATCGGGAAATCCCGCCCCGATTCCCGCTGCACCGTGTTGAGGACATCCAGCACCGAGTAGCCCACGCCATAACCGCAATTGAGCGTTCGTGTGCCGCCGCCGGCGCGCAGATGCGCCATGGCTAGCATATGCGCGTCGATCAGATCGCTGACATGGATATAATCGCGAACGCCCGTGCCATCTGCCGTCGGATAATCGGTTCCATAAACTTCGACCCGGTCGCGTCGGCCGGTGGCCGCTTCGCATGCTACCTTGATGAGGTTCGCGACGCCCGTGGGGGAAGGACCGGCCCTGCCCTGCGGGTCAGCGCCCGCAACGTTGAAATAACGCAGCGCCACATAGTTGAAATCATGCGCCTGCACGACATCGCGCAGCATGATTTCGGAAGCGAGTTTCGACAGGCCGTAGGGATTTTCCGGGCTGAGGATCGCCGTTTCCGGAACCGGGCCATCAAAGGGCTGGTTTCCGTAGACGGCTGCTGTCGAGGAAAAGATGAAGTTGCGAATGCCATGGCCGACCGCTGCCGCAACGAGGGCGCGGGTCGTGCCAGTATTGTTTTCGTAATATTCGAGCGGCCGGCTGATCGATTCAGGAACGCTGACAGAGCCGGCGAAATGGAAAATGGTCTCGATCTGGTTTTCTTCGAATATCTGGCCAAGCAATGTGCGATCCGCCGCATCGCCCAGATAGAAACGCGCCGCCGGTGCTATCGCCCAGCGCGATCCCGTCGAAAGCCGGTCGACAACAACGACCTCTTCCCCGGCGTCGAGCAGAGCCCACACCATGTGGCTTCCAATATAACCGGCCCCACCGGTAACAAGAACAGCCATGACATTACTTCCCTGTTTGCTTTTCTTGATCCCATCAAAGCCAATAATTCTTCATCATTGATTACTTGCACAGCGAATACGCCATCAAACCCTCAGCCCTCTGAAAAGGTGGCTTACGATTGGTTAGCGCAATAAAGTGCTTTTTATTTATTAGATGAAAATGTTCTCATAAAAGGAACAATCAGCGCATAGCATAGAAATGCGCTCACGTCGATGGCTACGCCGTGGGGTTGTAGTTTTCGCAGCTCATCGTGATTTCTGGGGCAGATTTGCACCTGCCGCGCAGCATGATGCGCGGCGCGGCAGGGCAAAGATTTATCGGCCGAGAATGTAAGACGCCAGACGATCGGCCGCGTCTTCGATCTGTTTGGGGTTGCGCAGGAAGCAGGCGCGCAGGAACAGTTCCCCGCCTTCGCCAAAAGCGGTGCCAGGCGCGAGGCCGACGCCGGTCTTGTCGACGATATCCAGCGCCGTGGCGCGGCTGTCCGTCACGCCGTCTATCTTGAGGAAGGCATAAAGGGCGCCATCAGGCTTCAGGGTTTCCACACGGTTCGTTGCAATCAGGGCATCGCAAAGGATATCTCTGGATGTCAGAGCGCGTTCGTAATTCTCGCGGACGAACCCGTCGCCGTGATCGAGTGCCGCAACCGCGCCGCGCTGCATGAACTGCGCTACGCCGGACGTGGAATATTGAATGAGGTTCTCGATCACCTGCCCGATGGCGGGCGGCGCCACGAGCCAGCCGACGCGCCAGCCGGTCATGGACCAGTTCTTCGAGAAGGAATTGGCAAAAACGATCTTGTCGTCCGGTTCCATGACATCGAGGAAGGACGGCGCGCGCGTGCCGGCATAGTGGTAAAGCGCATAAATCTCATCTGCCACGATCCAGAGATCATGTTTGCGGGCAAGCGCTAGAACATCGCGCAGATTGTCGCGTGTCGCTGTCCAGCCGGTCGGGTTGGACGGCGTGTTGATGAACAACGCCCTGGTCTTGCCGGTGATCGCGCTTTCCAGCTTGCCGATATCCAGATCCCAGCGACCGTCGTGAAAATCGATGCCAACAGGAACGGCCTTTGCGCCCGCCACGCCGATGGCAGCGACGATATTCGGCCAGGTGGGCGTGAGATAGACCATCTCGTCGCCCGGCGACGTCAGCGCCTGCACGGCGAGCGCAATCGCCTGCATGCCGGACCCTGTTACGTAAAAATGTTCAGGGGGAAGCCTGGCTGCAAAGTGACGCTCGTAATAGCTGCTGAGCGCCTGTCGCAATTCTGGAATGCCGCGTTGCCAGGTATAGAAGGTCTCACCATTGTTGAGCCCGTCGATGGCAGCCTTGTTGATGAAGTCCGGGCTCGGCAGATCGCCTTCACCGACCCAAAGCGGCAGAAGATTGTCCCGTCCCCGGGCATAGTTCACGACTTCAACAATGCCGCTCTCGGGAGCCGCCAGAGAGCGTGCACTCAGACTGTTCAAAATGGACATTAAAGACACTCCGTTTGGTGTCTTCTTATCCCATGGAGCAGCCGATATGCATGATATTCCGTGAGGCGGTCATGGATTTTCTTTATGGATCAATCCCCGGCCAGAGAGCGCCGCCCGCATGGGCCAGCGACCAGGCCGGGGATAATTCCGATCTTAACGCGTCTTCAGCAGATCGCGAATTTCGGTGAGAAGCTTGACGTCTTCCGGCGGCGGCGCTGCTTCCGCCTTTTCCTCGACCTTCTTGGTCTCGACGGAGGCCCGCAGCTTGTTGACGCCCTTGACCATCAGGAAAATGATCCAGGCCAGGATGAGGAAGTTGATAAGAACCGTCAGAAAGTTGCCATAGGCGAAAACGGCGCCCTGATCGCGGGCGGCAGCGAGCGAGGTGGCGGTAACGCCGGAACTCAGAGGCAGGAAGTAGTTCGAGAAGTCGAAACCGCCGAAAATCGCGCCGACGATCGGCATGATGAGATCGTTGACGACGGAATCGACGATCTTGCTGAAAGCCGCTCCGATAATCACACCCACGGCCAGATCCATGACATTGCCGCGGGCAATGAAGGTTTTAAATTCGTTAAGCATTCAGATTGTCCCTCTCTCCTGCTTCGCGAGCTGAAGCTATGTGACTGTCCCTACACGCTCAACCATATAGCTTCCTTACCCCATTTGGAATTCGCCAAGATTGCATTTATTAGCTTTTTTGCACGCCAGCATTCTGTTTCTACGCATTTTCCGGGCATAAAACCGCTGCGCACTTTTATTGGAAATGCTCTCATCTTGAACTTTATGATCAGACCGCGCTCATTCTCAACGGCACGGAATTCGCCTATGCTCCTATTCGGGAATTCTGGCATGGGGAGGATGCGTGCTTCCTGGGTGGATCATATTCGGTTCGGCCTTCGCTTATGTCCTGCTGCTGTTTGCGGTTGCAAGTTATGGGGACAGGAACAGCCGGAAAAGAAACGCCCCGAAAAAAGGGCGACCGTTCGTCTATGCGCTTAGCCTTGCGATCTACTGCACGTCATGGACCTATTTCGGCGGCGTCGGGCTTGCCGCCGACAGGGGGCTGGAATTCCTCGGCATCTATACCGGGCCGATCCTCGCCTTCACCATCGGCATGCCGATCATTCGCCGCATCGTCGAACTGGCGAAAACGGAAAAGCTGACATCGGTTGCGGATTTCATCGCCGCCCGCTACGGCAAGAACTCCACCGTGGCGATGATCGTCGCCATCATCGCGCTCGTCGGCGCCATTCCCTATATCGCCCTGCAATTGAAAGCCGTTTCCAACTCGGTGGCGACGATGGTCGATCCCGGCGATTACGGCATCGGCAGCGGCAATCTCTATTTCCTCGATCTGCCGCTGGTCGTCACCATCGTCATGGCCGGCTTCGCCGTCATGTTCGGCACGCGCCACACCGATGCCACCGAGCATCAGGATGGGCTGATCCTGGCGATTTCGATGGAGTCGCTCGTCAAGCTCGTCGCCATGTGCACGGTCGGCTTTTACGTCCTGTTTGTGCTTTTCGACGGTCCCTCGCATCTGTGGCAGCTTGCCTCCGGCAATGAACAGGCCATGAAGGCCATATCCTACCATACGCCCATCAGCCGCTGGATCGTGATGACGCTGCTTTCCGGCTTCGCCATCATTCTTCTGCCGCGTCAGTTCCACGTCACCGTGGTGGAAAACCGCACGCCGGAAGAGCTGCGCATGGCGGGCTTCCTGCTGCCGCTCTACCTCATTGCCATCAACATCTTCGTTCTGCCGATCGCACTGGCCGGCATTCTGACGCTCGGCGCAAATGGCGATGCCGATCTTTACGTCTTGCAACTGCCGCTCGCCCATCAGATGCCGGTCGTGTCGCTGATCACCTTTATCGGCGGATTTTCGGCCGCGACCGCGATGGTGATCGTCGCCTCGGTTGCACTGTCGATCATGATCTCCAACGACATCGTCATGCCGATCTTCCTGCGGCAAAAGCTGCTGAACCGTTCGCCGCACCGGGACAACTTCGCCAAAACACTGCTCAACATCCGCAGAACGGCGATCTTTGCGGTCCTGCTTCTGGGCTACGGCTATTACCGTGCCGCAGACAGTGCAACCGGGCTTGCCTCCATCGGCCTCCTGGCATTTGCGGCCATAGCCCAGATGGCCCCTGCCCTCTTCGGCGGCTTGTTCTGGCGCCGGGCCAATGCGCGCGGCGCAATTGCGGGTCTCAGCTCGGGCTTTTTCGTCTGGGCCTATCTGCTGTTTCTGCCAAGCTTCGGCGGGCCTGATAATTCCGAGGTCGCGGCGAATATTCTCGGTTTCCTGTTTTCGGGCAGCACGGTCTTCAACGGTCCCGAGGCCGATCCATTCGTGAATGCGGTCATTCTCAGCCTGCTGGTCAACAGCCTCGCTTTCGTGCTTGGCTCGCTCTCGCGCAATCCGCGTCCGGTGGAACGCATCCAGTCCGGTATCTTCGTCAAGCGCCATTCGAAATCGCAATTCGCCACGCGCGGCTGGAAAACCCGCGTCAGCGTTGGCGACCTCAAAAGCGCGATCGCCCGTTATCTCGGCGAAGAGCGCATGCTGCGCTCGCTGGCGACCTATGAAAAAACGGCGGGCAGAAAGCTTAATGACGAGCAGCCCGCCGATATGGCGCTCATTCATTTCTCCGAACAATTGCTCGGCAGCGCCATCGGCTCGTCCTCGGCCCGGCTCGTGCTTTCGATCATTCTCCAGAAAGCGGAGGATACCAGCGCGGACACGGCCTGGCTGCTCGATCAGGCGAGCGAAGCCCTGCAATATAATCAGGACATGCTGCAGACTGCTCTTGCGCAGATGGATCAGGGCATTGCCGTTTTCGACAGTTCTCAGCAGCTGACGATCTGGAACCGACGCTTCCGCACCCTGCTGGATCTGCCCGAGCAATTCGGTCAGGTCGGGGTGCCACTCACGGATATCGTTTCCATGCTGCAGGAGCGCGGCGACATGCCGGCCGGCGACACGAATGAGCTTATCACCAGTTTCCTGACCATGGACCTGCCCTTCTCGCTGGTGCTTGCGGGCGGCGAGCGGATTATCGAAGTGCGCTCCAACACCATGCCGGACAAGGGCATCGTCGCCACTTTCACCGACATCACCCAGAGGGTGGCGAGCGACCAGGCATTAAAACAGGCGAACGAAACGCTGGAACAGCGTGTGGCGGAACGCACCGTCGAGCTTACCCGCGTCAATCGTGAACTGGCGGAGGCAAGGGCATCCGCCGATGAGGCGAATATCGGCAAGACGCGGTTTTTCGCCGCCGCCGGTCACGACATTCTTCAGCCGCTGAATGCAGCCCGCCTTTATTCCTCCTCGCTCGTCGAGCGGCTTGGCGCATCGGGGGAAAGCGATCTCGTGCAGAATATCGATTCGGCGCTCGAATCGGTCGAGACGATTCTCGGCGCGGTGCTCGATATTTCCCGCCTCGACACGGGTTCGATGAAGGCGCGCATGACCTCGGTGCCGCTGAATGAGCTGCTAAAACGCATCGAGACTGACTTTGCGCCCATGGCACAGGAGAAGAACCTCGATCTGGTGGTCATGCCCACGTCGCTGACGGTGCGCTCGGACCCCAATCTGCTGCGGCGGCTGATACAGAACCTGGTCTCCAACGCCATCAAATATACGCTGACGGGTAAAGTCGTCGTCGGCGCGCGCCGCCGGGGCGGCGAGGTCGTCATTCAGGTGACGGATTCCGGCATCGGTATTCCCGCCTCCAAATTCCGCACGGTGTTCAAGGAGTTCGCCCGGCTGGATGAAGGGGCAAAGACAGCGTCGGGCCTCGGGCTTGGCCTTTCCATCGTCGACCGGCTGTCGCGCATGCTGCACCATCCAGTGCAGCTGATTTCAACACCCGGCAAGGGCACGACCTTCCGCATCCACCTGCCGCGCGAGGCGGACCGGATCGCACCCGCGAAAGCCAGCGGTACAATCGTCAATCCAGCGGCGAGCGATCGCCTTCACGGTATCAGGGTCCTGTGCATCGACAACGAGCCGAAAATCCTTGAGGGCATGACGCTGCTGTTGTCGGGCTGGGGTTGCGAGGTCCTACCCGCAGGGTCGGTGGCGACGCTGGAAGAACCGTTCCTGACGCTGACCGCAGCACCCGACGTGATCGTTGCCGACTACCATCTGGACGATGGCGACGGCATCAGCGCTATCCGTCTCATCAGGACTTTCTACGGCAAGACGATCCCTGCCCTGCTTTTGACGGCAGACCGCAGCCCGGAAGTGCGCAGCGATGCGGAAAAATACGGAATTTCCGTCCAGCACAAACCGGTCAAGCCGGCAGCCCTGCGCGCCTATATCAACCAGATATCCAGCACGGCCCGCGCGGCGGCAGAATGAAAAACTCCCGGATCTTGCGATCCGGGAGTTCTTTGCTTTCTGAATGCGCCTCTCAGGCCGCGCGGCTCAACCGATCCCTGCCGGTCACTGAGCCCTGTTCCATCTGGAACCGCTGAACCAGATCGAGCAGCGCCTCCACTTCACCGGACAGCACCCTGCTCGCCGCGCTGGACTGTTCGGCAAGGGCGGCGTTCTGCTGGGTCATCTGATCCATCTGGTTGACGGAACTGTTGACGTTGTGAAGCGCAGAAGACTGGTCCTGCGTCGCGGTCGCGATGGTTTCGACATGCTGGCTGACGGTGACGATCTGCCGGCTGATGGCGGAAAGAACCGTGCCCGCCTCCTGCACCAGCTTCGAACCGGAGCTGACTTCATGCGTCGACTGGTTGATGAGCTGCTTGATTTCACGCGCCGCATCGGCGGAACGCTGCGCAAGCTCGCGTACTTCCTGCGCCACGACGGCAAAACCCTTGCCAGCCTCACCCGCACGCGCCGCCTCGATGCCGGCATTGAGGGCGAGAAGGTTGGTCTGGAAGGCGATGTCGTCGATGACCTCGATGATCTGCTCGATCTTGCGCGAGGCGCCTTCGATACGGCCCATGGCGTCAACGGCATTGCTGACGACCGAACCGGAACTGTCGGCGCTCTGCTTGGTGACGCGCACGGCCTCATTGGCCTCCCGTGCACGCTCGGCCGAGGATCTGACGGTCACCGTGATTTCGTCGACGGCAGCGGCGGTCTCTTCCAGAGAGGCTGCCTGGTTTTCGGTGCGCTTCGACAGATCGACCGACGATTGCTCGATTTCAAAGCCGCTATGCTGGATGATGAGCGTGCGTTCCCGGATCTGCCCCAGCGCATCGCGCAGGTTGAGAAGGGATTCGTTGAAGTCCGTGCGAAGCCGGTCCAGACGGCCGTTAAAGGGCGCCTCGATCGTGCGGCTCAGATCACCACGCGACAGTCTGCCAAGGCCGGAGGCGATCTCACCGACCGCAAATTCGATCTGGCCGTCCAGCTCCTGCTTCTCGGCATCGTTGCGGTGACGTTCCGTTTCCGCCATCGAGCGTTCCTCGGCGCTCTTCCCTTCGATCGCCAGCTTCTCAAGCGCATTCTCGCGGAATATCACCAGAGCGCGGGCGATGTTGCCGAACTCGTTGCTGTTCGTGGCATAGGGGATCGGCGTATCGAGATTACCATCCGAAAGGGACTTCACCGCATCGGTCAGCTTGCCAAGCGGCTGAAGCGTACGCTTGATGACGAAATAGGCGAGCAATCCGACGCCAAGCATGGCGAGCGCGCCGCAGATCAGCATCATGTCGCGCAGGCTGTATATCTGCGCATCGTAGACATCCATGGGAATACCCACGAACAGGATGCCGACGGTTGCGCCGGTCTTGTTCGTAACCGGCATATAACCGGTCATGTAGCTGGTGCCGAACAGCGTGGCGGTGCCAAAATAGGCCTCACCCTTGGAAACTTTCGGGAAAGCGGGATGATCGGTAGCAAGCTTGGTGCCGGCTGCTCTTTCACCCTTTTCGTTCTTCAGATTGGTGGTCAGGCGAATGAACTCGCCGGCCTTGGCTTCAAAAACAGTAGAGATACCGCCGTTGCCGGCTGCCGTGCGATCGACGAGATCATTGTCGCGCATCGTTCCGATGCTGGCGCGGCCCACGCTCTTCAAATCGCCATCCACCATTTCGAGGGCAACGCCGCCGACCTTCATCTCGTAGAGGATTGCCATGCCGCGCATTGCGCTGTGCGTATCACGCAGCGCGGTGGTGATGATGTTATCCTTCAAGCGAATGTAGGTCGAAAAACCAACTGCCGCCACGCTGAGCGTGATCAGGCCGATCGTCAAGGCGACGACCTTGCCAGCAACGGACTTAAAGAGCCGGTTGTACATGAAACAGTTCCCCAAAGCCAAACTTATAAAAGTTCTAGTAGGCAACTGTTAAAAAAACGCGAAGTGTCGATAGCACCTTTTAGGGGCTGCACAAGGCCGGCAGGCGCCCGCCCGGCTTATGCGGGACGGGAAGCCCCGTCCAGGATCAATGGATGTAACCGAGACGGATCGCCTTTGCGATCGCCTGAATGCGGTTGACGGAATCAAGCTTGATCGTTGCCGAACCGAGATAGGCATTGACGGTGTGCACGGAAAGCCCGAGCTTGACCGCAATCTCTTCGCTGATACGGCCATCACCCGCCAGTTGCAGGCAGGCAATTTCCCTCTCGCTCAAGGCTTCCGACGGTGCAGCCTTGCGCTCGTCCAACGCCAGCATATCGACCATGATCTCGCAGCATTTGATGTGCTGCTCGATGACGACCTCATTGTCGAGAACGAGATTGCTGCCGCAGAAAACGATATAGCCGTTGCCGATGGTGCCAAGCCGCACCGGCAGGGCCAGGCCCGCATAGGGCAAGGTATCGTTCTCGATCCGGCGCAAGAGAGCCGGCACATCGGGAAGATCGGCGAAGCCGCCGGCATTCTTGTTGCGCCAGATGACCGGCAGCAGCGACGTTTCAATATGGTCGAGAAGAATATCGCCGACGGCGCGGATGAACTGGGTGCTCTGTTCCGCGGCATTCATGCCCCAGTTTTCCAGCTCACAGGTCATCTTCTTCTTGTTGGGGAAGCCGGAAGCAGCGGCTTTCGTCACCACGAAATTTCGCGCGCCGACCAGCTTCTGCATGGCGACGAGTTTCGGAAACAGGTCCGACCGGGTTGTCACGACCGGGCTGCGGTGAAACATCCCCGTTTGACCAAAACCCTCATTGTCCTTCGTCTGTACCATCGTTCGATGCCTATACAAGGTTGTTGCGCACGGCGTAGGCGATTGCCTCCGAGCGGGTTTTTGTCGCGGTTTTACGCATCACGCTTGTAATGTAATTATTGATCGTATTGCGAGAAATGCCAAGGATCATCGCAATTTCGTCACTGGTCTTGCCTTCGGCGATCCAGAACAGGCACTCGAGCTCACGCTCGGTGAGATCGATATCCCGCACCGCCTTTGCTTCGCTGGCGATGCCGAAACTGACGCAATAACCCGTCAGCAGGGCAATTTCGCGCAGACGCTCCGGCAAAGGAACGGCATTTTCAGGAAACAGCAGCAGCAGCGACAGCCGGATGCGGCCGACGCAGAAAGACAGGGCCGAATATTGCCGGTCGATACCGTAGGGAACGGAAACGTCGTCTGGAAGGAAAAGCAATCGGGGCCTCAGAAGCGAAAGGCATTTTTCCATTTCGCTCGATCTGTTCTGGCTGTTCGTCAGTTCGACGCCGAGCCTGCGCACCAGATCGAAGGGCCAATCGGATGTGACGATGAATTTCAGCCCGGTTTCTTCGAGAAGATCATCCCGCGCCAGCAGATAATGCGAGGCGCCAGCATAGGTCACAAGCAGATCCAGCGCGCCTGAAACGTTACCGGCGGCAGCCGTGGCAGCGACATTTTTGGCAAGCTGGTCGCGCGGCAAGGGCTTACCCATGCCCTCCATAGGCTTGGCAGACAGCCTGCGGATATCAACATCGACTTTCAATCGCCTACGCCCTCTTGCTCCCAGTGGGAGATTATACATCGGGATGGAATCATTCCATTCGAGAAGCTTACCAAAACGGGATGGCGCGCCCCCGGAGACCGAATCACTTCATTTTATGGAACCGACCGGAATTTGCCATTACCTGACAACAGCCTTTCCACGTATTTCCCTGCTCGTCTATTGCTAAAAAAACATACTGAAAAGCTGGCCAATCCATAAACGGCATTCTCAGCCTATTCCCAGCAAACTGTATCGTTGCTGAATTTTTTGTAAACAGTGTCCTGAAACGAGAATGCAGCCGCGCGCCTGACAAACATACCAAAAAGTCCGTAAATGCGCAAAAGGCCGGGTAAACCCGGCCTTTTTCAAAATCACGCGGCTTTTTCCACCGCCCATTTGCGAAGAATCTTGGCTGCTCTTTCCTCGCTGATTTCCACCATGCGGGAGAGCCTGCGCTCGGGTCCTTCGCGAACCCGGCGGTTGAAGGTGCCTTCGCTGTCGCCGCCAGCCAGAAGGTCGTCGGTGCTGTCGAAGCCGAAATCCGCTCCGAAACCTTCCATGAGTCCACCTGCACCCGCATCCATGCCAGGGGAGAAATCCGGCAGTTCGAGACCTGCGGCCTCCTGGCTGAGCTGGCCTGCGGCAGCACCGTTGCCGGCAACCGTGCGGACCAGAGGACGTACGCCGAGCCAGATGACAAGGAAGGCGACGGCGACGAAGGCGAGCGAATTGATGATGCCTGCCGAATTGCGGCTGAGCACTTCCATGATGCCCGGTCCGCTTGCGGCTTCGTCGAGCAGCTGCGTTTCCAGGAAGTCCATGGCAGTCAGAGTGACCATGTCACCGCGATCGGAAGAAATGCCCGCAGCCGAGGTTACGATCTTCTGCATTTCGGCAAGATAGGCATCGATCTTGGCCTGATCGGCGGGTTCACCGACCATCTTGGCGATGCGGCCCTTGTTGACGACCACGGCGACCGAAAGCTTCTCGACGGTATAGCCGTTCTTGACGGTGGCGACCGTTTTGGAATTGATCTCGTAGTTGGTCTGTTCTTCTTTCTTCGCAGACTGGTCGGAAGACTGTGGACCACCGGCACCGCCCTGCGGCGCTGCCTGGGGCACGTTCTGCTCCACGGTCGCTGCCGTGTCGGGCTGCGTTTCCTGGGACTTCTGATCTTCTTTCACCGTGCGGACAGAGCGCTCGACGCGTGATTCCGGATCGTAGACGGTTTCCTGAATCTGGCGGCTGTCAGTATTGAGCTGCGCCGTGACGCTGGAGCGGAAATTGTCCATGCCGAGGAAAGGTGCCAGCGCCTTGTCGATATTGGTGGTGATTTCCTGCTGAACGTTCTGCGCCAGTGTCAGCGAACGGTTCATGGCGGCATTGGTGACATCGTCACCGGAGGCCAGAAGTTGGCCCGTCGAATCAAGCAGGGTCACGTCATCGACTTCAAGGCCGGGAACGGCCGAGGCGACGAGGTGACGGATGGAGGCGGAGGCCTTGCGCCCGGCGGTGGCACTGGCGCGGATCATGACTGATGCCGTGGGCTTCTGTTCACCACGGCGGAAATTGCCGACGTCAGGCATGACGATATGGACGCGTGCGGCCGCAACCCCGTCGATCTGCTGGATGGAGCGGCTGATTTCGCCCTCAAGGGCGCGAACCCGCGTCACTTCCTGCATGAAGGAGGTCAGGCCGAGAGAGCCGACATTGTCGAAAAGCTCGTAACCGGCATTGGCGCTGTCCGGCAGGCCGCGCTCGGCCAGCAGCAGACGCGCCTTGCTGGTGAGCCCGACGGGAACCTGGAGGCTCGCACCATCGGTTCCAACCTGAAAGTCCAGCCCCGATTCGGCAAGCGCAATGCTGATCTTGTTGAGGTCGCTCTTTTCAAGTCCCACATAAAGGGTCTCGTAAGCGGGACGGTTCACATAGAGTGCCGCTGCAAGGATAACGGCCATGGACAAAACGCCCACGCCGCCCAGCATCAGAAGCCGTGTCTGACCCAGCGCCGCGACATTCTTCAAGACCTGAGGGATTTGATTTAACAGATTCATTCTGTTCCGCACCGTCATTCATAGAGTCCGAGACCTTTTGGCCCCGTGGTGACAATAGGGTGCGAAGCTTGCGCGAGCGTTGCCTTTCTCCGTTATCCGCGAAGGAGGGATGAATGGCAGCCGGAAGGTCTAGAACAGGTCGAAGTCGCCGGAGGCCTTGTCGAGCGGCTGGGAATGGCCGTGGCGGAACGCAGCGCCCAGCGCCTTTTGCATTTCGGCAAGCTTGACGAGGCTGAGTGCCGTCGAGACGTCCACGATCCAGTCACCGGGAATGGAGCCTGTGATGGTATCGATGAACTCTGCGAGGCCGCGGGTCTTCTGAACGGCAAGATCGATGCCCTGCAGCAGCTTGACGCCATCGCTGGACAATTCGCCGCTGGTCACTTCCAGCAGTTGTGGCTCGATGCGCTCAATAAGATAGGCGACGTCGTGCAGTTCCGATACCACGCGCATCAGAACGTCCGGCAAGGCTTCTTCGAACGGAGTGGTGCCGGTGTGGTCTGCAATCTGCATTGGAAACTCCGTGACTAGAAAAATTCGATGTCGTTGGCGACGGGTTTGGGCGCCGGCACCGGACGCGTTTCCATCGCAACGGTCTTCTGGGTTTCCGCGCCGCTGAGCGGATGCTGCCGCGCACGGCCTGAGACCGGCCAGAATTCGATCTTGCGGCCGTGTTCCCCGCCCGTGGAGGAGCTTATGACCGGAATGCCTTCATCCTTCAGAAACTGCATGGCGAAGATGGCATTCTGCTCACCGACATTCGAGAAGCTGGCGATCGTCTTCGCGCCGCCGAAAACCTTGGCCTCCAGCCGGTCGCGGCGGGCGCCCTTCTTCAGAAGGCCGTTGATCAGAAGTTCCATGAGATGCACACCGTAACGCGTTGCATCTCCCCCCGTCACATTGCCCGTTCCCGGCAGCAGGAAGTGGTTCATGCCTCCAATGCCGGCAACGGGGTCTCTCAGACAGGCGGCCACGCACGAACCGAGTATCGTCGTCATGACCACGTCGGGATCGTTGACAACCTTATACTCGCCCTGAATGATATGTACGCGCTTGGCCGCAGCTTCAATCATTTCAGCGATCCGAAAACCGCTTCGATGGCAGCGCGCATCTTGTCGATGGTGAAGGGTTTGGCCAACACGTTATTCGCGCCGAGCTGTGCTGCCTTCTGCACCAGCGCGCGGTCGCCCTGCGCGGTGAGGATGATGAAGGCGGCCTTCTTGGTGGTCGGATTGGCCCGCACGGCGTGCAGGAAACCAAGGCCGTCCATCTTCGGCATGTTGAAGTCGGAGATGACGAGATGATGGGGCTGCTGCTCCATGATCTTCAATCCCTGCTCGCCATCGCCAGCGGCAGTAATCTGTTTGAAGCCGAGCTGTGTCAGCGCATCGCTGAGGAGCAGCCGGCTGGTCACCTGATCGTCGACGATCAGAACTTTGATCTTTTCTGCGAGAGACATTAGTCAGCACCTTCTTTACGGGCAGTGGTTAGTTTCAGGATTTCTTCGCCGATGGAGGCCAACGGCAATTGCTGTTCAACGGCGCCAAGCTCATAGGCCACACGCGGCATGCCGTAGACGACACATGTTTTTTCGTTCTGGCCGACGGTGCGCGCACCGGCATGGCGCATTTTCAACAGCCCGGCTGCACCATCGCGGCCCATGCCGGTCAAAATGACGCCGACGGCGTTGCGTCCGGCAAGCTCGGCCACGGAATCGAACAGCACATCGACGGAGGGCCGATGGCCGTTGACGGGATCACGCTCGATGAGCCGGCAGCAGGGCGCGGTACGATTGGCGATCTGCAAATGGCGTTCGCCGCCCGGCGCGAGGTAAATCTTGCCGGTTTGCAGGCGTGCGCCGTCCGTCGCCTCTTCCACGACAGGTGCGCAGATGCGGTTCAGCCTTTCCGCGAAACTCTTGGTGAATGTCGGCGGCATATGCTGGGTGATGACGGTCGGCGGGCAATTGGCAGGAAACTTCTGAAGCACGGCGATCAAGGCCTCGACGCCACCCGTGGAAGAGCCGATGGCCACGACCTTGCGGCCGGCGCGATAATCGCTGACCGGGGTCGGCTGCACTGCCGCTGCTGTTTCCGGGCGCGCCGCGCGATAGGCCGCGTGCTGCGAGCGGGCGGCTGCCTTTACCTTGTCGGCAAGATCGCCAAAGGGGCGCGCATCGCCGGGAGCGGGTTTGCCGACGCAGTCGAAAGCGCCGATTTCAAGAGCGGCAAGCGAAGCGTCAGCGCCGCGATGCGTCAAGGACGAGACCATGATGACCGGCATCGGCCGCAGGCGCATGATCTTTTCGAGGAATTCGAGGCCGTTCATTTCCGGCATCTCGATATCAAGCGTCACGACATCGGGATTGAGCTGCTTGATGGCGGCGCGCGCTTCCATGGCGTTGCCGGCCTGGCCGACCACCTCAACCTCCGGATCGGCCTTGAGGACGGCCGAAATCAGGCCGCGCATCGTTGGAGAATCATCAACGACAAGAACCCGTGCGAGCGCGCTCATGCCTTCCTCCCCGAAGCGTGACCAATGAAGCGGTATGTGGTGATGCCGGTATTGTCGAACAGGTTCTTGGCATCACCGGAGACGCGTTCGGAATGGCCGATATAAAGATGACCGCCTTCCGGCAGCAGCCCCGCGAAACGCGACCAGATACGCGTCTGCGTCGGCTCGTCGAAATAAATGACGACGTTGCGGCAGAAAATGACGTCGAAATTGCCCTTGAAGGGCCATTGCGTCATCAGGTTCAATTCGTTGAACGTGATGAGGCGCTTGACCTTGTCATCGATCTGGAACTTGCGACGGCCACCGGCATCGACTTCCGTGAACCATTGCTTGCGCATGGCGGGAGACACGGTTTCGAGCGCATTGTCGTCATAGACCCCTGCCCGGGCCTGCGCCAAAATCTTCGGGTCGATATCCGTCGCCAGGATTTTGAAATCGTAATCCGCCGCATTAGGGAACATGGCGAGCACGGTAAGTGCGATGGAATAGGGCTCCTGCCCGTCGGAACAGGCCGCCGACCAGATGCGAACACGACCGCCACTCTTCGCCCGGGCGATGAGGCCCGGCAGGACCTCGTCACGCAGATGTTCGAAATGATGGTTCTCACGGAAGAAGCGGGTGAAATTCGTCGTCAGGTGCGACAGCATTTCGCGCCGCGCTTGCGCGCCATCCGGCGAGGATACCAAAGCGCAATATTCGCGGAAACCCGACAGGCCGAGATTGCGGATATGCTTCGACAGGCGGGAATAGACCAGCGACGCCTTGGTGTCGTTGAGATAGATGCCCGCATCGGCATAGATCATCGCCGCGATTTCCGACAGGTCGCGCCGTGTCAGCGGGTATTCGCCGCTGGCAAGGACATCGTCGGGAGACTGGCGCTGATCGCTGAAATTAAGTGCTGCCATGAACGATCCGCTTTCAACCTGTCGCCGCAAGCGACATTTCCTGCTTCAGGGGCTGTCCGCGCGAGGCGCTGACGATGGCATCGACATCCAGGATGAGCGCAACGCGTCCGTCACCGAGGATGGTGGCGGCGGCAATGCCCGGAACATGGGTATAGTTGGCTTCCAACGACTTGATGACAACCTGGCGCTGACCCTGGATCGCATCGACCATCAGGGCGCGCTGGCCGCCGCCTTCCGATTCCACCAGAAGAGCGACACCTTCGACCGGATCGGCCTGGGTCGGGCGGAAGTTCAGCACGCGGCCGACATCGACCAGCGGGCAGAAGGAGTTGCGGATGGAAATCAGCCGCTGGTTCGCGCCGAAGGAGTGAATGTTCTTCGCCTCCGGCTGCAGGGTTTCCACGATTGCCGTCAGCGGCACCACCAGCGTCTGGCCGGCAACGGTCACCACCATGCCGTCGAGAACGGCGAGCGTCAGCGGCAGGCTCATGGTGAAAGTCGAGCCAAGGCCGGGGCGCGAGGAGATGCTGATGCGGCCGCCAAGCGCCTGAATGGAGCGCTTGACTACATCCATGCCGACTCCACGGCCGGAAATGTCGGAAATCTTGTCGGCGGTGGAGAAGCCCGGTGCGAAGATCAGATTGTCGATTTCTTCATCCGTCAGGTTCGCATCGGCGGCGATGAGATCGTTGTCGATTGCCTTCTGACGAACGCGCTCACGGTTGATGCCTGCGCCGTCGTCCTGAAGCTCGATCAGGATACGGCCCGAGCGGTGCTTGGCCGAAAGCTTGATGGTGCCTTCCGGGTTCTTGCCCGCCGCTTCGCGTTTTTCCGGCGTTTCGATACCGTGGTCGACGGCATTGCGGATCATATGCGTCAGGGGTTCGGCCAGCTTATCGATGACCGTCTTGTCGACTTCCGTGTTTTCACCTTCGGTGACGAGGCGGATCTGCTTGCCGATCATGTCGGCGACTTCGCGGACGATACGCGACATGCGCTGGAACACCGGCTTCACCGGCTGCGCGCGGATCGCCATGACGCTGTCCTGGATTTCGCGCGTCAGCTGCTGCAGCTCGTCGAGGCCCATATTGACGGCCGAGGTGCCGCTCGCATCGTTTTCGATGACGCTCTGCGACAGCATCGCCTGATTGATGACGAGCTCACCGACAAGGTTGATCAGGCGGTCGACACGGTCGAGGTCCACACGGATGGTCTGGCCGGCGCTGGCATTGGCCGCCGCATTGGCGTTCGCCTGGGCTGCGGCAGGGGCTGCCGCCGCCTCACGCTTTTCGATTGCGGCATTGACGCTCTGGGCGATCTGCGTCGTCGCAACGGCCGTTTCGACGGCTGCGGCAACATAGGACGTTTCCGCCGCGATGGCTTCGACGGCGGGTTCCTCTTCCGATCCGCTATCGAGAGCCGAGAGATCGAACGGAACCGGGATCATCGGAAGCTCTTCCTCATCCGCGGCGGCATCCGACACAACGGGGGTGATTTCGAGATCGCAATCCCATTCAGCGAATTCGAAGACGCTGCGGATACCCTCTTCACCCTTCTCGGTCGTGATCGAAACCGTCCAGGAGAGATAGGATGCTTCAGGATCGAGCTTGTCGAGCGAAGGCAGCTCCGACATGTCGCAATTGATGCTCATTTCACCGATGCGCGAAAGATCGCGCAGGAGAAGGGCAGCCTCGTTGCCTTTCGAATAAAGCGATGCATGCGGCTTGAAGGTGATCTGGAAGGTCGGCGCTTCCATCAACGGCGTGGTTTCGTCGGCAAAGTCCGAGAAGGAGAACGGGATCGGCTCGAAGCCGCTCTCATCCGTCGGCTTGGGTGCGACGGGTTGCGGCGCCTTGACGGCAGCTGGCGCTGCCACCGGCGCGGAAACCTGTATGGTTTCGCCGTTTGCCAGCGCTTCCAGTTCCTTGACGAGGCCGCGGGTGCGGCTTTCATCGACGCTGCCGCCGTCTCTGGCCGCATTGGTCAGGTCCGCCAGCACGTCGGCGGAGCGCAGCATGACCTTCAGAACATCCTGTGTCGGCTCCAGCTTGTTGGAGCGGACGCAGTCGAGGGTCGTTTCAAAAACGTGGGCGAAGGCCACGAGATCATCGAGACCGAAGGCACCCGCCCCGCCCTTGATGGAATGAACGGCACGGAAAACGGCGTTGACGGTTTCCGGATCACGGTCGCCGTCATTCAATTTAAGAAGCCCCGATTCCAGTTCGGCGAGCTGCTCCTCGCATTCCTGGAAAAAGATTTCCTTGATTTCGTTCATATCCATCGTGAAATGTCCCGTATCAGGCGGTTACGCGTTCAATGGCATCGATGAGTTTTGCAGGATCGAACGGCTTGACGATCCAGCCCGTCGCACCGGCCTGACGGGCGCGGTTCTTCTTTTCCGCATCGCTTTCCGTCGTCAGGACCAGGATCGGGATCGCGCGATACTTTTCGTTGCGCCGTACACCCTCGATGAAGCCGAAACCATCAAGACGGGGCATGTTGATATCGGTCACGATGACATCGGGGTTGCTCTGCTCGAGCACTTCGAGGCCCTCAATGCCATCTTCGGCCTGAATGGTTTCGAAACCGGCATTGTTAAGGGTGACCAGGAGCATGTTCCTGATCGTCCGGGAATCATCCACGGTAAGAACTTTTTTCTTCACTTTTGCATCTCCTTAGGGAGCAAATGGTCAATATCGACGCCTATCAGTTTCATCGTCTTGTCGAATGCATCGGACACCCTGGCAAAACCGAACCGCTTGCCGTCCTCTTCCCAGGATTTCGCGCCGGCCATCAGAACCTGAGCGCAAAGCGCGCCAATACGCTCAACCTCTGACGCATCGACCGACAAAGGTGCTCCTCTCAGCGTCATCAGCTTGCCGTGCAGGGCCGATGCTTCGTTGAGATCCAGCACCGGTGACAGTTTCAGCGTCGCCTCAGCTGCTTTTCTGGCTGCCATTACATGACTCCCTGACGTCTGAATTGTTGGTAATCCTGGCCGTAATCCGAGCGATTATCCGCACGGGCCATAAATGAAGTGTCCTGCCGGTCCGCACCGGATACCGCTTTCGCCTGCACCTGACGGGCAATGCGGAATTCGCGGATGGTGCGGCCGAGTTCCAGAATAACGGTATGAAGCGCGTCGGCCTCGGAAGCGCTCGCGCTGATATCGACGGCGTTCCGGCCGGCCTGCCTTTGCTGCTCGCCGATATCGGCGGCGACCGATTGCAGTTCGCCGGCCTGCTCGGCCGTATGCCGGGAGACTTCCGCGATCATGTCGTTGATGCCCGAGACCTGCCGGACGACACCGCCGATTGCGTCCTGCGTGCGGTTGACCATGCGCACGCCGCCCTCGACCTGCGTCTTGGTGGTGCCGACAAGGCTCTTGATTTCTCTTGCAGCATCGGCGGAACGCTGGGCGAGCGCCCGGACCTCCTGCGCGACGACAGCGAAACCACGTCCGCTTTCACCCGCGCGCGCCGCCTCAATGCCGGCATTGAGGGCAAGAAGGTTTGTCTGAAAGGCGATCTCGTCAATCGTGCCGATGATCCTGCCGATCTGTTCGGCGGATTGTTCGATGTCAGACATGGCGTCAATGGCCTCGCCGATCGCCCGGCCGCTCTCGACAGCCGCCTCGCGAGCACGGGAAACAGCCGTTTCCGTGGCCGCTATACGCGCGCCGTTTTCAGCAACGTTCCCGATCATCGCCTGGATGGCGCGGGAGGTTTCGGCAAGCGCTTCGGCCTGCTGGCGGGAGCGTTCGGCGATAGAGCGGCCCATATCGGCAAAACGCGAGCCGAGCGCTTCAGCCTCGCCGATGCTGTTTTGCGCCGCGATCAGCGATGCGCCGATCGTTTCCAGAGCCGTGTTGAAGGAAGCTGCAACATCGCGATAGGCTTCCGGCACTTCACCGCCGATGCGGGCCTGCAAATCGCCCGCGGCAAAGGCCGTCAGTGCCGTGCCCAGCAACTTCGCCGCTTCCGAGCGGTCATTGTCACGCTGTTCCGCCAGTTCGCGGCCATGGCGCAGGCGCAATTCGTTGAAGCGCAGCGAAACCGCGATTTCGGTATCGACCATCACGAGACGGACGACATTCTTGACGGCTTCCGCCAGTTCACGGGTTTTCTTGCGGTTGCCCGGAAGGATGGAGCGCGGTGCATGTTCAGCCACCAGCCCGCCGACGAGATGTTCCAGAACCACCGCGTGGCTGGCGATCTGCCAGCGCGGATCGAGACCCATGCGGCTGGCATTGTCGGAAAGAACCTTCACCCGCTCAGCGTAGAGCGCATCGAAACGCGCATCGGTCAGAACGCTCCAGTGCGAGGATTGCAGATCGTGCAGGCGGTCGAGCTGATTTTCGCTTTCGAAGGACGGAGAACAGTCCGGCATGGACTGGAAACGGGTCATCACGTCCCGCAGGCCAGCCTTGACGTAAGGCTCTAGCATGCTGCGATAATTGCGCAGGAAATCGGATTGCGTCTCATCGAGGCCGGCAAAGCGCAACCGTCCCGCCAGGCTTCCGCCTGCCGATCTGCGCGCTTGATCTGATGGCAAATCCTGCCCCAACCGACGTCCCCAACAACATGACGGCCGGTAAAACCCGGCCAAATTGGCCAAGGTTCAGAACGCCAGCACCCTTAAGGGGATTTTTGAACGAACATACCCATCGCGGACGATGCGGCATCGACGCCTGCCAGACCTTCTTGAACCAAGAAACGAAATACCGGATCGGCACCGGTACGGCAGTGCGGCGTCATGCCTGGAAGGGGAGAGAACCCCATTCCGCCGTGGAAATACCATCAATCTTTATGGTTAATTCCTTGCTTGAAAGTTAAGAAACATAAGCACCGGCGTCAAACGGTAAAATTTGTAAAAGCTTTTAGCGATTGTTGCCCTTACTTTGCCGCAAACGGGCGAAAACGAAAAGGAATCAGACGCTGCGGGCGGTTTTTCCGGCCTGTGCGCTGGACAAGCGTGTCCGCCTTCCCCTAAAACAAATCAACGGGATATTCGCTGCACGGTGATGCTTTAAAGAGACCTTTACGATCAAGGAGATGCCAACTTGTTATGGATGGAGAAATGCCGCTGTTCAGGGCGCCATCCGCAAGTGTTGATCGGCCTCGTGGTCGCAAGCCTGCTCGTCATGATCGGCTTCCAGTCTCCTTCCGGCGTCAAGGCCGTCTCGAAGGCCAGCCGTCTGGAGCGTTTGCAGACAGTGGATCTTAGCCGATCCCTTTCTCTTCGCGATAAAGAATGCACAAACGGCGATGATTTCGGCTGCAAGGCTGGCGAGGCCGGTTCTGGCTTTCGCCCCAGCGATTTCGCTTCATCCACCCTGCGGATAACAGCTGAGGTGAGGCCGGCCGTCACACCTGTTGCCGTCGTGCCACAAGCTTTCCGAGACTTCGCGAGCGTGGTTCCAAGAGCGCCCCCGCATATTATCTATTAGTTATTCCGGCGGTCCTCATCATTCGGTTCATCATGAACCTTGAGGGATCGGAGTCGTCGGAAACCCGCCGTAGGCTCCAATTCCAGAGAGAAAACCGCCGCCGCATATGACACTTGCAACCATTCTTCCATTCATTGTCGCATTGCCCTTTGTCGGCGCCCTCCTGACGGCATTCATGCCGCGCGACGGTGCGGCCGCCGGTCCGGCCTCCGTTGCGGGCGCCGTCGCCCTTTTCGGTCTCGTCAGCAGCATCTTCCTTTATTCGACCGTCAGCGGCGGCGGCGTGCTGAAATATGATGTGGAATGGCTGCCGCAGCTCGGCCTCAACTTCACCCTGCGGCTGGATGGATTTGCCTGGATTTTTGCGATCCTCATTACCGGTATCGGCCTTTTGGTGGTGCTCTATGCCCGCTATTACATGTCGGCCGAAGACCCGATCCCGCGTTTCTTCGCCTTCCTGCTCGCCTTCATGGGCTCGATGCTCGGCGTGGTTCTGTCCGGCAACGTGATCCTGCTGTCGATCTTCTGGGAAATGACCAGCATCTTCTCGTTCCTGCTGATCGGCTACTGGCACCAGAACGCCGGTGCGCGCGACGGTGCGCGCATGGCGCTGACCGTGACCGGCATCGGCGGCTTCAGCCTGCTGGCGGGCCTGCTGATCCTCGGCCATATGGCGGGAAGTTACGATCTCGACAAGATCATCGAGGCCGGCGCCGATATCCGCGCCCATTCGCTCTATCTGCCTGCACTTATTCTCATTCTCGGCGGCGCGCTGACGAAGAGCGCGCAGTTTCCATTCCATTTCTGGCTGCCTAACGCCATGGCGGCGCCCACGCCCGTTTCCGCCTATCTGCATTCCGCCACCATGGTGAAGGCCGGCGTATTTCTGCTTGTCCGGTTCTGGCCGGTGCTGGCGGGCACGCAGGAATGGTTCTGGCTGGTGGGTGCGGCAGGCATCATCACCCTGCTGCTCGGCGCCTATTTCGCCATGTTCCAGCAGGACCTGAAGGGCCTGCTCGCCTATTCCACCATCAGCCATCTCGGGCTCATCACCACGCTGCTCAGCCTCGGCAGCCCGCTTGCGGCAGTTGCGGCCATCTTCCACATGGTCAACCACGCCACCTTCAAGGCGTCGCTGTTCATGGCGGCCGGTATCATCGACCATGAAACCGGCACGCGCGACATGCGGCGCTTAAGCGGGCTTTACACCTATATGCCGGCGACCGCGACACTCGCCATGGCGGCGAGTGCGGCCATGGCTGGGGTGCCGCTGTTCAACGGCTTCCTTTCCAAGGAAATGTTCTTTGCCGAGGCCGTCGAAACCCATGCCGATTCACTGCTGGACCGGGCGCTGCCCTATGTCGCGACGCTATCGGGCGCATTTGCCGTCGCCTATTCGCTGCGCTTCATCCATACGGTGTTCTTCGGCCCCAAGCCCGTCGATCTGCCGAACCCGCATCCGCACGAGCCGCCGCGCTGGATGCGTTTCCCCATTGAATTCCTCGTCTTCGCCTGCCTGATCGTTGGCATCGTTCCGAGCCTTTCCATCGGTCCCTTCCTGCATTCGGCCGTGCTTTCCGTGCTTGGTGCGCAAACGCCGGTTTACAGCCTGTCGATCTGGCACGGTTTCAATCTGCCGCTGATCATGAGTATCGCGGCGCTGATCGGCGGGGTTACGATCTATGTTCTGCTCGGCGGTTATTTCTCGCGCTGCGATGATGGCCCGCCGGTCTTCCGGCATTTGCGGGGCCAGCGCATCTTCGAGCGCATTCTCGTCACCGTGTCCTGGAAGTGGGCGCGGTGGCTGGAAAGCACGCTCGGCACGCGGCGTCTGCAGCCGCAGCTGAGACTTCTCATCCTCGTGGCGCTTCTTGCCGGTTTCTCGCCCCTGTTCCTTTCGGAATTCTCCCTGTCGCTGCCGCGCGTCACGACCTTCGACCCGATCTTTGCCATCCTGTGGCTGATCGGCATGATCGCGGCCATGGGTGCGGCCTGGCAGGCGAAATATCACCGCCTCGCCGCCCTCGTCATGCTCGGCGTCTCGGGCCTGGTCACCTGCCTTACCTTCGTCTGGCTTTCCGCGCCGGATCTCGCCATTACCCAGCTGCTGGTCGAAATCGTCACCACGGTTCTCATCCTGCTCGGCCTCAGATGGCTGCCGAAACGCTTCGAGAAGGTTGACAGCAGCGATGAGCTGCCCGCACAGCTTCGCCGCGCGCGTGACTTTTTGCTCGCCGCAGCAAGCGGTATCGGCATGTCCGTCATTGCCTATGCCGTGATGACCCTGCCGGTGCCGAACGCGATTGCGACCTACTTCCTCGAACGCGCCTATACCGAAGGCGGCGGCACCAATGTCGTTAACGTCATCCTCGTCGATTTCCGCGGCTTCGATACCTTCGGGGAAATCGCGGTGCTGGCCATCGTGGCGCTCACCGTCTTTGCGCTGCTTCGCCGTTTCCGCCCCGCCCATGAAAGCATCGGGGTGCCGGAACAGCAGCAGATGCAAAACGCCTTCGATGCCGAACGGCCGGACCGTAGCAAGGGCGATACGGTCCGCGACTATCTTTATGTGCCATCGATCGTGATGCAGTGGATGTTCCCCGTCATCATCACCTTCTCGATCTTCCTGTTCATGCGCGGCCATGACATGCCGGGCGGCGGCTTTGCAGCCGGCATCACCATGGCGATCGCCTTCCTGCTGCAATATCTTGCCGGCGGGGCGCGCTGGGCGGAAGACCGCATTCGCATCCTGCCGCTGCGCTGGATGGGCTTCGGCCTTTTGATGGCGGCGTCAACGGGTATCGGCTCCTGGTATTTCGGTTACCCGTTCCTGACCTCCTATTTCCAGTATACGGAGATACCCTATATCGGCAAAATGCCGACGGCATCGGCCCTGCTGTTCGACCTCGGCGTCTTCTCGCTGGTCGTCGGCTCCACCGTTCTTATCCTGATAGCACTGGCACACCAATCGTTGCGTAACTACCGCGTTCGCACGCCTGAAGCCGCAAAAGCGGAGGACGTGTAATGGAACTCATTCTTGCAATCGGCATCGGCATCATGACCGGCTCCGGCGTGTGGCTTATCCTGCGCCCGCGTACCTATCAGGTCATTGTCGGACTTTCGCTTTTGTCTTACGCCGTCAACCTGTTCATCTTCGGCGTCGGCGGCATCAAGACCAATGCGCCGCCGGTGCTGGTCAACGGCGTCGACAGTTCGACACTCGCCGACCCCGTGCCGCAGGCGCTGGTGCTGACGGCCATCGTCATCGGCTTCGCCACCACCGCATTGTTCCTCGTCGTGCTGCTTGCCGCCCGCGGCCTTACCGGCACCGACCATGTGGACGGGAGGGAGTCGAAATGATGTCGTTCCCCTTCCACATCGTCATCGCCCCCATTCTGGTGCCGTTGATAACCGCAGCGCTGCTGTTGTTTTTTGATGAGCGCCAGCGTGTTGCGAAAGCCGCCATCAGCCTTGCCTCAACAATCATATTGCTCGTTGTCGCCATTCTGCTGTTCCGCGAGGTGAACTCGACGGTCAATACGGAGATCGCAGCGGTGGTTTCGAGCGGCGTCTATCTGCTTGGCAACTGGCCCGCGCCCTTTGGCATCGTGCTTGTGGCCGATCGCCTCTCCGGGCTGATGGTGCTTCTGACGGCACTTCTTGCCATTCCGTCGCTGATCTATTCAATGGCGAAGTGGCACAAGGCAGGCGCGCATTTCCATTCGCTGTTCCAGATGATGCTGATGGGCGTCAACGGTGCGTTCCTGACCGGCGACCTCTTCAATCTCTTCGTCTTCTTCGAAGTGATGCTGGCGGCCTCTTACGGCCTGCTGCTGCATGGTTCCGGCCAGCAGCGCGTCAAGGCCGGGCTGCATTATATCGCCATCAACCTCGTGGCGGCGCTGTTCTTCCTCATCGGCGTCAGCCTTATCTATGGCGTCACCGGCACGCTGAACATGGGCGACCTTGCCCATCGCATCGAAGGGCTCAACCCGGACCAGCGCATGCTACTGGAAACCGGCGCTGCCGTCCTCGGCATCGCATTCCTGGTCAAGGCCGGCATGTGGCCGCTGAATTTCTGGCTGCCTTCCGCCTATGGCTCGGCTTCAGCACCTGTTGGCGGGCTGTTTGCGATCATGAGCAAGGTCGGCATTTATGTCATCGCCCGCCTGTCCTTCCTGCTTTTCGGACAGACGGCCGGGGAATCGGCCGGTTTCGGCCATGATGCCCTGCTGGTTGGCGGCATCGCCACCATCATCTTCGGGGCTATCGGCGTTCTCGCCTCACAGGCGCTCGGGCGGCTCGCCGGCTTTTCGGTTCTCGTCTCCTCGGGAACGCTGCTTGCCGCCATGGGCACCGGCAATCCGACGGTGGCGGCCGGCGCGCTTTATTACATGGTCAGCTCCACGCTCACCATCAGCGCCTTCTTCATGCTGATCGAACTCGTCGAGCGCGGGCAGGATGCGGGCGCGAACGTTCTGGCCGTGACCATGGAGGCCTACGGCGAGGGCGACGAGGAAGAGGAGGAAGAGGAAGTCGGCGTGACCATGCCAGGCACCATGGCCGTGCTCGGCGCCTGTTTTGCGGCCTGCGGCATTCTTCTGGCCGGCCTGCCGCCGCTTTCGGGTTTCATCGCCAAATTCTCGATGCTGACCGCCATTCTCAACCCTTCCGGGCTCGGCGCCAATGACAGCGTTTCCACGCTTTCCTGGTGGCTGGTCTTCCTGATCGTCTTTGCCGGTTTCGCCTCGCTGATCTCGATGACGCGCGCCGGCATCCGCACCTTCTGGGCCTCCATCGAAGGCACCGTGCCGCGCGTTCTCGTCATCGAAATCGCCCCCGTGATGCTGCTGCTCGGCCTGACGCTTGCCATGACCGTGCAGGCAGGGCCGGTGATGCGTTACATGCAGGAGACGGCGCGTATTCTCGACCTGCCGGCGAGCTATATTCAGGGCGTCATTTCCGCGCCGAGGGCGGGAAGCAATCCGGAGGCGGAGCCATGATGAGCCGTCTCCTGCCCTATCCGCTGCTGACGGTCTCGCTCATCTTCTTCTGGATGACGATCAACAGCTTTTCGCCCGGACATCTGCTGCTCGGCACCGCCGTTGCGCTCATCGCTTCCTGGGCCATGGCGTCGCTCAGGCCCGCCAAACCGCGCATCCGCAACTGGCACAGGCTCGTGCAGCTGATCCTGATCGTGCTTTACGACATTGTCCGGTCCAATATCTCGGTCGTGAGGATCATTCTCTTCAAGCGTGAAAGGGACCGCAAATCCGGCTTCCTGGCGGTGCCGCTTGATATTCGCGATCCCATGGCGCTTGCCGTTCTGGCAACGATCCTCACCTCGACACCGGGAAGCGCCTGGCTCGAATATAATTCCAGCCAGGGCACGCTCCTCCTCCACGTTCTCGACGATGTGGATGAGGCAGCGTGGATAAGCCTCATCAAGAACCGTTATGAAAAACTGCTGATGGAGATATTCGAATGAGTTCGATTATCCTTTTCTGGTCCTTTTCACTCGCGCAGCTGATGCTGGCCATCGCCATGACGATATCAGTCTATCGCATCGCCATCGGCCCGCGGGCCCAGGACCGCGTGCTTGGCGTCGATACGCTTTATGTCAACGCCATGCTGCTTCTTTTGACCTTCGGCCTGCGCACCGGCAACGACATCTATTTCGAGGCATCGCTGCTGATCGCCATCCTCGGCTTCGTCTCCACCGTCGCCCTTTCCAAATTCATGATGCGCGGCGAGGTGATCGAATGAACAACGCCGCCGAATTTCCGCTCTGGGCCGCCATTCTCGTGGCTTTCTTCGTCCTTCTGGGCGCTTCGCTGACGCTGATCGGCACCATCGGCTTTGCCAGGCTCAACAGCTTCTATGAGCGCCTGCACGCGCCCACACTTGGCACCAGCTGGGGCACCGGCGGCATCGTCATGGCCTCGATCATCTATTTCTCCGTCTCCGGCGACCGCTTCGCCTTTCACGAAATCTTCATCGGCATCTTCATGACGGTGACGACACCGGTTTCCCTGATGCTGCTGGGGCGCGCTGCGCTTTATCGGGACCGGGCGGAGCAGAATACGGATAATCGGGAGCATCTCTAGGCTAAAGCTCTTTGCGGCGGCGAAGCTCTGCGCGCACCCGCCGCCATTTGCCCTGCTCGAAATTTTGGGAATATCGCCAGGCGCGATCTTCCTCGATGACCGCGAATTCCTCGGCAGCATTCCCATATGTCTTGCTTAAGATATCGGCGACGCGCGTTATCTCGGCGCGCGGGACAAGCATGGGTCGCACAGCTTGCTGCCAAATGACATACATAAAAGCGGATAGTCCACACGCTCCAATGACCGCGATTGAACACCAGCTCGATACGGATAGTTCCATGACTGCGCTCCATGGCTATTCCGCAAGACATTATCCTATAATGGGATAATTCCAAATCAGGATTAATCCGTGAGCTCCTAAAATTTCGGAGTTCTGGAGCTCGTGACAAAGTCTACACATACGCCCGAGTACCGGCTTCTTGTTGAGATACTGACCGACACGCGGCGAAAAGCGGGCCTGACACAACAGCAGGTCGCAGATCGGTTGGGCAAGCCACAGTCCTATGTCGCAAAGGCAGAGGGCTCTGAAAGACGAATAGACGTCGTTGAATTTGCAAAATTGTCGGCCGCAATGGATCAAGACCCAACTGCGCTTCTTCAGCTGTTGCTCACAAGGATGGAGGAACAGGGCGTTCTTCTCTGATCAAGACTGTTGCAAAGCAACGACCTAGCGACAAGCGAGGTATAGATAAGTCACCACGCACGCAATTCGTAAAAAAATGCAAATGAGATAAATGGTGCCCGGAGGCGGATTTGAACCACCGACACGCGGATTTTCAATCCGCTGCTCTACCAACTGAGCTATCCGGGCACTTCAGGTCCTTGAAGAACCTCCGCTTTTGGCGGGCGGGGCTGTTTGGTGCCCCGAAAGTGAGCGGGGTTATAACATCTTGTTCGGACATGGCAAGCGCCATCGCGAAGTTTTTTGACAGTTTTTTCACGGCGCCTGTGGATGGCTGGAAAGTCTGCCCGGCGCAGGCCGGATTGCGGCGGAAAACCAGCTCCTGGGCATCCGCCGGACCAGCGGGTGGCGGCGCGGCAGGGGGCGGCTTATGCCCCCTCATTACGCCGTGCGGCAAGACCAAGCGCGATGGGCACAACGGCCACCAGCGCCGCCATGACGGGCGAGGAGGCGAAGATGCGGCTTGCCAGCGAGGTGACGGCAACGGAGCGCACCACCATCATCAGGCGCGAATTCTCGCGGTCGCGCTCATGCCTGGCATCGACGGCTTTGTGGTGCGACGGATTGGCGGCGGCTTCCAGCCGTTTGACGTCGCGGCGAATCTTTTCGAGCTGTTTGCGCAGGTCTTCCAGTTCCGCGCGCAAGGATGATTCCGGCGGGGCGGCGGCACGCGCTCTTCGGGCAGCAGCGGGTTTTGCAGCCTTCTTCTCCACGGCCTCTTCGTCCAGTTCGGCCAGATGGTCGTCAAGGTCCGAGGGCTTGTCGAAACCGTGGGATCGCAGTGGTGCTTTCATCGCTGTCTCCTGAGGCGTGCTGAATTGCGGCGGCGGGCGCTTTTGCCCGGTCAGCCTTTTCAACGCCTCAGCCCGGCAAAGGATGCACGGAAAGCAGGGAGACAGGCATAATAAAACAGGCCCCGAAGGGCCTGTTCAATGTCTCGCT
Organism: Agrobacterium tumefaciens; assembly: GCA_025560025.1. Classification (NCBI taxonomy): domain Bacteria; kingdom Pseudomonadati; phylum Pseudomonadota; class Alphaproteobacteria; order Hyphomicrobiales; family Rhizobiaceae; genus Agrobacterium; species Agrobacterium tumefaciens. Next base: position 166,705 of record CP048485.1, on the reverse strand, counting down.
TGAAGCCTCAGGCCGCCTTGGCGGCGCTGGCATAGGGATCGAAGCGTCCGTAGAAGGTCTCGCCCTTGGCGGCCATGTCCTTCAGCAGCGGCGTCGGCTTGAAGCGAGGGCCGTAGGTCTCGCTGAGCTTTTCGGCGAGCGCCACGAAGCTCTTCACACCCATGCCGTCGATGTAGGACAGCGCGCCGCCGGTATAGGGCGCGAAACCGAAACCGAGGATGGAGCCGACATCCGCCTCACGCGGATCGGTGACGATGCCTTCTTCCACCGTGCGGGCGGCTTCCAGCGCCACGGTGACGAGGAAGCGCTGTTTCAGCACCTCCATATCCACCGCTTCAGGCTTCTGCTGCGGATAGAGGTCCTTCAGGCCGGGCCAGAGGGATTTTTTGGCAGGCTTTTGCGGATAGTCGTAAAAGCCCTTGGCGTTCTTGCGGCCGAAGCGGCCCTCGCCTTCCACCAGCGTCTTCACCAGCTCCATATGGCGCGGATCGACGGCCTTTTCGCCGAGATCGGCGACGGTAGCCTTCAGGATCTTGTAGGAAAGATCAATCGCCACCTCATCGTTCAGCGCCAGCGGGCCGACCGGCATGCCGGCGAATTTCGCGGCATTTTCGATCATGGCGGCGGGTACACCCTCGATAAGCATATCGTAGCTTTCCGCCATGTAACGCAGCACGCAGCGATTGACGAAGAAGCCGCGGGTATCGTTGACCACAATCGGGGTCTTTTTGATCTTGGCCACGTAGTCCAGCGCGACGGAGAGCGCCTTGTCGCCAGTTTCCTTGCCAAGGATCACTTCAGTCAGCATCATCTTCTCGACCGGCGAGAAGAAATGGATGCCGATGAAATCCGCCGGGCGCTTCGAGTTCTTCGCAAGGCCGGTGATCGGCAAAGTGGAGGTGTTGGAGGCGAAGATCGCGCCCTGCGGCAAGACGGCTTCCACCGCCTCGATGACGGCCTTCTTGACATCGCGGTCTTCGAAGACGGCCTCGATGACGAGATCGGCATCGGCGAGCGCCTTGTAATCCGCTGTCGGGGTGACGAGGTCGAGCAGGGCCTTGCCCTCGTCCTGCGTCAGCCTGCCCTTGCCGATGGCGGCCTTGACGCTTTCCTCGCAATGGCCCTTGCCCTTGTCGGCGGCTTCCTGATCGCGATCCACCAGCACAACGGGGATGCCGGCGGCAGCCGTGACGTAAGCGACGGCAGCGCCCATGAAGCCCGCGCCGACGACGCCGACCTTCCTGAACTCGGTCTTCGGCTGGCCGGCCGGGCGGCGCGCCCCCTTGCCGAGTTCCTGCATGGAAATGAACAGCGAGCGGATCATGCCGAAGGCTTCCTTTGAGCGAAGGATTTCGGTGAAATAACGCTGTTCCACCTTGAGCGCCGTATCGAAAGGCAATTGCAGGCCTTCATAGACGCATTTGAGGATTGCGAGTGCAGCCGGATAGTTGCCGGCGCTTTCACGGCGCAGGATGGCCGGAGCGGCGGGCCAGAGCTGGGCTGCGGCAGGCGTCCAGATGCCGCCGCCGGGAGCCTTGAAGCCCTTTTCATCCCAAGGGGCGACCGGTTTCAGGCCGTCCTTGATCATTTGCTTTGCGGTTGCGACCAACTGATCCGGCTCCACCACCTGATGCACCAGCCCCATGGCCTTGGCGCGCGCGCCGGTCAGCGACTGGCCGGTGGTCATCATCTGCAATGCCGATTGCGCATCCGTCAGGCGCGGCACGCGCTGGGTGCCACCGGCGCCCGGGAAAATGCCGACCTTGACTTCCGGCAGGGCGATCTTGAGGTTCTTGGCGCTGGAGGCGACCCGGCCGTGGCAGGCAAGCGACAGCTCAAACGCGCCGCCCATGCAGGTGCCGTTGATGGCGGAAACCCAGGGCTTGCCGTTGGTCTCGATCTTGCGGAACAGGCCCGTCATGCGGCCAACCAGTTCGAACAGCTTTGCCGCCGCCTGATCCGGGTTCTTCGTCTTCTCGTCATTGTAGAAGGAGAACATCGACTTGATCATCGACAGATCGGCGCCGCCGGAAAAGGTGCTTTTTCCTGACGTGAAGACGACGCCCTTGACGGCGCTATCGGCGACGGTGGCATCAACAATCGCGTTCAGCTCGTCCATCACCTCTGATGTGAAGACGTTCATGGATTTTTCCGGCATGTCCCAGGTGACGAGGGCAATGCCGTCTGCGTCCGTCTCGATGGTGAAATTGGTGTAAGTGCTCATTTGGGATTCCTCTTCCCTGAATTTCCTGACGCGTCTAACTCCTCCTTCCCGTCATGGTCGGGCTTGACCCGACCATCCAGCACCTCGGCGTGGATCCTCGGGTCAAGCCCGAGGATGACGGAAGCGGGGGTTGTTACCGCTGCCTTAAACCCGTTCGATAACCGTCGCCGTGCCCATGCCCGCGCCAATGCAGAGCGTGACGAGCGCGGTGTTCAGATCGCGCCGCTCCAGCTCATCCAGCACCGTGCCGAGGATCATCGCGCCGGTTGCACCGAGCGGATGGCCCATGGCGATGGCGCCGCCATTGACGTTCATCCGGTCGTGGTCGATGTCGAAGGCCTGCATGTAACGCAGGACCACGGCGGCAAAGGCTTCGTTGAGTTCGAAAAGATCGATATCGGCAAGAGACATGCCGGTCTTTTTCAGGAGCTTTTCGGTCACATCCACCGGGCCGGTGAGCATCAGCGCCGGATCGGAGCCGATATTGGCGAATGCCTTGATGCGGGCGCGGGGCTTAATGCCCATTGCCTCGCCGCCCGCCTTCGAGCCAACCAGCACGGCCGCAGCGCCATCGACGATGCCGGACGAATTGCCGGCGTGATGGACGTAATTGATCCGCTCCACTTCCGGATGCGCCATGATGCCGACGGCTTCGAAGCCGCCCATTTCGCCGGGCATCTGGAAGGAAGGGTTGAGCGAGGCCAGCGCCTGCATGTCCGTACCGGGGCGCATGTGCTCGTCACGGTCGAGGATCGTCAGGCCGTTTGAATCCTTCACCGGAATGACCGACTTGTTGAAATAGCCCTTTTCCCAGGCATGCGCCGCACGCTTCTGGCTTTCGACGGCATAGGCGTCGACATCGTCACGGGAGAAACCATACTTTGTGGCGATGAGATCGGCCGACACGCCCTGCGGCATGAAGAAGGCCGGGAAGTTGACCGAGGGGTCCATGTACCAGGCGCCGCCGGACATGCCCATGCCGACACGCGACATGCTTTCGACGCCGCCGGCGATGACGATATCGTCGGACCCCGCCTTGACCTTGCCGGCCGCGAAGTTGATGGCATCAAGACCCGAGGCGCAGAAGCGCGATATCTGCATGCCCGGGGCCTTATTGGAGTAACCCGCCTCGAAGGCGGCGGCCTTCGGGATCACCGCACCGGCATCCATGACGGGATCGACACAGCCCATGATGATGTCATCGACAGCAGAAGTGTCGAGCCCATTGCGGTCGCGGATGGCTTCCAGTGTCTTGGCGGCAAGGCGAACGGAAGGCACCTCATGCAGGCTGCCATCCTTCTTGCCGCGTCCGCGCGGGGTGCGGACATGGTCGTAGATAAATACGTCGGTCATTGTTTCTCTCCCTGCGGCGTCAGAAACGCCAGCCTCATCAGAATGCTTCCGCAGCCAGTTCCATCATGGTGTCCGCGCCGGTTTCGATGCGGGCCTTGCGCAGCGCCGTTTCCGGCATGATGCGCTCCATGTAAAACTTCGCCGTGACAAGCTTGGTCTTGAGGTAATCCTCGTCCGAAGTGCTGCCCGCTGCAAGCGCTTCGCTGGCGGCTTTCGCCATGCGCGCCTGCATGTAGCCCAGCACCACGATGCCGAAGAGATGCATATAGTCGGTCGAGCCGGCACCGGCATTGTCGGGTCTCGCCATGGCGTTCTGCATGAACCACATGGTTGCGGCCTGCAGGTCGTTCAAGCCCTTCTTCAGGCCCTTGGTGTAGAGGCTCAGCTTTTCATCGGCGCGGTTTTCCTCGCAGAAATCGCCGATTTCCTTAAACAGCGCCATCACGGCGCGGCCGCCATTCATGCCGAGCTTGCGGCCGACCAGATCGAGCGCCTGAATGCCGTTGGCACCCTCATAGATCATGGTGATACGCGCATCGCGGACATATTGGCTCATGCCGTGTTCCTCGATGTAGCCGTGGCCGCCGAAGACCTGCTGCGCCATCACGGCGTGATCGAAGCCCTTGTCGGTCAGCACACCCTTCAGGATCGGCGTGACGAGGCCGAGCAGGTCGTCCGCCGCCTGCCGCTGTTTTTCGTCAGTGGCGCGGTGGGCGATGTCGGATTGCAGCGCGGTCCACAGAAGGAAGGCGCGGCCGGCCTCGTTATAGGCCTTGATGGTCATCAGCGTGCGGCGGATATCCGGGTGCACGATGATCGGATCGGCCTTCCTGTCGGGGAATTTCGCACCCGAAAGCGAGCGGCCCTGAATGCGGTCACGCGCATATTCCACCGCGTTCTGGTAGGCGATCTCGCCAACAGACAGACCCTGCAGGCCAACGCCGAGGCGGGCCTCGTTCATCATCACGAACATGGCGGAGAGACCCTTGTTCTCCGCGCCCAGCAGATAACCCGTCGCGTCATCATAGTTCATGACGCAGGTGGCGTTGCCGTGAATACCCATCTTGTGCTCGATCGCACCGCAGGTGACGCCATTGCGCTCGCCGAGCGTACCATCTTCCTTGACGAGGAACTTCGGCACGATGAACAGCGAAATGCCCTTGGTACCTTCCGGCGCGCCCTCGATACGGGCAATCACCAGATGGACGATATTATCAGTCATGAAATGTTCGCCGGCGGAGATGAATATCTTCTGGCCGGAAATCTTGTAAGTGCCGTCGCCCTGCGGAACCGCCTTGGTGCGCAAGAGGCCGAGATCGGTGCCGCAATGGGGTTCGGTCAGGTTCATGGTGCCGGACCATGTGCCTTCGACCATCTTCGGCAGATAGGTCTGCTTCTGTTCCTGCGTTCCATGCACGAGGACTGCGGCGATGGCGCCCTGCGTCAGGCCGGGATACATCATCAGCGACAGGTTGGCGGACGACATATATTCGCCGATCGCGGCATGGAGCGTATAGGGCAGGCCCTGACCGCCAAATTCCTGCGGAACGGCAAGACCGATCCAGCCGCCCTCGCAATAGGCGTCATAGGCCTCCTTGAAACCTTCAGGCACGGAAACGGAGCCGTCATCGGCGCGCTTGCAACCCTGCTGATCGCCGGAAAGGTTGAGCGGGAAAAGCCGCTCTTCGGCAAGCTTGGCGGCTTCACCGGTGATGGCCTCGATCATATCAGGGGTTGCATCTTCGAAGCCGGGCAGGTTGTTATACCGCTCCAGGCCGAGAACGTCGTTCAGGATAAAAAGCGTGTCTTTGACTGGGGCCTTGTAAACAGGCATTACCGATGTTCCTCCGCATCGTGAAAGCCGGAGCCGATCCGGCAAATATGGGATGACAATATTTGACGTGCGCGTAAACGTCAAATAAATTCCGGTTGAATATCGCCTGCCCTTTCCGCCGATTGGATGGTCAGCCCGCGCGCGGGAGTGCCGCGCGCCACAAAAGTTAAAAAATTCCCACCATAGTTAACCACTTCTTTACCACGTTTCGTGAATTCTCCCGACAGAGGTAACTGCTTCGTCCATCGGCGCATTTTCCTCCAAGGGGGCAAATACCGGCTCTAGAATTGCTGCATGTTGCGGCGACGGCATGTCCAGACAGGCAACCGTCGCGACAAACAACCGGGCACGCCGGACGGAAGCGAAGCGAGCGAGAAGATGAACGGATTGCGATCGAAAACCCAACAGCCAGGCGACAGATCGTCTCTTGATGCTCTCAATCGCACCATTGAAGGCCTTGAAGCCCGTATTGAAGGGCTGATGAGCCAGAAATTCCCGCGCGAGCCGCGCACGGCGACCCCGGCGCCGGAACCGAAAACCGAGGCTTACGCCGCGCCGCGCGAACCACGCGCCACGGTTACGCCGCCGCAGCTCGACCCCGTCAACGAAATCCGCCAGCGCCAGCGCCTGCTCGAATCAAGCTTCCAGCGCCCGCAGGAACCCGTTGCACGCCCGGAACGAACCATTACCAGGCCGCTTGCGCCGGAGTATCGCCCAAACGAGGCGGCTGCCGCCGCACCGCGTGCACGCTCCATTCCGCCTTATCAGGAGCAGCAGCGTAACGACGCGGCCTTGCAGGAAATCGCACAGGCCCTCGTCAACCTGCGGCATGAGCTGAAGCACGATATCTCCGAAGGCGTGGCGCGCGAGGCGCAGGGGCTGCGTGCGGAGATCCGCAACATTCGCGCCATCGCGGAAGACCAGCAATTCATCGGCGATCTGCGCGACGATATTGCACGGCTTGCCGGCAGCATCGACCAGCTCGGCAACCTGGCATCGCCTGACGCCTATGGGCTGCGCAACGAATTCGAGGACCTGCGCCTGACGATCGACCAGCTTGCGCGTGAAGACAGCGTGCACCGGATCGAAAGCCGCTGGAACAATGTGGAAGATACGCTGCGCGGTTTCGACGCCGCCTCGCTGCAGGATGAGATCGTTTCGCTCGCCTATCGTCTGGACGACATCAAGACCCAGCTCGGCGGCATGAGCAACAATCCGGCCGTGCGCGTGCTTGAAGAAAAGCTGATCGCCATTGCGAGCGCCGTGGAGCAGCTCGGCAAACACATGCAGCCGAACGAGGCGGCCTTTACCGAACAGTTTTCCGGGCTGGATCAGCGTCTGGACGAAATCAGCCGCGCGATTGCCGCAACGGGGGCCCGCTCGAATGCCCAGGCCACGGATAATGCGCTGGCGCAGCGGCTGGAAACCCGCCTGAACGGCCTTGCCGAACAGCTTGATGACATCAACCGTCTTGCCGCCGCCAAGCCTGAGCCGGCGCTGGACCTGACCGCCCGTCTCGAAACGCTGGCCGGCAAGATCGATGAGCTCAGCACCGCCCGCGACGCCGCGCAGCTGCATGAGCGGCTGGACCAGCTTTCCCTGCTGCTGGAGCGCTCGCAGCGCCCTTCGCAGCAGGCGGAACTGACCTCCTTCCTCAGTGACATTTCCCGCAAGATCGACGCACTGGATCACGGCGCCGTCAATGATGGCCTGGCCGAACGGCTCGATACGCTGTCGCGGCGGATCGAGGACCTCGATTATCGCTATAGCCAGCCGCAGCCGGCTTCGGGCCTCAGCGAAAACGCCTTCTCGCGTCTGGAAGAGCGGCTCGGCAATATTGCCGCCCGTCTCGACGAGACCGCCCATGCCGCGCCCGCCGACAGCCACGCGCTGGCAAGCCTCGAAAACCAGATCGCCCATCTCTCGACGCTGATCAGCCAGCCGGTGCACGCACAGGCGAGCCTGCCCCCGCAACTCGATGCCCGCATGGCGGCGATCGAGGACTATATGGCGTCGAACGACGAATATATCATCGAAGCGGCACGGCAGGCGGCCGAAGCCGTTCTGGACGCCTATACCCGCAACAACCTGTCCGCCGGCGCCAATCTCGCCGACATGACGATGCTGACCGATCTCGCGACCGATCTTCGCAGTCTTGAAGCCCTGAGCCGCAATACCGAAGAGCGCACGCATCGCACCTTCGAGGCGCTGCACGAGACGCTGGTGCAGATCGCCGGCCGGCTCGACAGTCTCGACAATCGCGAGGCTGTTCCCGCTTATCGCGAAGAGGCCGCGCCCCGAAACGTTGCGCAGCATATGGTTGCTCCCGCCCGCGAAGATGTGCCCATGCCGGCAGCGGTCTTCCCGGAGGAAGGTTATATTGCCGAGGAGCAGGCCATTCTCGACGCCGACGAGAAGGATGCGGATGCGATGACCGTCGTGCCGCCTGCTGCGGCAAAGCCGGCAAAGGCCGAAAAGAAGAGCCTGCTTGCCGGCCTGACGAAACGGTTCAGGAGCAGCACGGCGAAGGCGGCCAAAACCACTGAAGAGCCCATATCCGCCACCTCCACCCGCACGCAGGTGGAGCCCGCGCCTTCGCTCGACCCGATTGACGTTCTGCCAGCCGGCCAGGAAAACGAGCTTCTGGAGCCGGGTTCGGGCGCGCCTGATATCAAGAAGATACTGGAACGGGTGCGCGCCAGCCAGGTGGCCGCCAGCGGCAAGGCCGCCGATGCCGAAGGACGGACGGATTTCATTGCCGCCGCCCGCCGCGCTGCACAGGCCGCCGCCATGGAAACCTCGCCGGAAAATCTTGAAACCGGCAAGAAAAATCGCAAGGCCGACGCCTCTGCGCTCTCGCGCTACCGTCGCCCGCTGCTGCTCGGCATAGGTGCCATTCTTCTCGCCATGATGGCCATGCCGCTCATCAAGACGTTGATCGGTGGCACGGAAGCGCCGGCACCCGTCATCGAACAGAAGATGGAAAACTCTCCGGTCTCCGCCCTTCCCGAGAGTGGCGACAAGGCAGTGACCATTCCGTCCGACCTCGCGATCGATCAGGAGCAGGCGGCATCCGCCGACAGTATCGAAAACGCGGCACCGCCGCAGAATACAATCGATCCCCGCACCATTGGCGGCGCACCGCTCGCCGACGAGCCGCCGGTCGCCAATGCTCCGGTTGTCGATACGACAACACCTGACACAATCGTAAAAAGCGAGCCGCAGGTACCGGCGCAGCAAGCCGCCGCTCCGGCTGCCCCCGCCCAGGACGCGATTGCGGTTCCCGCAGGCATCGAGCCGGCATCGCTCGCCGAGGCCGCAGCCAAGGGCGACACGCAGGCGCTGTTTGAGATCGCCGCACGTTACACCGACGGCCGCGGCGTGGCCGCCGACCGTGCTGAAGCCGCAAAATGGTATAAAATGGCGGCGGATCGCGGTCTTGCACCCGCACAATATCGTCTCGCCAACCTTTACGAGAAGGCAAACGGCGTCGAGCGCAACCTTTCCGAGGCCAAGCGTTATTACACGCTGGCCGCAGAGCAGGGCAATGCCGGCGCCATGCACAATCTCGCCGTCCTGCTTGCCTCAGACGCGGCTGGCCAGCCGGATTTCACTGGTGCCGCACAATGGTTCATCAAGGCTTCCGAACTCGGCGTTCGGGACAGCCAGTTCAACCTCGCCATTCTCTATGCCCGCGGCAGTGGTGTGAAGCAGGATATCGAGGAATCCTACAAGTGGTTCGCGATTGCCGCCAAGGATGGCGACGCTGACGCCGCCCAGAAGCGTGACGAAGTTGCCGGGGCGATGAACCCGCAGCAGCTTCAGAGCGCCAAGGCCAAGGTGGACGCGTGGAAGGTCAAGCCGCTTTCGGAAGACGCCAACAGCGTCAACCCGCCTGAGGAATGGGCCGGCAAGGAAGGTGTGAAGACCGCCTCCGTGGACATGGAAAAGGCGATCCGCAACATTCAGGCAATCCTGAACAAGAACGGTTTCGATGCCGGCCAGCCCGATGGCAAGCTTGGCAAGAACACCGTCACCGCCATCAAGGACTTCCAGAAATCCGTGGGCCAGACGCCTGACGGGCGCATCACCAACGAGCTGGTGACCGCGCTGCTTGCCCGCAACAAGTAACATTCCGGAACCGATGGGGCGGCCTCCTGGCCGCTTCGGCGCAACACGGCGCAGGAATGTGACGGCCTGCCGACACACGGCCGCTATCTTTCCAAATTATCAACGTATTTACCGTTGAATGTTGACACGTCAGACCCTCGCGGGCATGACGAATGAAGGCTGGGCATGCCCGGTCTTTTCAGACAGAAAGTATAATCGCGGCGCGGCCCCCTCACCCGGACAGGCCCCGTCGCCCGGAACCATTTGCCCGAGGTCCGAGCCGTGACTGTCTATCTGCCAATCGCAGAACTGTCGGTGAATATTTTCATCATTCTGGGCATGGGCGCGGCTGTCGGTTTTCTTTCCGGCATGTTCGGCGTTGGCGGTGGTTTCCTGATCACGCCGCTTCTGATTTTCTATAATATTCCCCCCGTCGTGGCGGTTGCGACTGGCGCGAACCAGGTGGTCGCCTCTTCCGTTTCCGGCTCCATCACGCATTTCCGGCGCGGGACGCTGGACGTCAAGCTTGGCAGCGTGTTGCTTGTGGGCGGTCTTGTCGGCGCCACGGTCGGCGTGTGGATATTCTCCTTTCTGCGTAGCATCGGCCAGCTCGATCTCATTGTCTCCCTGCTCTACGTCATCCTGCTCGGCACCGTCGGCGGATTGATGCTGAAGGAGAGCATTTCGGCGCTCCGCCGCGCCGCCCGCAACGAAACCGTGACGCTGCGTCGCCCCGGCCATCACAACTGGGTGCACCGTCTGCCGCTGAAAATGCGGTTCAAGAAATCGAAGATCTATCTCAGCGTCATTCCCATCGTGACCCTGGGTTTCGGCATCGGCATCCTCACATCGATCATGGGTGTCGGCGGCGGTTTCATCATGGTGCCGGCGATGATCTATCTCTTACGCATCCCCACCAGCGTGGTCGTCGGCACCTCGCTGTTCCAGATCATTTTCGTGACCGCCTATACGACCGTCGTACAGGCCGCGACCAACTATTCCGTCGATGTGGTGCTGGCTTTCATCCTGATGGTGGCGGGCGTCATCGGCGCGCAATATGGTGTGCGGGTGGGGCAGAAACTGCGCGGCGAACAGCTGCGTGCGCTGCTGGCGCTGCTGGTGCTTGCCGTTGCGCTTCGCCTCGCCGTCTCACTGGTGGTGCGCCCGGAAGACCTGTTTTCGGTTGCCGTCGGGGGGTTAGGTTATTGACCCGCCCTATTTTGCACGCCGTGTTTTTTCTTATCTCATGCCTTGCTTTTGGGGGCATTGCCTCGGCGCAGACACCACCGCTTGCCCTGCCGCCCGGTCCGCAGCAGCGGTCACTGCTGGAAAACATCGAAATCGGCGCATCGACAACGGAAATTCCCATCGCTTCCGATTTTCGCGGGGCGGATTTCACGCTCTTCGGCGCGCTGAACAATACCGACCAGCTGCTACTTGCCATCGGGCAATACGACATTGTCGTGACGCTCGAGGGACCGAGCGACTACATGACAGTGCGCAAGAAAGAACGTGTGGCCGGTATCTGGATCAATACCAGCGCCATTACCTTCACGCCGCTGCCGGAATCCTATTCCATGGCCAGCACGCGCGACATCAGCGCCATCGCATCGCCCGGTACCTTGCGGGCCATGGGGCTGGGTGTCGATCATCTGTCGCTCAAAAGCGCTGTTTTTTCCGGCGTGCCCGACAATGTCTTCGATTTTCAGGAAGCCTATCGTCGGCTCAAGCTTTCAAGCGGCATTTATCGCAACGACACGACCGGGGTGAGGCTGGAACGCACCGGCCTGTTCTGGGCGACGCTTCGCCTGCCCGCCAACGTGCCGAACGGCGTACACACCGCCCGCGCCTATCTCTTCAAGAGCGGCAAATTCATCGCCCAGCGCGAGCTGAAGCTGCGCGTCGTCAAGACCGGCATGGAACAGGCGATCACCGACGCCGCCCATCAGACGCCGCTTGCCTATGGCGCGCTCTGCGTTCTGCTCGCCGTCGTGACCGGCTGGGGTGCTAGCATCATCTTCCGCAAGGACTGAGCCTTTTCCCTCCCGGAAAAGAAACCGTCTGTCGCCCTTTCCTCCAAAGATAGCATTCGCTTCCTTCAACGGTTTGCGGTAAAATTCAAGGCGTTACAACCACGCACGCAGATCATGGCGGTAAGTGCGGTTGTGACCGGGATGAAAAGGAGAAATGTCATGTTCAAGCACATTCTCATTCCCACCGATGGCTCGCCGCTGGCGCAGATCGCAATCGACCAAGGGTTCGCTCTCGCCAGGGAGGCAGGCGCAAAGGTGACCGTCGTGACGGTATCGGAACCCTTTCACGTGATTGCCAGCGATGTCGAGGACATTGCCGCCATTGCTGAAGAGGAATTTCACCGTTGCGAGGAGGCGGAGCATCTTCTGAGAGACACGCAGGCGCACGCCGAATCCATGGGGCTCGATTGCGAAGCCCTGTTGGCGCGAGCGGGGCGGCCTGATGAGGCTATCATCGAAATAGCCGACAGAACCGGCTGCGACCTCATCGCCATGGCGTCGCACCGGCGCAGGAGTTTCATCGAGATGCTGCTGGGCAGCGTTACGGCCAAGGTGCTGAAGAATTCGAAGATACCGGTGCTGGTCTACCGTCAATAGGCGGCTGCAACACCATGCTCAGCCGAGCAGATTGGCAAACCGCACCGAATAGATGCGCTCCCGCCCCATTAGATGCGCGACGAGGGCGGCGTGATCGAAGAGACCGCGCATGGCCTTGTGCCGCAGATCCAGCCCGCCGCTCATGACCCCGAAAGCCGGCATCAGAAGCCGTGAACCATCGGTGGCGAAACAGGGCCGCCGAACCGTCTTTTCGCGGCGGCGAACCGTGGCGGAAGGATGCAGGTGGCCGGCGATTTCGCCGGCGGCATCACGCGGTTTCGGCTCATGGCGGAAAACGAGATTGCCGTAAAACATCTCATCCACCGAAGATCCCGGCAGATCGACCGTACCATCAGGATCATGATTGCCGTTGATCCATATCCATTCACGGCCGCTGGCCATCTCGCGGATGATTTCACGCAGCATGGGCGGCAGATGCTCGGACCCCACGCGGTCGTGGAAATTGTCGCCGAGGCTGACGACGATCTTCGGGTCGTAGCGGCTGACGAGGGAGGACAGGATTTTGAGGGTAGCGATGGTGTCATAAGGCGGCAGCATGCGCCCGCGCCGGGCAAAGGCCGCCCCTTTTTCCAGATGCAGGTCGGACACCACGAGCAGCGACAGGTCGGGCAGGTAAAGTCCGCCGAGCGGATCGCACCAGGCCGCGACACCATTAACGGCGGTTTCGCTGCCGAGGCATTCGAAACCGTTTGAAAACCTGTCGCTCAATGTGAGACGGCTCAGCACTTCTCGTCGTTCCTTTACCGGGTCCCCATATCGGACGGCCCGAAAGTCGTTTGCATCTGTCCGCCGGCTCCTAGGACATCGCTTCCGCGATCAGTTCGTCTGCGGCTTCGGCCAGCACATCGTCCATCGCCTCGCCCGCCACCGTCTCGCGGCCGATTTCCAGCATGACGGGAACGGCAAGCGGCGAGACATGTTCCAGCGCGCGATGGGTGGTGTGACCCTTGATTCGCCTCAGCATATCGCCAAGACGACCAATGTCCAAAAGTCCCGCCGCGGCATCGCGCCGCGTCGCTTCCAGCAGGATATGGTCCGGCTCATGGCTGCGAAGAACGTCATAAATAAGATCGGCGGAGACCGTGACCTGCCTGCCGGTCTTTTCCTTACCCGGATGGCGGCGCTCGATCAGCCCGGAAATGACGGCGCAATTGCGGAAGGTGCGCTTCAGCATGAAGGATTCGTCCAGCCACGCCTCCAGATCGTCGCCCAGCATGTCCTCGTCCAGCAGGTCGGCAAGCGAAAGGCGGCGGGATTTCAGCCGCCTGCCGATGTCCTCCATGGCCCAGATGGCGAGCGAATAATCGGTGGCGACGAAACCCATCGGCTTGGCGCCCGCGCGTTCCAGCCGTCGCGTCAAAAGCATGCCGAGCGTCTGGTGTGCCAAGCGTCCCTCGAAGGGATACATGACCATGAAGAAGCGCTTGCGGAAGGGGAAGGTCTCCACCAGCAGCTCGTCGCGCTTGGGAATAATCGACTTTTCCTTCTGGATCGCCAGCCAGTCGCGGACCTGATCCGGCAGGGCATGCCAGCGCGCCGGGTCTGCCAGCATGGAGCGCACCTGATCGGCGAGATAGGTGGAGAGCGGAAACTTGCCGCCGGCATAGGAGGGTATCTTCGGGTCCATGGAGAAGGCCTGTGAGACCAGGCATTCATTCTCCCTGATGCCTTCGAAGCGCAGCACCTTGCCGGCGAAGAGGAAAGTATCGCCCTGCACCAGCTGCTCGAGGAAATATTCCTCGACCTTGCCGAGCGACATGCCGCCGCGCCCGACCGTGCCCTTGGCATTACGCTTGACCATGCGGACATTGAGTTCCGCCGCCTCGACGATGGTGCCGAGGTTCAGGCGATATTGCTGCGCGACCGCCGGATTGGAGACGCGCCAGCGACCGTCCTTCATCTGCCGGATGCGGGCGTAACGCTCATAGGTGCGCAGCGCATAACCGCCGGTGGCGGTGAAATCCACCACCCGGTCGAAGGTGGCGCGCGGCAGATCGGCATAGGGCGAGGCGCTGGTTACTTCGCGATAGAGATCATCCGCATCGAAGGGCTCGGCGCAGGCCATGCCGAGTATATGCTGGGCTAGAACATCGAGCGCGCCCTCGGCAATCGGCGGCGTATCCTGCGCGCCGATGTAATTGGCATCCAAAGCTGCGCGGCACTCCATAACCTCAAAACGGTTGGCGGGAACGAGGATCGCCTTTGACGGCTCGTCCATGCGGTGATTGGCGCGGCCGATGCGCTGGGCCAGGCGGCTTGCGCCCTTCGGCGCGCCGACATGCACGACGAGGTCGACATCGCCCCAGTCTATGCCGAGATCGAGCGTGGAGGTGGCGACGACGGCGCGCAATTTATTTTCCGCCATGGCCGCTTCCACCCTGCGGCGCTGGCCGGCATCCAGCGAACCGTGATGCAGTGCAATCGGCAGATTGTCGTCATTGATGGTCCAGAGTTCCTGGAAAATCAGCTCCGCCTGCGAGCGGGTGTTGACGAAGATCAGCGTCGTCTGATGGTCCTTCAGCGCGGCGTACAAATCCTTCATGGCGTAACGTGCCGAATGGCCGGACCATGGGATGCGCTCTTCCGTGCTCAGGATGGAGATATCCGGCTTTGCCCCGCCTTCGACGGTGATGAGGCCGGCGGGCGGCTCAGCCTGTCCCTGCGGCGCGAGGTAACGGCGCAAATCCATCGGCTCCGCCACCGTGGCCGAAAGGCCGATAAAGCGCACATCGGGTGCGTGCAGGCGCACCCGGGCGAGCGCCAGCGACAGCAGATGGCCGCGTTTGGAGGTGACGAGCGAATGCAACTCGTCGAGCACCACATATTTCAGGTCACGGAAAAAGCGCTCGGCCTCCTTGTTGGCGAGCAGCAGCGAGACCTGTTCCGGTGTCGTCAGCAGAATGTCTGGCGGCTTCACCTTCTGGCGCTGGCGTTTTCCCTGCGGCGTATCGCCGGTGCGGGTCTCGATGGAAATCGGCAGACCCATTTCAGAGACGGGTCTGGTGAGGTTGCGTTCGATATCCACCGCCAGCGCCTTGAGCGGCGAGATATAGAGCGTGTGCACGCCGACGAAGCCGGAGCCCGCCGGCACCTTGCCGCGTTCTGCCAGATCGGTGAGCGAGGCCATGAAGCCGCCCAGCGTCTTGCCGGCGCCCGTGGGCGCGATCAGCAGCATGTTTTCGCCGCCGCGCGCCCGGGCCATCAGCTCCAATTGATGCGCGCGCGGAGACCACCCTTTTTCGGCAAACCATTTCTGGAATGGAAGGGGCAAGGAGCCGACATGCGTGCCGGAAATGGGAGACTCGGCGTGTTTCACATCTTCAAGGTAGTGAAAAAGCTGCAAAAAAGAAGGGCGGAACGGGACCGCTTGACAGAAAGCACAATCACGGATAATTTTTATCCACGATACTGAAACAAACCGCACAGGGACAAGTCGGATGAAACTCGGCGACGGCGTGGAACAGGCCATTCACAGCGTGGGCATGCTGGCGGGGCTTTCCGAAGGCGGCGTGCTGTCGGCAGCGGCGCTGGCGGAATTTCACGGCGTTTCCACCAGCTATCTGCTGAAGCATCTTCAGTCGCTGTCCAATGCCGGGATTGTCGCCACCGTGCCGGGGCCGAAGGGCGGTTACCGTCTGGCCCGGGCGACAGACAGGATCACGCTGCTCGATATCGTGCTGGCCGTCGAAGGGCCGCAGCCTGCCTTCCGCTGCGCGGAAATCCGCCAGCGCGGGCCGAACCCCTTGCCGGGGCGTTATTTCACCAAGCCCTGCGGCATCAATGCCGCGATGCTGAAAGCGGAGAAGGCCTATCGGGCGGAACTCGCCAAAACCACCATCGCCGATATTCTGGACGATCTCGCCGCCAATGATGATGGCGGGATTGCCGCGCGTGGCTGCGCCTTTCTGGAGCTGAACGAGCGCAAGACGATGACGCGCTGAGACCCGAAAACAGGCCCCCCAAAAAAAGATCGACCTGCACCGGAGAGCTTCGCCGCTTTCCGGACCGATGACGCATGACTTCAAACAGACCCAACCAATGGAGAGACCCATGAAAACCCGTATCAACTATGCCAAAGCATCGCCCGAAGCCTTCAAGGCCGTCATGGCTCTGGAAAATTATGTTCAGGGCAGCGGGCTCGAGCGCCGCTTCGTTCACCTCATCAAGCTGCGCGCCTCGATCATCAACGGCTGTGCCTTCTGTGTGGACATGCATGTGAAGGAAAGCCGCCATGACGGGCTCTCCGAACAATGGATCAACCTGATGAGCGTGTGGCGGGAATCCCCCGTTTATACCCAGCAGGAACGGGCGCTGCTCGGATGGGTGGACGCGGTGACGAAGATTGCCGAAACCGGCGCCCCGGATGATGCCTTCGAGACGCTGAAGGCGCATTTTTCCGATGAGGATATCGTGAAGATCACGGTCGCCATCGGCGCCATCAACACCTGGAACCGCATCGCTGTCGGTTTCCGCTCCCAGCATCCGGTCGATGCGGCTGCGAAGGCGGCGTGACCTCTTAAACCCAAAATGGGCGGCCGCTACATGGCGATGTAGCGGTCGTTTCTGTGATTGATGGCGAGCGTGAGGTTCATGACCAACGCGCCGAGGATGGAGCAGATGATGACGAAAGGTGTGGCCACGAAGAACGAGCAGGCCAGCACCATGCCGTCAAAGGCGAGCTGCACGAGGCCCGCGCGCCAGCCGAAACGATCCTGAAGATAAAGCGCGAGGATACCAAAACCGCCGAGACTCGTGCGATGACGGAACAGCGCCAGCATGCCGGCCGCGACGGTCAATCCGCCAAAGAGAGCCGCAGCAACCGGATTGATGCTCTGAAAGGCGAAAAAGCCGGGCATATATTCCGACAGCAGCGCCGTCATGGCGATGGCGCAGAAGGTCTTGACCGTGAAGGCAAGACCGAGACGTCGGAAGGCGAGATAATAAAACGGCAGGTTGACGAGGAAGAACACCACGCCGAAGCTGAAGCCGGTGGAATAATGCGCCAGAAAGGCAAGGCCGACGGTGCCACCGGTGAGCAGGCCCGCGGCAGAAAGCAGGGTCACACCGAGCGAGACGAGCATGCTGCCGGCCAGAACGCCCTGGGCATCCTCCAGCATCGAATGACGATCTGGCGCGGAAGCCCAGATATTCAAGCGCCTGCGTGCAGTCGTATCGCCCATGCCTGTTCCCCTGATTTTCCGGCCTCTGTCGAGCTATTGCGCAAAAGCGCGATGGATTTCAAGCGTGCTTTGCTCAACGCACAACGATGTATCTGTCCGAGCGGTGATTGATGGCGAGAAACATGTTGAGCACGAAAGCGCCGACAATCGAATAGACGACGGTGGCCGGATCGATGACGAGGAAGGCGCAGAGCATCACGAAGGCATCGAAGGCCAGCTGGATCAGACCGGCGCGGATGCCGAAGCGGTCCTGAATATAGATGGCCAGAATGCCGATACCGCCCAGGCTGGCGCGGTGGCGATAAAGCGCCAGCAATCCGTAACCCAGAAGCAGGCCGCCCAGAAGCGCCGCCCAGAGCGGGTTGATGCTGTCGATGATCATCCAGCGCGCCTCCACTTCCGTGAGCACCGAAACGAGGCCGATGGCAATGAAGGTCTTCAAGGAGAAGGCAAGACCGAGGCGTCGGAAGGACAGGTAATAGAAGGGCAGATTGACGAGGAAGAACAGGAGGCCGAAGCTGATGCCGAAGGCATAGTGAAGGAGAAAGGCGACGCCGGCGGTGCCGCCGGTCAGAAGACCGACCTTGTTCAGCAGATAAAAGCCGAGCGCCGACACGATGGCACCGGTGACGATGCCCTGCACGTCTTCCACCGGCGCATGTCTGGCCGGATCGGAACTCCACATGCTGTAAACGCTTCTCGTTCTGCTCACGCTTTTTTCCTCAGTTTCAAGCATATTTTGCACTGCAAAAAACGTCTGAGCAAGAAGGATACGTAAGGAAGCCTGACCTATCGCGAAAATGGCAAGAAACGGAATGTTCAGGCTTTGGCGCGGGCAAGAAAAAGAATGCCGGAAAGGGGTTTTCCGGCATCCTTGCGAATGGTGGTTTTGCGAATTTCGATGAGGGAAAAGCCGGTCCGCTCCAGAAGGCTGGTGACGTAGCTCTTCGAATGGGCGTAACGCAGGGATTCCCGCAGCACGAAACCTTCTTCATCCCCGGCATCCTCCACGGAAAAGGCGAAGAATCCGGAGGGTGCAAGCAGGGCGGAAACGAGCGGCATGACAGTTTCGAGACTGCCGAGATACATCATCACATCGGCAGCGGCGACGAGCGCGGCGCGGTGCTGCGCCATGGTCGGGGTGAACAATCCCGACGCTTCCGCTTCGAGCGAAAGATCTGCCTGGCCAAGATGGTCGTAAAGACCTTTTTCCTCCGCCTTGGCGAGCATGTTCTGGGAAATATCGAAGCCTTCAAGCCGCTTTGTCAGGGAACTTATCTCGACGCCGAGAAGGCCCGTGCCGCAGCCAATATCGACAATCGTGTCAAAGACGCCGCCATCCGCCGCCGTCCCGATCAGCTCCGCCAGTTTCTGCGGTACGCTGTAATCCAGTTTCTCGACGAGCGACGTTTCGAAACGGTCGGCATAATCGTCGAACAGCCCTTCCACATAACGGCTCGGCGGCTGCTCGGGTGTTTCCGCGGCGCCGAGAACCGCGAGCTTCAGTTCGGCTGCAAACAGCCCTTCCGTATCCAGCGTGGCGACTTTCTCGTAAGCCGCCACGGCTTTTGCGGGTTCCCCCGCCTTTTCTTGATATTCCCCGAAGCGAAACCAGCCCGCCGTCCACCGTGGCGCAAGTTCAAGCGCCTGTTCCATGAGTTCGGCGGCGGCGGGGTAGTCACCGCCTTCCGCCAACATGCGGGCATAGTCCGCCCGGCGGTCGGCAATGACGTCACCGGAAGAAAACTGGTTTGGGGCCATCAATGATTCCTGAGAAGATGCGGGCTGTCATTTATCAAGCCATAAAAAAACTCAAGTCCTATTTCATGGCAGCGGCGAATATGGCGCGATATAGTGCGCGAAAACTTGCATCGAAGCGGTGCGCCCCATATGTCAGGACAAAACAGGAGACTTGCTGATGGCCGGTGAGGTCAACAAAATGCTGGGTGATACGGTGGCCCGCACCGTGGTGAAGCTGCTGGTGGTTTCATTGCTCGTTGGTTTTCTGATGGCGATCTTCGGATTGACGCCCTGGAACATCATCTATGGCGCGCGCGATTTCGTGGTCGATCTCTGGCGCAGCGGTTTCCATGCGCTTGGCGCGATCGGCGACTATCTGATCCTCGGCGCCACGATCGTCATTCCCGTTTTCATTATTCTTCGCCTCCTGAGCTATCGTCGCTGACATGACCGACACATCATTCCAGACGCTCACCCGGCGCGGCTTCGTGCTGGTTTCCGCCGGCTCCGTGCTTTCCGCCTGCGTTTCCGTGCCCACCAACAAGGGCATGCCATCCGGCACCTGCGACGAGACGGCGGCGGCCCTTCCCATGGTCAATGATCTGCGCCGATCCAAGGGGCTTTCGCCGCTCGCCATCAATGGCGCGGCTAGCAGCGCCGCCGCTTATCAGGCCGGCCGCATGGTCAAGGCGCAGAAAATGGCGCATCTGATCGGCCTGACCGACAGTTTCCTCATTCGCATGAAGGACGGCAGCGTGCCGCTTCCGGCAGCGGAAAACGTGGCGGCCGGACAGGACAGCGTGGAACGCGTCGTAAAGGCCTGGATTGGCTCCAAACACCATCTCGAAAACATGCTCGGGCCTTACAATGGTCTCGGCGTCGCGGTGGCATATGATGCGGCCAGCCGTAACCGGCCCTATTGGGCGATGGTGCTCTGCGCCTGAGATAATTGGGGCCGGCGGCGAAAACCCTCTCCACCCTTATTCCTGTGCCTGTCATAGGGATGAGGAGAGATGAGCGCCCCGCCACGAGCAGCACTCCTCCTAACCGACGCACCGTCTCGACCCTTTTAGATCATGCTCAACCGAGCGGGCGATCCGCCCAGCGATCGACCGCGCTGTCGCGCAGGTCACGGATCGATTCCACGCCCTCGCGGGCAACCAGCTTCGACAGGCCCTTGACGATGGACGACGGCAGGCCGGGCCCCTCATAAACCATGCAGGAATAGAGCTGAACCAGATCGGCCCCTGCCCTCACCTTTTCCAGTGCCGTTTCCGCGGATGAGACGCCACCGACGCCGATGATCGGCAGGTTACCGCCGACGCGCCGGCGCATTTTGGCGAGAACCGTGGTGGAAAGCTCGAAGAGCGGCTTGCCGGACAGGCCGCCGGCCTCGCCCTTGTGCGGGCCGGGCCGCAGGCCTTCGCGCGAGAGCGTGGTGTTCGAGACAATCAGGCCATCGAGTTCATGGGCCAGCGCCTCTTCCGCAACATCGTCCAGCCCCTCTTCGGTCAGATCGGGCGCGATCTTGAGGAAGACCGGGATGCGTTTGCCGAAACGTTCAGCTTCCACCTTGCGGCGTTCCAGCACGGCGGCGAGAAGGGCGGCAAGGCTTTCGCGCGCCTGAAGATCACGCAGGCCGGGCGTATTGGGCGAAGAAATATTGACGGTGAAATAGGATGCGACCGAATAAAAGGCCTCGATGCCCTGCACATAATCGGCGATGCGGTCTTCGCTATCCTTGTTGGCGCCGATATTCACGCCGACGATGCCGCGCAGCTTTGCCTGCTTCAGACGTTCCAGGGCGGCCGCATGGCCTTCATTGTTGAAGCCGAGGCGATTGATGACACCCTCATCCTCTACCAGACGGAAGATACGCGGCCTGGGATTGCCGGATTGCGCCTTGGGCGTGACGGTGCCGATTTCGGTAAAGCCGAAACCGAGCCGCAGAAGCGGCCCCGGTACTTCCGCATTCTTGTCGTAACCCGCCGCCATGCCGAGCGGATTGGGGAAGACGAGGCCCGCCACGGTCTGCTGCAGACGCGGATCATGCGGCACCATGCAGGTGGGCAGAAAGCCGCTTTTCAGCGCCGCAATGGACAGGCCATGCGCCTTTTCCGGATCGACGAGAAACAGGCCCTTGCGACCGACCGAGGAAAATAATCCGCTCATCACAATATCTCCGGGAATTGATGCTGGCCATCGTGGCCGAGTGAAAGCGGCGTTTCCCAAAGCACCGCACTGAGGGGAAGCGGAGCATAAAGATGCGGGAAAAGATCACCGCCTCTTGAGGGTTCATAGACCAGCTTGTCGCCAAGTGCCGCGCCGTCGACCGCGATCAGAAGCAGATCGACCTGGCCGGAAAAGTGCCGCGCGGCGGTCTCCGCCGCCTGTTTTGCCGTTGAGAAATGAATGAAGCCGTCGGTCAGATCGATAGCCGCACCTTCGAAGACGCCCTTCGCCTTTGCCGCGCTCCATAACGTCTCCGGCACGATTTTATAGATGATCGCGGGCGTTTCCTGCATAGGGCTCTCCAAGGCTTTCCACTCAGCGGGATTTGCCGCAAAGCTCGAAGATTGTCCACAGTTTCCACGGCATTTTTATTGCGGAGAGCCCGAAAGACCGCCTGTCCACAAGCTTTTCCTTGTAATGCGGGACCGATTGGCGCAACCTTGAGCGGAGGAGCTGGCAGTGTTTCGACCGCCGGCAAATGGGAGTACACCAGACCTGCGAAAGAACCGCATAACGCCCTTGGGAGGGGGCCAGAATGTCGGAACTTGTCATTATCATAGCAGACGACCACCCGCTTTTTCGCGGCGCCCTCAAACAGGCCGTATCCGGTCTTGACGGGCAGCAGACCATCATAGAAGCCGGGGATTTCGAAGCCGCGCGAAGCGCTGCGACAGCGCGTAACGACGCCGATCTGATGCTTCTCGACCTCGCCATGCCGGGCGTCAGCGGGTTTTCAGGCCTGATGGCGCTGCGGGCGGAATTTTCCAGCCTGCCGATCGTCATCGTTTCGGCAACGGACGATGCGACCACCGTTCGGCGCTCCATCGAACTCGGCGCTTCCGGTTTCATTTCCAAGTCCTCCGGTATCGACGATATCAGAGAGGGCATTCGCGCGGTTCTGGAAGGCGACGTCTGGATACCGGCGAGCTGCCAGGGCGAGAAGGAAAACGACCCGGATGTGGCAAATCTCATCGGCCGGCTCAGAACACTGACGCCGCAGCAAAGCCGGGTTCTGGGCATGCTGGCCGAAGGGTTGCTGAACAAGCAGATCGCCTATGAGCTGAATGTTTCGGAAGCCACCATCAAGGCACACGTCTCCGCGATCCTGCTGAAACTCAAGGTTGACAGCCGCACGCAGGCAGTGATCCAGCTTGCGAAGATAAACACATCGGCCATGGTGGCGTAGGCAAGGATTTTATTCCTTTCTTTTCTTTACTCCGGGCCGGATATGATCTAGATTTCAGAAGTAAACGACAGGAGCTTTTCCGCCACCTGCTCCACCTGCGGGCTTTCTATCATGCTGTCACACGAGACGATCTGGAGCGCCATCGATACGCTTGCCAAGCGCCATGAGCTGACACCCTCGGCATTGGCGAAGCGTGCCGGTCTCGATCCGACGTCCTTCAACAAATCGAAGCGCTTCGGCCCGGATGGCCGCAAACGCTGGCCTTCGACCGAATCGGTCTCCAAGGTGCTGGAGGCGACAGGCGCAAGTGTCGACCAGTTTTTCGGTTATGCTTTTGGCAAGGCGACCCAGACGATGCAGCCCTCCGGAGCGGAGAATGCCATCCCCCTGCTCGGTTTTGCGCAGGCCGGTTCCGGCGGCTTTTTCGACGATGGCGGTTTTCCGGCTGGTCAGGGCTGGGATGTGGTGGAATTCCCCTCTTCTCCCGAGCGCAAGCAGGGCGTCTATGCGCTGGAGGTCCAGGGAGAAAGCATGATGCCGCTTTACCGCGATGGAGACATCCTGATTGTGGAGCCGGGCGCGCAGGTGCGGCGCGGTGACCGCGTGGTGCTGAAAAGCCGCGACGGCGAAGTGATGGCCAAGGTGCTGGCGCGGCAAAGTCCCAAGAACATCGAGCTACTTTCGCTCAATCCAGAGCACCCGAACCGCAGCTTCGACATGGCCGACGTGGAATGGATTGCCCGCATCATCTGGGCCAGCCAATAACCACGCCTGCATGTGCCTGCCGCTTCCGCGACGCAGCTCTGGGCATCGTACCGACAATACCCTTTACAGGCCGAGTGCGGTTACGGCGGCATCAACCGGCATGACCTTCGCACCACCGGACACCGCCCTGCGGACAAGGCCTTGCAACCTGTCTTCCGGGCAACCGTAAAAACTCGGCGTTGGCGAGACATCATGGGTGAAAATGATGAGCCAGCCGCCATTTTGCAAAACATCCTCGAGCCAGCGATCCGCCGCATCGAGATAATTTGGGTCAGGGCGCAGTTCGACTGCGGCAAGATTATACGGGTCGATGCTGCCCCGATTGATGCCGGGCATGATGCCGCGGGCAGTCTTGAACCGGCGTCGCAGCAGCGGCTGCATGATAGGCGAGGCCATGCCGAAAGGAACGGAGAAATTCCGTCTGTGCCGGCTTTTGTCGAACGATCCGAGCACGCTGTCGTTGCGATCGAGATCCTCTTCAAGCCCACCCCGCGAAAAGCTTGAGAGCTTGCGATGGGAATAGGTGTGACAGGCAAGTTCGTGGCCGGCTGCGGCCAGTTCCGAACAGCCCTGGGTGGAGATCATCTCCTGCTCATCATCATGACTGTCGATAAAGACGCCCGCGATATAAAACGTGCCGCGAACGCCCTCATTTTCCAAGATGCTCGCGCCGCTTGTCCAGGCGGATGCCGGTATATCGTCGAATGTGAAGGAAACGATCGGTTCGGATGTCTTGATCCGCGCCGCCGGTCCCGGAAAATACCGCACGAGCCGGTTATTGATCCTGTCTGCAAATGTCCCGATTTTTTGCGTCATACATAGCCCCCCGGCCTGTCTGCAAAATTACTGACCCTGTTCAAGTATGTCGTAAGCCTGATGCCTCAAACAATAGATTGCAATCAGAAGAGACGACCAGATAGGCCCTGTTCCGGTAAAGAAATTACTCTCAAGACACGAAGAAAGTAATGCATACACCCAGATTCTTGCAAAAAGCCGGGTTAATCCCGGATCAGTGCCCCTTTCTACTGCTATACGGAAATCGTTTGCAGGAATAATGACGAGCCATATGACGATGAGAATGAAGGCCGGCAAGCCGCCATTCAGCAGGCTTTCGACAAAACCATTATGGGCATGGAAGGCCGTGACGGCCCAGGTTTCCGAGATATCCGCCTGCGCCAGGAGCCGGTCACTCGCCCAGAAAGCCTGGAAACCCTGCCCGAAAATCGGCGATTGTGCAAAAGTGTCGAAAGACAGACGCCATATGTCCGTTCGTCCGGTGAAGGTGGAATCGATCCCCAGACTTTCGACCAGATTCTGTATGCTCGGAAAATAGGTGGAGCCAACCGCGAGAATATTGAGGAAAGCCAGAAGGCCACCGATCATCAGCAATGTGCGGCCGGCATGTCTTTCCATGACCCAGATCAGCGCGATGGTGACAGGCAGCAGCATCGCGGCGGTTTTTCCGTTTGTTTTCCAAAGAAAGAAACCCGCCAGCAGTGTGATTGCGATGCCGCCAACCGTGGACCAGGCATTACGCAGGTAAAGCCCGACCATGAAAAGAATGATCATGGCGGGAGCGGCCGCATTCTTGTGGTTGAAGATGCCACGCCAATCGCCCGCGAGCGCTGTTTCATCGAGATCATAGGGCTGATGGATCGAACGCGAGCGTAGAAAGAGCACCCCGAAATAACAGAGTGCCAGCAGGATGACCGCGAAGATGGCCATCATCCGGTCAAACTGCCGCCGATCTCGCGGCATGACGACGAGGACGCTGGTGATGAAGCACAGGATGGCTGTGAAGAGCAGACGCTGCAGCGAGGTGGCAGGCTGCGTGCCGAGGACCGAGCAGACCGCCAGCCAGAAAAACAATAGCAGAATGGGTAAGCGTGGCCGCAGCAACAGCCCCGTCAACCGATGGCGCAGGGCGAAAACACCCAAAATCAGCGCGATGACCAGCCCCGTCAGCTGATTTGCAGCGGCGTGCGGCACCGGCGGAGCCGCGAGATTCTCGAAAGGTGCGACGGAAATCCAGATATAGAGCATCGTGCCGACGAAAAAAATCGCGTCGCGCCGACTGCCCGAAAGGGACATGGCATTGCCCTGCGCCGAAATGGACTGCGTATCAGCAAGCCGCGACATGGTGGCCTGCATCAGGAACGGAAAATCGGATCATTGGCCTGCCTTGTGACGAACAACGTAACCCTTGTTGAAACCGGGCCATGTCCAAATAACCATAAACGGTCATTATCATCATTATTGTGCAATTGCTTTAACCCTCTCTTACCTCAAGAAGGCTAAGACAGAAGAAACTGTCATTTATTCGGGCGGGCGGCATTCAGACTGGCCGGCAGCCGGCGTTCATCGCCAGATATTAAGAGGCAGGACAGTCATTTTTTGAATTCGACCGGTAATGCCGGAAAAACATGGAGAATGAGGTGTCGTTGAATACGCCGCGGCTCGGCCATCTAGTCAGACTGGGATTGACCTACATGGCGTCCGGCGGGGCTCTCCTGATGTCCAGCGCCGCCCAGCTTTTGACATTCGCCCTGCTTGCCCGTCATCTCGGTGTCGAACAATTCGCGCTTTATGCCTCGATCACCGCCGTCACCAATCTCGGCGTCCAGATTTGCGGCATCGGCTCGCAGGAATCGCTGATCCGCCGCGTGGCGCAGGATCGCAGCATGTTTCCCGTCATGCTCGGCCACAGCTATCTTCTCAGTGCGGCGACCGGCGTGGTGCTGACCATCATCGGCATGGTAACGATCCCGGTCTTCTTCCCGACATCGGAAACGTTGCTGCATACGCTCATCACCACCTTCGTGATTCTGGTGACGAACCTCGTTCTTCTGAAAGTCATTTCGCTTTCCACGCAGAGCTTCATCGCCCATTCCGACTTCGCCTCTGCCAACAAGCTGGAAGTGATGTTCGCCATTGCACGCACGATTGCCGCCGTGGTTGCCTGCCTCATCTTCAAGATAGAAACGGTGGAGGCCTGGGCGCTGTGGAACCTTGCCGCCCACGCCATTGCAACGGTGATTTCAGTCAAGGCGATCGGCAGGCTGGGCAGGCCCGTCTTCCGGATCGTGCGCGATGAAATCCGCATCGGCATCCTGTTTTCCACCCAGTTCCTGTTCAAGGCCGTGCGCGGCAACGCCGATATTCTCGTTCTCGGCGCCATTGCCAGCGCCGAGGTTCTGGGCAGCTACTCCATAGCCCGGCGTATTCTCGACAGTTCCTACCTCTCGGTGGAGGCCCTCAACCGGCTGATCTATCCGGGTTCCGCCTCCGCCGCCCTGCAGGGCATCGGAAAGACCATAGAACGCGCCTATAATGTGCTGAAGGCGGCGCTGGTCATCGCAGTGGGCAGCGCCCTGGTGATCTTCGTCATAGCGCCCTTCCTGCCCCTGTTGTTCGGCGACGAATATGTCTCGCTGCCGATCATCACCCGCGTGCTTTGCTGGGTGGTGTTGCCGATGGCGGTTGCGGCGACGGCTCTTGAAGCACTCGGCGCATCCGGGCGGCAGGATATTCGCGCCAAGATATGGAACAGCGGCAATCTTATCGGCTCTGTCATCGTCGCCGTCTTCACCTGGCTCTTCAGCATTTCGGGAACGATCGGCAGCTATTTCCTCGTGGAATCCGCCATTGCCGCCGCCGTCTGGATCGCGCTTCTGCGCCTGCGGCGCAACGACCCGGCCCTAGCACCCGCCAAATAGGATGCGCTTTTCCTAATAAAGTCCGTAGGGGAAATACCGCCGGTAAATTTCTTCCAGGCGGCCATTGCGGGACAGTGCGGCAAGCGCCTGATCAAAGGCCGGGACAAGTACATTGTCCGGATCGACAGCCATGATGGAAAGGCCCTCGCCAAGAAACCTGTCGGACATATAAGGCCCGCCGAAGAGAGAGCAGCAACCTTCGGACGCGCTGCCCGAAACCCAGAAGGGCAGGCGCAGGCCATCGGCAAAAACGGCGTCCACCTTGCCTGTCTTCAAAGCGTCATACATGGGTTCATACCCATCGAAACCTTCGGCCGTGGCTTTTGGAAAAAACGCCTTGAGCATCTGTTCGTGGCGGGAACCCGTGACCACGCCGACCTTTTTTCCTGACAAGGCGTCAGCGCCGGAACCGCTCAATTTTCCCGCCTTGTTGACGGCAAGACGGGCGGGCAACAACAGATAGGGGCGTGAGAAGGTGAAACTCTTGCGCAGGTCAGCAGTGGTGGCAAGGCCGGAAATCACCGCCTCGCCCTCCCCCATTTCCAGAGCGGCCTCCAGCTCGTCAAAGGGCAGTGCCTGCACCTGACACTTGCTCTCAACCTTCAACTGGGCGCAGATTTCACGCACCAGATCGACATGGAAACCCGCAAGCCGGCCTTCCTGATCGGTAAAATTGAAGGGTGGAAAATCGACCGACATCAGAAACCTGATGCGGGGAACAGAGGAAAGATCACCACCCGGAAACCGCTCCTGCGCGTCAAACAGCACCGGCATCCGGTTTCCGCTCACCAGATCATCCGCACGAGCTTCGCTAAAAAACCCGACAAATTGTAAAGCGAAAGCTAAAGTAAAGCCAAGACTTACATTCCGCGTTACATTCGTCATTCTCATCTATACTATCCGTTACAGGAAGTTGGGCGTTACCATGACGGCGGCGGCGATGCATGGATTCTTTTAGGCAGTATACACGAGAATCGTTTCGCACGACGCCAGCGGGACGAAAAATTGCGTTTTCGCTCATCGGCGATAATCCGCTCTGGCGCGCTCCCGAACCGGATGAGCCGGGACCGACGCGCTTCCTTGCTTCGCTGGGATTTGGCAAGCCCTATATCAGCACATTCGAAGAACAGGCTCTGAAAAACAACTCGACCGTCGAAGACGAGTTACTGGCAAGCGGTCTTGTCGATGCCGAAGCCTATTTCGGTGCTTTTGCCAGATTTTTGCGATTGCCGTTTCTCCCGGAAATCGATCCGGGCCGTGTAGCAGACATCAATCACCTTGATACGCAACTTGGCGAACCACGGTTTCTGCGGCTGACACCGCTCAACGGCAAAACAGTGCTTCTGATCGTGCCGGAACTGGCGAGGATGGAATTGCTGAAAGAAATGCTCAATCAACGCCCGCATCTCCTGGACGAACTTGCCGTCACCACGCCACAGGCCATGCGTAGCGCAATCTGGAAGGCCGGCGAGACACGCCGCTCGTCGGAAACCCGGCAGCTGCTTTTCAACACGGCGCCGCAGCATTCCGCCAGGATTACGCTGCATGGACAGCAGGGTTTCGTGAGCGGCGTCCTTATCACCCTGCTCGCCCTGTCGCTGCTGTTTTATACTCAGGCGGCCTTGGCCTATATGCACGTGACCCTGACGCTGCTTTATCTCTCCACCCTGCTTTTCAGGCTGTTTGCGCTCGTTCACGCACCAAGGGAAAACGAAGGGAGAACCGTCTTCCCGCTCCAGCGGGACGGGGATTTACCGGTCTACACCGTTCTCGTGGCGCTTTATCGCGAAGAAGCGGTCGTTGATCAGCTTGTCAATGCGCTGGAGCGGCTGGACTGGCCCAAATCCCGGCTCGACATCAAGCTTGTCTGCGAGGCGGACGACGCCGCGACGATAGAGGCTATTCAAAAGACAAATCCCGGTCAGCATATAGAGATCATAAAGGTGCCGCCGTCCCTGCCGCGTACCAAGCCCAAGGCGCTGACTTACGCACTCGCCGGCGCGCGTGGTACATTCGTTGCCGTCTACGATGCCGAAGACCGACCGCATCCGCAGCAATTGCGCGAAGCCTACGCCACTTTCCGAGACCAGCCGGACAACGTGGCCTGCCTGCAGGCGCCGCTTATCATCAGCAATGCCCGCGCCTCCTGGCTCAGCGCCTGTTTCGCACTGGAATATTCCGGCCTCTTCCGCTGCATGCTGCCCGTTCTCGCCGCGCACAGGCTGCCGCTGCCGCTTGGCGGCACTTCCAACCATTTCCGCACGGCCGTGTTGCGCCGGGCGGGTGCCTGGGACCCCTATAATGTCACGGAAGATGCCGATATGGGTCTCAGGCTGCACAGGCTCGGTTATCGCTGTGGTGTCATCCGGAGGCAGACGCTGGAGGATGCGCCAACCTCGCTGCCCGTGTGGCTGAGCCAGCGCGCGCGCTGGTACAAGGGCTGGCTGCAAAGCTGGCTGGTGATGACCCGCGCCCCCTTTACCACCGCACACAACATGGGATGGGTCGCCTATATCGTCTTTCAGCTGCTGATCGGCGGCATGCTCCTGTCATCGCTGACACATCCCTTCCTGTTCGTTTCCTTCGCTTTCATGGCCATGGCGATCCGGGAAAATGGCACCGATATGCTGTTTTCCTGGCAGGGCCTTCTATTCCTCATCGATACGCTGAATATTTTCGGGAGCTACGCCATCTTTATGCTGATGGGCAGGAACAGGATGATACGATACGAAAAACAGCAGATCAGGCAGCGCTGGATGGCGATCCCACTTTACTGGCTGATGATGTCGATTGCGGCGTGGCGCGCCGTGGTGGAGTTAAAAACCAAACCCTTCGTCTGGAACAAGACACCGCATATGCCGGTCGTCAAAGACACAGCCTGACGAAACACAACCGGAAAGAACCCTTCCCTGCGCTTTTAAGTCACGCGGAAGACATCCCACTGTTTCAGGCCACGTTTCCGCAATTTGCAAATGAATTCCGGCTTCGATGGCGATGCCGCTATCGACACATCATTTCCGAAAATGCCCTGCCGGACGAAGCCTGTCGCCGGCAAGGCCTTTGATTTCGCCACCGAGGCGGCCGGCAACTTTATTTGGCGACGAGTTTGTTCTTGATCAGGCCGACGATGACCTGGACGATCAGGCCGCCGACACCGCCACCAACAAGCTGGCCGGCAAGAGCGGCAATATCCACGCCGCCGGCTGCCGCCGTGCCCGCCGTCCCGAGCAGCGATCCAAGTACGGTTCCGCCCCCGATGCCGCCAATGGCGCCCGCGATCAGGTTTCCGAGCGAACCGAGATCGGAATCCTTCAGTATCTTTCCGCCAGCCGTGCCGCCAACCGCACCGCCAACGATTTGGGCCAATATCGAAGTAAGATCCATGTCATCCTCCTCAGCAGTTTCCCCGACCATTCGGGAAAACAAAGCCACTTATTCACGTCTGCGCAGGCTGGACAGAACCGGCGTGACCGGCCTTCTCTTCCTCGCCAAAGATTTTCCAGACCACAGCGCCAATGACGCCGCCGAGGATCGGAGCCAGCCAGAACAGCCAAAGCTGTTGCAGCGCCCATCCGCCGACGAACAAGGCCTGCCCGGTCGAGCGGGCCGGATTGACGGATGTGTTGGTAACCGGAATGGAAATCAGATGAATAAGAGTGAGGGCGAGACCGATGGCTATCGGCGCGAAGCCGGCTGGAACCCTGCCATGCGTCGACCCCAGAATGACGATCAGGAAAAAGGCCGTCAGGATGACCTCTATCAGCAGTGCCGAAACCAGAGAATATCCGCCCGGCGAATGTTCGCCGTAACCATTGGCAGCAAAACCGCCAATGTCCGCCCCCGCCTTGCCTGTAAGGATGACATAAAGCGCCGCAGCCGCGACAGTCGCTCCCAGAACCTGCGCCACGATATAGGGCACAAGATTTGCGGCCGGAAATTTACCGGCAACTGAAAGACCGACGGAAACAGCCGGATTGAAATGACCTCCCGAAATGCCGCCAACCGCATAGGCCATGGTAAGTACCGTCAGGCCGAAAGCGAAAGCGACGCCGAGAAAACCAATACCCAGCTCCGGAAAAGCAGCAGCAAAAACCGCACTTCCGCACCCTCCGAAGACGAGCCAAAAGGTACCCAAAAATTCCGAAAGAAGCTTGCGACTCATAACACTTCCCCTCATGTTACGACTGCATCAACTATTACGTGCAATTTAATCGCAGTCAAGATAAATCGCATATACTCTTTGAAGCACGGCTTGCCACCGATGGAGAGGTCATCATTTCTCGTCGGCCACCCGTTATTGTGCTTGCGCGGCCGTTTGTACAAATCATTGAAATATAGGCGTTCATATCGAGAAAGCGGCAGCTGTACCCCGCAAATAACGTTCCCGCATTGATTCAGGCACGACGTGCGTGACCGAGATTAGGCGCGCCCGATGCACTCGTCTTGTGGAGGTTGGCCTGCCACGAGATCGGTTCCGGTAAAAATCGTGCATGTCCGGCCGGTAATACTTTTGCTACTTTCGTGAATGGCAGGGAGGTCGAGGTAATGTCTATGCCAGTAAAGTTCAGCGAGCACAGTGTCATATCTTTTCATTCCTCATTTATATTCCATAAAAAAACAACATTATCATGAAGAATAGCAACATTAAAATATCGAAAGGCTTCGCAAAAACAACTCTTGATTCATTTTAGTATTCATTTTCCGCTTCAGCGGAATCACCTTTATATACCCGGATATCCGTTTTGCTATCTTGACGAAAATCCCAACCATTATTTTTGTAAAATAATATCTCCCGAAACTCAGATATCGATAATTTCACAAAATATATCAATAATACTACAAAATATACAATTTTTAAAATGTCTTTCTCTCGCAATTTATCCTCTCGTTGATTTTTTGCAGCATAAAATAACAACAATTATATACTGATTAAACGCCATACCTGAAGCTATCACGACAAAATCAACGAGATTGCTGCCATGAGTGACAAGATCAACGCTCACCTCATCGGCACGAACACCAGATCGGCAGCGACACTATAAACGGTCACATACCGCGCCACACTGTGACAGCTCGTTTATCGAACAAAACCGCTTAAACGGCGTGCCTTCAATGCACGATGTCCTGAATGTTAATACTGAACATTTTCAGGTTGCCGCTGAATTTTCCAAGATTTCCAGAAGGGTGTGATCTGGGCTTTCTCTTGTGACCTGGAATATTTTTGGCGCATGGATAGCGGCATCGCTGGAGCGGGTGAAGGGAATCATAATAGCAGCTCAAATATTTGAAAAACCTATTTATTTTCTAACAGTCAATTAAAAATACCGATAAAAATACCGGATAATGCATTGGCTTTTGTCGCATATGGATAATCCATCTTGTACAGTCAAACGCGATTGCATCATTCGGCATTGCGCGATTAAGTTTTTGATATGCGGTTCGAGAGGTGGGTAGTCATATGAATTACTTTAGAGAGTATGAAAAAGCGCGCAAAGCAGCAATTGAAGAGTGGGAAACATTCAACAATAAAAATCTCGAAAACACCTTGAATGATATTTCCTCAATAACTCTAAGTACCATTAGTGAATTTCCAGTGCATTTCTCGAAGGATTTCGATAGGATTAATAAGTTACAAAATACAAAAGATGACGTTATTAAAACTATACGTTTCTCTGTTATATACTTTATTGAAAAAACGACTAAATCATGGAGAGACAGGACTGACAAACAAAAAGAAAGCTGGGAGAGGACTTTGTCGATACTAGGACAAATGCGGGATCTTTACAGACGCATCCCTGAAACTCGTCGCGACATCATTAATGCTCACTTGGAGCTTCGTGGAGTTGACCTGCTACCAGATAATCTAGGAGCATCGCTGATGGCAGCCCGAACGATAATGCGTCGCGGGGAGAAATCCGAAACGCGGGGAAGAAAAACTCTGCCTGTTTCTGTACTTGTCGTCCAACTTACTGAAGGCGTCGAGGAAGCTTTCGACCGCAACCTCACACGCTCTTTCGACATAGTCTCTCACAAAAAGGCTGGCAGAATAGTTGAAGAATTTACCAACCCAGATTGTGTTCTTATCCATAATCTTTGCCGCACCGTCATTAACGACGTCACAGCAAGACAGGTTAAGTCTGCTATGAAAAATCATCTAATGAAGCTCCGACCATCTGTGAAATAGGTTAGGTTGCGGCTTGTTTTTTAAAGACCTATAAAAATTAGAGGCGGTTTTGTGCGTTTTCACAGGATAACAATGTTGTTTTCAAATTAAAATTCGTGAGTAATTTGAGAGTCCTCAACAACAGAGGACTAAAAATTGGAAAAGCAGTTAATCGATACCAACAGGCTTCTTCGGCCCAATCAAATCGCCGGACCCAATGCAATTTTGCCGATCAGCAAATCCACGTTCTGGATGATGGTTCGCGACGGTCGGATTTCACCCGGCATTAAAATAGGCCCGCGTATGCGTGCATGGCGCGCCTCCGAAATCATCGCTTTCATTGATCGTATGGAACAGGAAGGCGGTGCAGCATGACTTTTGATCCCCCCGATCACGATGAAAGCTATCCTGAATGGGCCTACAGACAAGACCGATCAGAAGAAGCCCCAGTTGTCGTTAACGGACTAACGCTTTTCTGCGAGGAGCTTGAGAAGTTGCGCAAGGCACTCAAGCGCAAATCATCGACGCGAGTTCGCGATTTGAGCTCGAATCTCATCACTCGGTCCTATGAGTGCCCGTTGCCCGAATATGGCTGGTCTTGCGGCTATGAAGAAGACGAAATTCTCGAGTTGCTGGAGCGTATTCGTGAGTTTCTGCAAGAAATTAGCAGAACAGAAATTAAGATGAAGAACACCGTCAGGTACCTTTACCGGTCCAACCTTAGCCATCTCATTTTCAACTTGAAAGCGCTAATTGGCAAAGCTGAGGCCGGCTACGATCAACTGGAGGGCGAATGATATGGCAGCCGCTGCTCACTCAACGCGGTCGAAAATCGCAGCCCAAAATTCGGATTATCCGAAAAGTACCGAAAATGGCGACACAGCTGTCGCCAGAATCTTGGCACTTCATGATGCGCATCAAGAACGCCGTCGAGAGCATCGCGAGGGCATAAGATCCGATATCGTTGCTGCAGTCGAGATCGGCTTGGAAATGCAAGACGATAGAGAAGAATGGGCTTGCTTTTGCAAATCTTGGGCATCTGGGGGACCGGAAGAAGACCAAATCCATCAAGCCGTGCGCTTTGCCATAAAGTTTATGGTGGGTCCCGGCAAGGGTGCGCAGAAGAAGGCCAGCTTCTACTACAACGCCGTTGCCCTTCTGGTGCAGGAGGAAGGCCTGCGGGGTGACGATCTCAAGGCTCGCCTCGAAGAAGAAGGTCTTAAAAAGCTCGCTGCAGAATACGCCAAGCATAAGAAGGAAAAAAAGGAGAAGAAGGAGAAGCATAAAAATGACAAGAACGACAGTAACGAGAGCCGTCGGCCTGAGGAGGGCGTGACCGAAGAGGCCCCGAAAAAGACCCGCGCGGCTAACGCGGGTCCTGACAAGAAAAGTGAAAAAACCCATGATCTCGATCAACCTGATCGCCCGGCTAGCGATCCTTTTGACTGGTCCGGGTCTATGAGGTTCAAGAACTCGAAGAAATCTCTTACGCGTTATAAAGTGGGTGAGAAGGTTAAGATCACCGCGACCATTGAAAGCATCAGCGCATCCTTCAGGTTGCTGGTGCACAAGGTGAAGCATGTTGAGCCATCGGACAAGGGCTAGTCAACCTCATCGTCTTTCTATTACTTAAGCTCGCTCCTCGACCTCGGAAGAATAATCACGTCTTCCGGGGTCGTTCTTTTTCTGTCCACCGATTTCAGGGTGTATGCAGCGGCTCGCGCCAACGTCTTTTCGATGGGCATGACATGAATGCGGGAAAGCGGCGCAGTCTTTCCGATCAGAAAGCTTGCCGGTGCGTTCGCGATAACGTCCGTTAGACGACGGCCCTCACGTCCGTTGGGCGGTATCATCGCGAGAATGTGAATATGCATCCCATCATTGATCATGCTGTCAGCCGCAGTCCAGCCAGACAGCTTCCGCACTGGCCAGTCGTAACTGGCGAGCCAGAATGGCATCTCTACTATCGGAGTGTTGTGAGGACGCCTGACGAAGCGGGTCAACAGGAGCGCATATAGGTTCTCCGTAATCCGACGCATCTGCTGCCTTTTGGCGTTCTCATTGCCTGCCAACGGGTTGAACATCAACGTGACCATGTAAGTTTCCCAACCCCCTACTGTTCTCTCTTCCACCATCTGGGTGTAGGCATCGAGTAGCTGCTGGGTATGGGTATGGGTATGGGTATGCATAAGCATATCTCCCTTGGTTAGGTTTGGTTGTGTGTGGGGGTGTGTCTGTAGGGTAATTTGGGTACAGCTGGCCCATATGCTTTGCCCTTGCGAACGCAGCATCTGTGTCTCCAGATGAAGCAGGCAAAGTCCCGCGTGGCGCTTCCACGCACGACCTTGCGGCCTGCAAATGTAATTGGCGTTATGCCGACCGTTATTTACGGCGGCGTCTCTAGGGGATTTTTGCAGCTGGCGGCGGACTCGCAGACCCGGATAAGCGCCGACCTGCGGTTTCTCTGGACAAGCCGAGCGGAGATTTAGATAAAATTTACGCTAAATCTTATCGGTTTGAACCGAGCCCGGCATGCTACGTTTCACGCAAGTCGAAACGGGAGCCCGGCTGCGATGATCTGGAATTTGGAGAAACTAGAACGAGAACGCCTCGACCTTATCGAGGTCATAGACAATCTCAAGAGGTGGGAACGTTTTTCGATAGATGATCGTCACATCATCTCATTGCAGATCACTGCGCATATGATGCGGCTCAGCGAAATGGATGAAAACTTGGCAAAGCTGCTGGATCAGGAATATTCCAACGCGGAGTGTCTGGCTGCTATCTGACCCGTCATTGGCGCCTTACGCCATTCTGTCGACAACGGTTGCCTATCGACGGGAGGCGATTGTACGTTCAATCCCGGGCACCAGATCTTCCTCAAACCATTTGATCATTTGCTGAATGTCTTGTTTGGCCGGGGTCACTTCACCAGCATCCACCAATTCAATTGCAGCTTGGGACATTGCCAACAGAATGCGCGCTGCCTCCGGCACGTATGGGATATCGACGCGGGTGTCGTGGCGTTCGCGTATGATCTGGTAGCGGAGCTTCTCCGGGTATGTCCACGCGATCACCAGAAAATCGTGGACGCTGACCTTTTGTCCGCCGATATCGATCATGGCCTCCCGGTCAGTCTCGGCATACTGCAGCGCCTCGATGCGTTCGCAGGCGTCGACTGCTGCATTCAGCATGCCTCTGATCGAATTCCAATCGGTTTTCATCGTACCCTCTTTACACATGACGAAGCTCTCTATTCTAAGCTTCGGGCTACTACCGCGTACGACGTCACCTACCCGTCTTCGGGAATAAGGCCGCCAATCTGGCGTTTCCCCACTCATTTCTCAGAAAAGCGTCTGCTCCCCTGCACCGTCACGCCATCTACGATGACAGACAGCCCCCAGATGATCGAGAGGTCGATGGCTTCCACAGCCATGGACGACAAGGCAAGAGCAATGAGGACGCCGCGAAACATCCCGATGAAATGCAAAAGCACCGCGACGGGACCTTTCGACGGCATCGGCCGGAAGGGAATGTCGAGCGGCCGCATCAGCGTCTCGAAGGGGCGAAAAATCGTATCTGAAATCGACATGGGCCTCTCGGATCTCAGTTTGGCATCGACGGGGAGGAATCAGCTACGCGTCCGACATGGAACCAAGCAAGGCTTTCAATCTCAATTGGCGGCTGTTTTTTAGCGGGAGTTCCCGACTAAGGCGCGCTGAGGGTCGGGTTTGAAATGTCTTCCGCTCGTCGAAACCGCTCCGTGACTGTAGTTGCAACTACGCAATTTGACAATCTTTAGTTGCAATGCTATATCATAACACGCCGGCGGTGCTGCCGGTGCGAGGGGCCATTCGGCCCCTCTGCTTGTTTTGGAGAGCTAGTCATGAACGTATCAACCGCTACATCCACGGCCACCGCCTTACCCGCCAACCCTGCCGTCAGCCTGCCCTGCCCCGTCATCATACTCGGCCGTGACGACAACGGCAGGCCCCACGCTTCATTCTTCCCTGCCACCGATACCCGCGCAGCTGAGAAGGCTGCCGAACTGATGGGCATGATGTCACTCAAAGTGGAAGGCGACGAACTCAGGGCGTTTCTCGGCCGGTTGCCGCAGGGCAAGCTGTTCGATAGCGGCAAGGCCTTCGTGCCGTTTGTGAAGCAGGACCTCTATCAGGCCATCGCCGCCCACCTGTCCAATGAGGAGCGCGAACGGCTGGAGCAACCGCGTGTGGTGCCGGACAAACCCGCCCCGGAAACCAGCTACCCCGTTCCGCCCAAGAATATGCCCGAAAGCTGGGACCATTTGACGGTGGGCAGCCTTGTACTGGCAACCGACGGTCCGCTCGAGGGGTGGTACGAAGCCACCGTCATCAAGATCGACGGCGACACAGGGCTTCGCCTCAAGTGGCGCGATTATCTCGATATGCTGCCTTTCACCCGCCGCGTCGATCAGGTGGCCCTCATTCACCCTGCCTATGTCGAGAAGTGATCGCCATGGGCTGCGCTTTGAAACAGAACATCAGCGAGGATGCGGCCGCTCGGGCCGCAGCCATCCGCGATAAAAACGACGCCTTTCGAAAAAGCCTCTCCGGCGGACGAGTGCTGCTGACACTGGGCGTCACAAACCTCAGCGACGAACAACGGCGAGCGATCATAGTGGCGGTGCAGACGTTCGATGATTTCTCGCCAGACAACGACCCTTATGGCGAGCATGACTTCGGTGCCGTCACGCTCGAAGACGCCGTGTTCTTTTGGAAGCTCGACTACTACGACCTCGACCTGCAATTCGGATCATCCGATCCGGCGGATGATGATGTTACGTGCCGGGTGCTTACCGTCATGCGGGCAGATGAGTACTGACCAGTGCGCTCCATCTTTTCATCGTCAAGCGCCTTTTCAGCTTGACCGGCGATCAGCGCCCCCGCTTGCGACCCGCCTTCAGCGGTTCAGGCGGGGTAGCCTCAGCAGGTACTTCGAAGAATAAGGAGATATCGATGGCGAGCGCATCGGCAAGCCGCGCGAGCAAATCGACCGAGGCATTAAAATCGCCTCTCTCGATACCGCTGATGGTGGTTCGGTCTACCCCTGCGTCAACAGCAAGATTCTCTTGCGTAACGCGCTTAGCCGTCCTGACCTTCCTGAGATTCCATCCAATGCGTTCGCGATGTTCCATCCCGGCATGGCGACCATCTTGCCGGGCATTAATCCATCGAATATATACGACATATTTCCTGTTAACGACTTACGGTTGCCTACTCGGCGTCAAATTGGGGGTAATATGAAAATCGCAGTTGGAATTATCGGCCTCTTCCTCGGCTTGTTGGTGCTGCTGCAATCCTGCGCGGTGACGGCGGGAAGCGGCCTGCTGAATGATCAAGCAACCGGCAGCGCCGGGGCGGTCGGCATGCTGACAGGCGCGCTGTTGGTGATCGGTGGCGCGTTCTCCTTCGGCCTGCCACTGGTGGGTGCCATCATTTTCCTCGTATCGGCGCTGATGGCCTTTATCGTGTCGTCGCAAGGCACTTTCGGAGATATGTCGGTTTGGGGCGTGATTGCCCTCCTGCTTGCCGTCATGGGATTCTTCACGTGGCGCTCGGCCAAGCGGAAGGAAAGCCAGCCAGCAGCGTGAAAGCGTTATGGCCTAAATCACAACAACAGCCATACACCGGGGACTATTCATGAGCGCTTACCTCGACGCCATGCGCCGCTACGCCACCTTTTCAGGCCGATCCACACGAAAGGAATTTTGGTACTACCACCTTGTGTTGCTGGGCTTAGCCATCGGCGGATTGATTGTCGATGTGGCCATTGCCGGGCCACGTGAGCCACAGCCCCTCGTTTCGGCATTGATCGTCATAGGCCACTATGTTCCTTCGCTCGCCGTCATCGTCAGGCGTCTGCATGACCTTGGGAAAAGCGGCTGGCTTGTGCTGACCTGCCTAATACCGCTGGTTGGGATCGTTGCTTTCATAGTGATCGGTAGCACCCCGTCAAAGCATGGGGAAACGGACTTTCCCGAGCACCGCGATCAGCGCCCTGCCCCGCGTTTGCCCTCTTCAGGCTCGGACCAACAGATTGAGCGCATCGAAAAACTCGTGGCACTGCACTCTTCAGGTGCGATCACCGCCGAGGAATTTGAAACGATGAAGGCGGGCATCATCGGCACCGGCCAGCTTGGGAGAGAGCGCCGAACTGCCCCATCTCACATGGAAAAATCATCATGACAAAGAATGCCGGAATACTTCTTGCCGCGCTCAGCCTGAGCGCCACTATCGTGGCCTCAATCTCGACACTTGCCGTGGCTGGAGAACACTCCTACCACAAAGGTAATAGCTGGCAGGTCATACTGAAGACACCAGACCCCTTCGGCGATAAAGCATTTTGTGGTTTCCGCAGCACGGCATGGTCGGGGAAGTCGGTCGTGATCGAATACACGCTCATCGGCATAGACAAAATCGTCCCACGGCTGCGCCTCACCAAGCAAAATTGGAACCTTCCGGCGGGCCAGACAACCAATGTGAGCATCGGAACCGAATGGGCGGGTAACATTCAGTTCATTTCGAAGGTGGTCAACGGCGATGAGCTCTATGGTGAAATCCCTGAGGACTTTGCTGAAGATGGCGGTGGCTTCAAGGTTACGACCATTCTGGGAACAGCGATCTCGACAAACAAGCCAGCACCGTTGGCAATCACCTTCCAAGGAAATGAGCCGCCATGGCTCGTGCCGGTGATGACCTATAAAGAGGCAATAGCGCTGGGGACTGGCTTCGATACCTGCATATCCACTTTGACTGGGCTCGGCCCATCGCTATTCAAGGCCCCTCAGGCTTCGTCTACGTCGCCATTTGCGCAACCGTCAGGTGATGGTGCCGGAACAGCCGCACAAGCGCCTGCAAACCGCAGCGTGATGCTTCAAAACCCGCCGCCGAAGTCAGCCGCAGCCACCGCCGCCTCAACATCACCGTGGACCTTTGATCAACGCGAGGAGGATTGGGGCGATACGTGCTTTGTGGCAGCGACGCAGGGCAATGTGACAGTTGGCTTCATGGGCACACCGGGCAAGGATTTCGTTGCGTTTGTGGAGAATGGAAACTTTGACGGCACTGTTCGCACGTCTTGGCAGGTGGATGATAAGACGGTTCAAATGTCCAACGGCCATCCAGAAGACTATTTCGGGTGGCACGGCTTCTACGAAATCTCACCGCAAATCCTCGACGATGGCAAGAAAGGCAAAAAACTGGAAATCGCCGACCTTGATGGCAAGACGATTGCCATCAGCCTCGCCGATGCCGCAGGCCCTTTCTCCCAGTTTCAGGCATGTTTCAACAAACCTGCTTCAAAGACGGAAAAGGCGAGCAACTATCCTGCGGCGAAGCAAACGCCTCCAAATCGGAAGGGCTGTGTTCTGGAAGTCGATGGGACCAAAGCGATAGATGGGGCGTGCTATTGGGGTCCATACAGCAGCATGGACGGCAGCTTCGTCATGGAGGCCAATGGCTACTTTGCCATCATCGAGGTTGACAACGACGAAGCAGACGGTTGGTGGAACGATACGCCCGGGGCGACACACGCCCACACGCGACTTGGCGAAATGAAGCGTGCAGGTCAGTGCTGGAAAAGCGAAAGCGTTCGCGTTTGCATCGGCGCAAAATAATCTATCGTTTAGGCCGCTCACGTGATTAATCAGCTTGCAAGCTTGCAACGCGGAAGGCGCCCTTAACTCTATTTTCATCGCAACAAAAAGGCTTTTGATTTTCGGGCGGCTTGTCTGCAGAGCACATCTGTGCATTGTAGCCAAAAGACAACTTTAAGGGGATTTCCATGAAAGCCGGACCGGTCGAAATCGGAACATTGCTGCAGAACCGGAACCGGTATTGCGTGCCGATCTATCAGCGCCACTATGTCTGGAGCCGCGAGAAACAATGGGAGCCCTTCTGGCAGGACATACGGACCAAGGCGATTGAACGGCTTGCGGGTCGCGAGCGGCGATTCTCGCACTTCATGGGCGCTGTTGTGCTGGAAAGCAGGGCAAGGCCATCGGTAAAGCAGGTACCATCATTTCAGGTAGTCGACGGCCAGCAGCGATTGACAACGTTTCAACTTTTTTTGGCCGCAGCCAGACACTATGCCCAACATATCGGCCATGGGACGAGCGAAGGCAATATAAAACGCTATATGTTAAACAGCGATCCTCAGCTCATGGAAGATCCTGAGGTTGAGACATACAAGGTTTGGCCAACGCAATCCAACCGCCAGCTCTTCGTGAATATTGTCTCTTCGGAGAACCGAGCTGCCTTGCGTCAGTCTTATCGCGAACA
This sequence comes from Agrobacterium tumefaciens, assembly GCA_025560025.1. Lineage (NCBI taxonomy): Bacteria > Pseudomonadati > Pseudomonadota > Alphaproteobacteria > Hyphomicrobiales > Rhizobiaceae > Agrobacterium > Agrobacterium tumefaciens. The sequence continues at coordinate 125,230 of CP048485.1, read as the reverse complement.
CTGGCTCGCCAAACGTGATCAGGTGAAAGAATATAGCACCATCCCGTCCATGCTTCGGGCCTATGATTACTTCTATGGACGTATAAAGCACTCTGTCGAAACCGACGACCTTCTCGACGATCTGGATGAGGCGCCAGAGGCGGCGGGTGCGGAAGATGTCACCACTGATGACGAGACCCCTCTGGAGCTGAAGTTAGACGCGATATGGCAATCGCTGCTCGAGGAATTCAAGGTTGTTGAGATTGTTCTAGATGAGGGCGACGACGCACAGGTCATCTTTGAAACCCTGAATGACCGGGGCGAACCTCTGCTCGCGGCCGATCTTGTGCGCAACAATATCTTTCAACGAGCCGACGCACGTGGCGAGGACGCCGAGTCGCTGTTCAAAAAGCACTGGAAACCCTTCGAGGACGGATTCTGGAGTGCTATGGAAAAACAGGGACGCTACAAAAAGCAACGTATCGAGTTTTTTCTGGCTAACTTCATTGCTGGGAAAATCGCCGGTGAGGTGACTATTTCCAAGCTGTTTTCGGAGTACAAAGCATTCTTGCGTTCGGCGCGGAACAGCACAACACCCCGTTATGCAACCGTTTTGGCCGAGATTCAGGACCTGGAGCGTTACGGGAAAATCTACCGGGAGATCATTGAGCGCTCGTCGGGCTCACCACTCGCCATATTTTCAGCCCGGCTGCGTCCTTGGGACGTGACGACGATCAATCCTCTGCTCCTACGACTCTGGGCCAGCGATATGGCCGTCGAAGACAAACAGAAGTCACTCGACTTGCTGCTGTCCCTTATTGTTCGCCGCGCGGTATGCGGGCTTGGTTCGAAAAATTACAACAACTTATTCCTGACCGTGATAGCTGCTCTTGAAAAGTCCGGCTGGACCTATGAAGTACTGTCAACCTTCCTGCTCGGCCTTACCGCAGAGAGCGGCCGATTCCCGCATGACGCTGAGTTCGAAGTAGCGATTGCCAGCAAGCCGCTGTATGAGACACTTGGCCCTGCTCGGGTTCGTGCGCTGCTCTCTGAAATCGAAACCGCTAAGCGGGGCAAGAAACAGGAAGACAAGTCCCTCCCAGATACACTTACGGTCGAGCACATACTGCCCCAGACTTGGAGAGAACATTGGCCAATGGACGGTGATACGCAGCCGACCAAAGACGACTATTATCAGGCGATTAGTCACGTCCTTGAGGACAATAGCATGGTGGGCAGGATTGTTCGGCGGAATAGAGTGAAGCACACTCTGGGCAACCTTACCCTCGTGACCCAGTCTTTCAACAGCAGCGTTAGCAACCTCGCTTTCCCGATTAAGCGTCAAGAATTTGAGGATCAGTCGATCTTGATGCTAACGAGGGATTTCGTGAAATGCGAAAACTGGGGTGAAACCGAGATTGAGGGACGGGGCAAAATTCTCTTCGAGCTTGCTCGGCAAATCTGGTCGCGAACCTAGAGGATTTCCACTCCGTATGCATGGGTTCGGCAACTAGCTTACCGTACTAACTGCGCGCGCTTGCCGTGTCGTCTCGTCGGCAATTAATGTGGTCTGACCTGCCACTGAACTTTCATCTAGCGGTGATTTGAGCCCCGGCATTGTTTCGATGAATTTGGAAAAGGCTTATTTACTGTCTTTGACGGCCTTCATCTCGGCGCGCCATTCCCACACGGCTTCTTCGTTCCGATCCACCCAATCTGCTAACTTTTCCACCTCATCGATAGCTGCCATCAGCTTCTCACGGCTGACTTCGATTGAAAGGCGTCGCCAGTCTGGGATGTCTCCTTCGGCGAGAGACTCTTTTGTGTTGGTGAAGAATGGATTTGGATGCTTTTCGATGGTCCGTTGATTGTGCATCGTCTGAAACGATATGAAATCTTGGCCATGAGCAAAATCATTGCGCGCGAGAATCACCTGCTCGATGACGTCGAATCTTACAGGGCAGTTTTCGAACGCATCGCCCAAGACTTGCTGGATTATCTGACGATATGCCTCGACCTTCCCTAGCTTGAACAGGGCGATACGCTCTTTAGGATCAACGAACGCGATGCCGATCTCACGTTCAAGCTCTACAAAATAAAGGCTCAAGGTATCCGCAAGTAGGGACACCGCCAGCATCCCGATTAGCTCGCGGGTCTGATCCGCTTGCATCCACTCGGCGAGGAACGCTGGCTCCGGATTATCGGTCTCGGGGTTGAAGTAGGGCGGCTCCCATGGCCGCACTTCTTCCTCGATATCGCGTTTGAGTTGCTCGAAAGGAACGCGCCCCTTATCGTAGAATAGCCGAATGATGTCGGTGCGCTGTCGTGTCCAATAAGCCAGGTCCATTTAACTCTCCCAGCGAACAGTCTTGAATGCTTCTAGAAGAGCCTCCTCCAGATGCTTTGGTGGCACTGAAAGAAAAGCGCATGCGATAGGCGCGAACGCCTCGATAGCTTCGATGGGTTCCGCGAACGTCGTGCTCGGTCTCGCGATATCGAGAATCTGGGTGATCAAATTGATCTCAGCTAGTTCAATGGCATGCGTCAGCGTGTGCCCAAACTTATTTCGAATTTTGTTGAGTTGGATGACGCCGGGACGTATGAAAGCTGCGCTCGCTTGGGCGGAAGGAAGCATCTTCGCTTTCTGCGCGAACGATAGCCGGAGATCATCTAAGTCGTCGAAACCAAATGTCGCCTGCAGATAGCTGTTTAGGAAATTTTCGACGACTAAGTGAGATCGGAGCACGCGACCTAGTATGTCGTGATCTGTAGCGGCGAGCTCCAGAAAACGCGTATTGTGGTGAAGGAAGTCGTCCTCGATGTCAGTCCAGTACGGCTCGAGGAGTTTCATTGCCTCTTTAATTCCTTCGATTTCGCGCATAAATGTTCTCCCTGCTTGCATCCTGGATCAATTTGGCCAACGATGGTGACCACTGGATGTTTAAAGGACCACAAAACGTCTCAGTTGTCCGGCTTGGGCTATGACGGCAAGCATTGAAACCAAAGCCGTCTAGAATATTCCATCTCGACTCCGATCTATACCTTGGTCAAGACACAATTCGCAAGTCAATCCACTTATCTCTATTTCTGATAGCTGTTGTAATATTATGCTGCGAAATAGAAAACTGGCCTAAATAGCGCTATTTGTGCTATTCTTCGTAGAGCCATCGTTGAAACAACGCAACGTATCATGCTGCCAAAGCGATTTATAGCAGACCGCACATTTGCGTCTTAGGCCGATCCCTGAGAATCGATATGGCTTTGAACATGAACTCCGCCATGATTATTGCCGACACGCTGCTCTGGAGGCTATTGTATGCAATTAAACCATGTAGTGCGGCGTGACGGTTAGGAATGGGCGAATATGCTAACTGGGCAATTCTTTCGCGCGTTTTTGCAACTTCGTAGAGATGGTATGACATCACCGTGAATTGACCAAATATCGGGTCCTCGTCAAATTTCTGCCACTCACCCCAACCCAGTTCTCCGGCAGCTTGACGTACTTCTTTTAGGCTGGCTATCCCTTCAAGCGTGCCCTCCAGCAACTGGTCCCGGGCGATGCGTTCTATTTCCGGGAAGACAACGCGTATAGCTGCACGGTAGAGCCCCGGCCATGGGCGAGCAGAGCTTCTTCAAACGCGGCTCGAGCTTCCTTGTCTAGGTTCATCTCCCCCACACGGTTTCGGAATGCCACAGCGATATCTGACCAACTCTCCAGATAATATGCTTCAAGTATCGGCGTGATGTCATGCTCTGTCATATCATCGGTTATCAGATGGAGTGGAGTGGTATGGTGCAAAAGCCATCCCGCCTTCTCAAAAATAATATTTCGGTGCGCGACACGCGCTACCGAAAGAATTTGTTCCCCATTAGCTTCGACCCATAGTCGCAAGCGTGTGAATAGATCAGACACGCTCGCTAAGAAAGCGACCAAATCCTTGCTAGGTGGAATTTTATCAAGTCGCTCGATCATCCCGTGAGGCAAATCCTTGTTTGAGAAAGTCCCAAATGGCTTTGTCAATAATACTACCATGAGCGTGTGTTAGTGCAATATTGTGTTACTGTAGCTGGCCATAGCTTCTTCAATCTGCAACTACAGTCGGCACCCGCTGGGCGTGAAACTAGCGCAGCGAGCGTCACTTGAGGGTATACCCCCATGTGACGCAACTTAACTCCTACCGACTGATGTAACATATGAGTTGACAGCTACTATTTGTGACTTGGTACCCTGTGGCCTAAAGCTTGAGGTGACAGGTGACAAAAATAGGTTACGCCCGCGTGAGCACGGTCGATCAGGACTTCGATCTTCAGCAGAAACAACTTAAAGAAGAAGGATGCGCTATCATTCGCGCTGAAAAGGTGTCTGGGGCAAGCCGTGAGGGTCGAACTGAACTAGCTACGATTATTGACTTCTTGCGGGAAAGCGATGAGTTAATCGTGACGCGGCTAGATCGTCTCGGGCGAGATACACGTGATGTGCTGAACATCGTTCATGAATGTGAAGCAAGGGGCGCCTTCTTAACAATATTGAACCCACGAGTATCGACACGTGGTGAGATGGGGCGGATTATGCTGACCGTTTTGGGCATGGTCGCCGAAATGGAGAGGCGCTTTATTAAAGAGCGCCAGCTCGAAGGAATCACGCGGGCAAAACGCGCTGGAGTCTACAAAGGAGGGAAGCGTCGGATAGATTATCAGTTTATTTCTGATCTATACCTAGAAGGTGTTGGCATTGCAGCAATCGCGCGGCAAGCCAAATGTTCCAGAATGCAAGTGTATCGAATAATTAAAAACAACACGAACTAAATATAGATATTAAATAAATTTACTCTACATTTTACTAATAATATGCTCGATTACTGCAAAAAATTGCGCCCGCTGATCTCCGGAAATCAACATTATATCCAACGACCCTCCTGATTGGCCCGTTGCCTTTAATCCATCCGGCATAATTAGGGCGGTCTTGGGCAAGTCACTTCGAGGCCACAAATCTTGAAAGTCGTATAAGTATCCAAAAACTTTGTAGACACTGTCTCTTCTGTAGCCGTCATCATCAGAACGTTTACATTCGATCAACAGCACGTGTCTCGAGCCGTTTCGTAGGAACTCTAACATGATATCGGGACGACGCTCTCCACCGGTAAGGCCCTCCCATCCGTCCACCACCCGCCGATATCTCGATTTAAGCCCAAAAATAGAAGATGGCGACTGATTATAATAAACGTTCACGATAAGACCATTTGACGTGAAACGTGCCACATGCATTCGCTTTTTTGTGACGAGACCATATTGCGTTGGTTGTCCCAATCCACACTCATTCGCGAGTACGTCAAGAACAACCGCAAGTGCATATACTTCAAATAGATTGTCATCACTCACGGGAGCAAGCCAACCAGTCCTCACCAACTCCAAAACTGCCTCAAGCTTACCAATCGAGCGTTGAGAAGTGATTGCCTCTCTTCGTTCAACTAACGCCGCAAGCTCCCGGTATGACACGTCTCTAGCTGACCGTGCTTCATTCAGCATCACGGAAGTAGGACTGACAACCTTTGAAACTTTGCGAAGGTTGAAATCACGTAGTCCAGCTTCTCCAGCTCGGCGCATTTCGCTATACTTTGCAATCAAAGCCCCACTGCCGAGTGCATCTGTCAAGCGGTTGATATCGCTTACGATATTCAAAAGAAAATAACTCAGAAGTCGATTTTCGGGGAGGTCAAAAGACTTGAAGGGTCGCCCTACCACGAAACGTCCCTCGGGAAGTCTACTTGTTGCACGTCCAGTAAGCGTGCGTGGCCAATCCACTGTACCCTTAATTGCTGGACCAACCACAGTCTGCTCTCTTCCGCTTGTGTTCGACAAACTTCTAAGAAGAGCTTTCAGCCTGCTATCGAGAAAGTCATGGTACCCACCGAAAGCGTAGTCCAGGGCGTCTATAAGTAAGCTGCCGTCGTCATTCCCAGCCGCGAGCTTGTTCACAAAGTCAACGAACGTGGGATCGCTAATGGGCTGAACGGTTATTCCTACAGTATCGCTGAGTCCAGAAAGGTAGCGCGTTGGACGACTTGGATGACAGATGAAGTCTGCCCAGCGTTGTCTCTTTGAAATCATCGAGCTCGTCTGAACCCTGTAAAGACAGCCAGCCTATCGGAAGCGATTTTTTTCTCAGCTTCATCCAACCCAACGACAGACACCAAACTATCTATCACGACTGAATGAATGTCGTCGCGCCCCTCGAATTGCGGAAATAAATAGTTGGTAACCGCCTCAGTTGTCAGCGCGGAGGGGGGCAAGCTTTCGTCTTGCGTTAACCTGGACGCAAAGTATTTGATACAGTCGAGAGGGATAGCGGGCCCGATATGTATATCTGCCCGCCGGAAACTGCCAACCGTTTCTCGCGCAAACAATGCGGCCAAATGACCGACCGAATCGTTGAAAGCACTATCGGCTTTTGACATCGTCGGCGCTCTTGAAGCTGCGAATTTCAACAGGAGCTCTTCGTATTTATCTGGCGGCGGAGGATCAACATGGACAATTGCAAACCTCCGCATGAGCGCTAGCGACAGTCTAGCTAAGCTAGCTTTGTCGAAACTATTCATCGTGGCAATCAAACGCCAGTTCGATGAAAGACGAATGGGATACCGATTAATCTCAGAGGCGTCCGGGCCAACTTGCACAGGTTTCGCACCCGCGCCCGTACGTTTCTTGTACGGCAGATCAATCGTTTTGCCCAAAAGGATTGTAAAAAGCTCCCCGAACGCTTTATCCATATCTGCCCGGTTGAACTCATCGATGATGAGCCATACATCATCTTTTATGCTGCTTGTCACAATTCCAGCTTGAAAATCAAGCTCTGTGCTTTCGTCCGTCAGAGAGGTCAGATACCCTCCAATAGTTTCAAATGTACTCCATTCCGCAGTCGCGGTAGACAACACATAATCGGTATTGAAATTCTGGCAAAGCAACTCGGCCAATTCAGTCTTTGCTGTTCCGGGAGGCCCCAAGAGGATAACGTGCTTGCCCGCATTGATACTTGCCGACGCCTGTGCAATTGCACCGTCTATGCCGACTAGATCGATTTTCTCCTTGGTATGGCCCAAGGTTTTATTAACGTTGTCAGCCTTACCACCAACTGCTACTGGTAAAGCTTGGATCGCCGTATATTGATCCCCTTTGTCAGCGACAAGGCGTAGCACTATTTGATCATCAGGATTTCTGGTCAGAACCAACGGCAATTTGTATGTTTTCTGGCCTTTGTCGTAAATGAAGAAAAATGCCGCCTCCAACTCCGGGTATACGTATTCGCCAATCTTCGCCTTGGTTCGACCTATTAGCTTCTCATCGACAAAAAAGAAAATGGTGTATGGTGCGAGTTTTCCTCGCTGCTCCTTAAAACGATTCCCTATTTGGTTGTCGGCGGTAATGTAGGTGACGGCTGTTTCGTGGCCGAGGTTATCTTTAAACCAATCTTTGAGGGGCTTTCCCTTCGTATTGGATCTACGATTTGCGTCCTTAAGACTTTCCAATGCTCCATCGAGCTCAGACAAGACGGGTTGCGGAAGAGGAGCAGTAAGATCTTTCATGTGTTTCCCTCAAGCGCAATGTTTTAAATGCCGGTCCAAACGAATGAGGAACCCTTCTGGAAACTTCAGATTGCCTTTTCTAGCACGCTTCAAGAAACCACTTGTTGCTTTCGCGGATAGAGGCTTTAGTGGGTGACGTAAAAAATCACCTAGTCCGGCTTCGACACCGAGTAACGGTCTTGACGATGCGCGCGACTTATACTTGCCTCCACCGACGTTCCACGCAGCATTCGGCCATTCATCGGACGAAATTGGGTCATCGTTTTGGTGATCGTATCTATCTGGCGAAGCAAGCTTCGAACCAAGCCAAGCTGAGACGTTTACAGATACTGCATTGCCGATAAGTCGCCAACGAAACGAGGAACGCCCTACCGCTGGATCGTTCGTCCAATCCTCGGCAAATCCTTGTAGACGTTCGGCATCACGAATATCAGGCGTACCCACAAGTCCATCAGGCATCATGATCGCCGGGGGAGACGGTATTCCAATTGTAGAGCCACCTTTCAACGGCGGCACCGAGTTCGCGGCTAACCCGGTCGCGTATGTGCCTTCGGTCCAGTAAAAACCAACCGGCTGTTGAATGCTTAGCTCACGAATTGGAGCCGCCGGCGCGTCCTCAGAAAGCAAGACGTTTCTAGGATCATGGTTCAAGCTGGCCAAGATAAACACCCTGCGCCGACGTTGAGGTAGGCCAAACGACTCTGTGTCGAGCAGTCTATATGCCCAAGAATATCCCAATTGCTCTAGACCTTCGACGACTGCCCGCATTCCTGCGCCTTTGTTGAGATGAAGCATAAAGTGAACATTCTCGATCAAGACCCATTCTACTGGCCGCGACTCGAGCAAACGGAACACCTCACTCACAAGTGACGACTGGGTACCCGTTATTCCAGCTTTGAGACCCGAGGAACTTAAGTTCTGACAAGGGAATCCCGCTGTAACTAGATCGATGTTACTAGGCAACGAGCCCAGTGTTCGTATATCGGACTGAATTTCTACGCCGGGAAAACGCCGCCGTAAAATTGACGCTGCCGCCGGATCAAGCTCACAGAAAAAGGCTGCTTCGTGTCCTGATTTGCTCAGACCCACCTCGAACCCGCCGATACCCGCAAATAAGCCAGCGACTTTCATAGTTTATCAACCTTCTGAACTGGCTCTCTCTCTATCTTCTGAATATTAAGGAGCGATCGCACAATTGCGTATGAAAGCTTCATGGGAACTGCATTTCCAATCAATGTCGCTATAGCTGTTCTGCTACCGGCCGCCTCGAACGAGAAGAAATCAGGAAAACATTGGAGCCTTGCTGCTTCATGCGCAGTCAGTGTCCTATATTTTTCAGGATGCACATAACGGCCCATACACATACTATAAAACCCACTCGTAATTGTTTGAGACGGCAAATCCCATTTGAGGCGCCCATACACGCTGTTGTAGGTCTGCTTTCTATCTCTATGGCAAGGTGGGCGTTCCGAATTTGGGAGATCATAAAGCCCATTATTGAAAAGGTATTCAATACGCCGAACATTGTCTTTCGAGGGCTTCGAGGGTTGGTCAACAAGCTTCGTGCTGGCGGTTTTTAGCAAATCACCAATCGCCCAGCGAACATCGCGACGCTCGGTTACCTCATTTTCTTGGACTATTTTCGGGATCGACGGCGGCGCGAACTCTAGAGACGCCACCACAATGTGACGACGACGAGTCTGTGGAACACCAAGCCGAGATAAATCGACTAGTCCGAATTCGACATGGTATCCCTGTCCTATTAGATTGTTAACGGTAGTTTGAAATATACCGGCTCTGTCGTGCGGCGTGCCTTGTACGTTCTCTATGATAACATGCCGAGGCCTGAACACTTTCGCAGCGCGAGCAAGGGTACTGTATAAGGCATTTTTTGGGTCCGCTCGGCGCGAGTAGTTATTTAGATCGGAATGACCCTGACAGGGTGGTCCTCCAATAACTAAGTCAACTTTCCCAGCCTTCTTTGCGAGCTCAATTTCCACCGAGTTTAACGGAGCATCTAGATCTGCCTCGAAAAAGTCCCCGACATCCCCTTGATGCAAGTTTGCGGAAGGGAAATTGTCTCTAAATACAGCACAGGCCGCAGCACTGTTATCAATAGCGAAGGGAACGGAGGTCGCTAAACCCACCGCCCGGCACGCCTCTTCGACGCCAAGAGCTGTTCCGCCACAGCCGGCGAAGAGGTCCACGTACGTGAAAACCCCTTTAACGTTTGTCTGGACTGGCCGGCCAGCCAGCCTCAAGTAATTGTAATCGTCGAGAGCATTCATGAGCTCCGATTTTGGTAAGCCCTCTCCAACCACAGGCACGTCGCGAAAAGCGAGCAAATCATACGTCCTTATCGTAATCAGTGATCGATTCGTTATGGTTATCAAAGTCGAATGGTTAATCCAACACTGACTATTGCCACATTCACTTGATATCATTTAAGTCTGATTTTAATTGCCTTGGAAATCAATGGACGCGGCGGAAGTTCAAAAGCGCTCATCAATAATGGCGCGGGTCAAAAGCAAAAACACCGTTCCTGAATTAGTGGTCCGACGGCTTGTGTACTCCATGGGTATCAGGTATCGGCTTCACTGTAAGGGCATGCCGGGAACGCCAGATATGGTAATCCGGCGCAGAAAGATCGTGATCTTTGTGCACGGATGCTTTTGGCACCGCCATACGAACTGCAAGAAAACGTCGACACCGAAAAGCCGCGTCGATTTTTGGGAAGAGAAGTTTCGGGCGAACGTGGCTCGCGATGCGGCCGCTCAGGAAGCGCTTAAATCGCTTGGTTGGAAATCGCTAGTAATTTGGGAGTGCGAAACGCGCGATATCGCGACGCTTCGTTCGAGACTTTATAACGAATTACTATGACCGTTACCTAGCGGTGGGTAGGCTCGTTCACGATCTAGTAGGTCTGCCCACCATTGCATCATAAGCGTTCTTTCCTCCCAGTATTTGGCTCGATTGTAGATGCGCCTCACCGACTGCGTGTCGAGATGTGCAAGCTGGGCCTCGATCGCGTCGGCACTGAATTCACCAGACTCGTTCAAAATGCTGCTGGCGGAAGAACGAAATCCGTGGGCGGTATGCTGCGCCTCTGTGACCCCCATCCGCCGCAAGGCCGAATTCATGGAATTCTCGGAAAGAATCTCTTTGCCAGACATCATTGAAGGAAAGACATAGGGCTTATTGCCAAACAGCTCCTTCATCTCCGTGAGAACCTCTACCGCTTGTGTCGAGAGGGGCACATGATGCTCCCTGCGCATTTTCGTTTTTTCGGCAGGAATGGTCCAAACGGCGGCATCAAAATCCAACTCCGTCCACTGCATTGAACGTGTCTCACCGGGACGAGCAAAACATAACGCTTGGATTTTCAAGGCCGCAACCAAAGAAGGCCACCCTTCATACCCGTAAATAGCCCGCATCAGGCCGCCCATCTCAACCTTCGTCGTCAAGGCGGCATGATTGACCGGCACATGGCGTTGGAGAGCCCCGCGTAATGCCGACGTCGGATCATTCTCGGCCCTCGCTGTTGCGATGGCGTAGCGAAACACTCGACCGATGGCAGCGCGAGTAGCCAGTGCGCTCTCCACACGGCCGCTCTTCTCAATGCTGGTCAGCACAGCAAGAACGTCACGCGCCGAAATCTGAGTAACCGGATAAGGCCCAAGCTTTTCGGCGAGGTCCTTCAACATCCATTTGTTTTTAGTGATTGTGGGCTCTGCGCGCTTGTCGCGTTTCAGCTTTTCAATGAACTCATCTGCAATTATGCCGAAGGTGTTTCCGGCAGCGGCCTTGGCAGCAAGCTGATCGCGTTTCTTGGCCAACGACGGGTCCAAACCCTCAGCGAGTTTTTTCTTGGCTTCATCACGCAATCTTCGAGCATCCGCCAAGCCTACGGTTGGATATACCCCAATCGTCAGTGTTTTTCGCTTGCCGAAAAAATCGTAATCGAAGCGCCAGGACTTGCCACCCGCAACCGATATGTAGAGGTAAAGCCCCTTTTCATCGGACAGCTTGCGCGGTTTGCTGTCGGCTTTGGCGTTCTTAACCTGAATGTCTGTCAGTGCCATTTTACGGTATCGGCTTCCTACCACGATGACGAATACCGTAATTTTTACCGACAAAATTGCTGGATGTCACTGCATACCGTTGCACGAACTTACGCGCGCGCGAGGCAAAAGCGCTGGAAAATCAGCGCTTGTTGGACCTCGTTGATCTTGTTGGAAAGGTCGCTGGAGCGGGTGAAGGGAATCGAACCCTCGTATTCAGCTTGGGAAGCTGCTGCTCTACCATTGAGCTACACCCGCGCCGCGCATAAGACATCGGACAGTTCGATCCGGGTGTCAAGCACCTGGCAGGGTCATTGTTCCGCGCGGAAATGCTTGGAAAGTTTCAGGCCCTGCGCCTGGTAATTTGAGCCTAGGCCAGTGCCATAGAGGCCTTCCGGCTTGTGCAGCATGTGCTCGTAAACCAGACGGCCGACGATCTGGCCGTGTTCGAGGATGAAGGGTACTTCGTGGCTGCGCACTTCGAGCACGGCGCGGCTGCCTGTGCCGCCGGCCTGGGCATGGCCGAAGCCGGGGTCGAAGAAGCCGGCATAGTGGACACGGAACTCGCCCACCAGAGGATCGAACGGTGTCATTTCGGCCGCGTAAAGCGGCGGCACGTGTACGGCTTCGCGTGAAACGAGAATATAGAATTCATCCGGATCGAGGATCAGTTCCGCGCGGCCGCGCGCATGAAGCGGTTCCCAGAAATCGAGAACGTCGTGCTGGGCCTTCTTGTCGACATCCACCACCGCCGTGTGATGCTTGCCGCGATATCCGATCAGCCCGTTCTCGCCGAAACCCTTCAGGTCGATGGAAAGCGCAATGCCGCCGCCGGTCACGTTCGGGGTGTCGCTGGCGACCAGCATTTCCGTCTCGTGCAGTTTCAGCAGTTCGCTTTCGTTTAGCAGCGAGTGACCGACGCGGAAGCGGATCTGCGACAGGCGCGATCCGCGGCGCACCACGACGGGGAAAGTGCGCGGGCTGATTTCCAGATAGAGCGGACCTGAATATCCCGCCGGTATCTTGTCGAATTCCTGCGCATTGTCGGTCATGACGCGGGTGAAGATATCAAGACGCCCCGTCGAGCTTTTGGGATTGGCCGAGGCCGACATCTCCGCCGGCAGTTCCAGGCTCTCCATCAGGGGAACGATGTAGACACAGCCGGTTTCCAGCACGGCACCCTGGGTGAGATCGACCTCGTGCAGGCTGAAGCGGTTGAGCTTGTCGATGACGCGGGTTCCGGGGCCGGGCATGAAACTGGCGCGAACGCGATAGGCCTTCGAGCCGAGCCTGAGATCAAGGCTGGCGGGCTGCACCTGGTCAGCATCCAGATCGGCCTCGCTTTTCAGCTTGCCGCCCGCAAACAGCGCCCTGATTGCGCCGTCCGCCAAAATGCCCGTGGTTCTGATCATGGTCATCATTCCTTTTTACGGCGACAAAACCAAAAGGAAAGCATTGACGCAAGCCGGTAACGGCAGTATGGCAAGCTTATCCCGTGGTGATTTGGCCGGTCGGCTTGCAGCCACGTTAAACAAGTGGCTAAAAAGACCGGGTGCTAGGAACCGGTCTGCTTTTGCGGCCGGTTTTTTTGTTTTGAAGGTGATCACATGAGCAATAAATGGCGCCCGGCAACCCAGCTCGTTCACGGCGGTACGCTACGCTCACCCTATGGTGAAACGTCGGAAGCGATCTATCTGACCCAGGGCTTCGTTTACGAAAACTCCGAAGCCGCCGAAGCGCGCTTCAAGGGTGAAACGGATGGATTCATCTACGCCCGCTATGCAAGCCCGACCAATGACATGTTCGAAAAGCGCATGTGCCTGCTGGAAGGTGCGGAAGACGCCCGGGCGCTGGCCTCCGGCATGGCCGCCGTCACTGCCGCCATCATGTGCCAGCTGCGCGCCGGCGACCATATCGTTGCCGCCCGTGCCCTCTTCGGCTCCTGCCGCTGGGTGGTCGAGACGCTCGCGCCCAAATACGGCATCGAATGCACGCTGATCGACGGACGCGATCTTGGTAACTGGGAAAAGGCGATCCAGCCGAACACCAAGCTGTTTTTCCTCGAAAGCCCAACCAACCCGACGCTCGAAGTGGTGGACATCGCCGGCGTGGCGAAGCTTGCCAACCAGATTGGTGCGAAGGTCGTGGTCGATAACGTCTTCGCAACGCCGCTCTTCCAGAAGCCGCTGGAACTCGGCGCCCATATCGTCGTCTATTCCGCGACGAAGCATATTGACGGCCAGGGCCGTTGCCTTGGCGGCGTGATCCTTTCCGACAAGAAGTGGATCGAGGAAGAGTTGCAGGACTATTTCCGTCACACCGGCCCGGCCATGTCGCCGTTCAACGCCTGGACGCTTCTGAAGGGCATTGAAACCCTGCCGCTGCGCGTTAAGCAGCAGACGGCCAATGCCGGCAAAATCGCTGATTTTCTCGCCGATAGCGGCAAGGTCGCCAAGGTCATCTATCCCGGCCGCGCCGATCATCCGCAGGCCGACATCATCGCCCGGCAGATGTCCGGCGGTTCGACGCTGGTGGCTTTCGAGCTGAAGGGCGGTAAGGAAGCGGCATTCGCGCTGCAGAACGCACTGGAAATCGTGAAGATTTCCAACAATCTGGGCGATGCCAAGAGCCTCATCACCCACCCCGGCACCACGACGCACAAGAACCTGACCGATGAGGCGCGCGCCGAACTCGGCATTTCCGGCGGCACCTTGCGTCTTTCCTGCGGCATTGAGGATACGGACGATCTACTGGAGGATCTGGCAAAGGGACTGGCGGCTGTTTCCGCCTGAAAATCAAACCCACACAATCGCCATGGCCCGCCTTCACCGTCGGGCCATGGTGCGTAACCGGTTCCGCCATCCTGGCAAAAGCCGGTGGGACGCAACCAATATTTACCTTTATCGTTATCCCTAACGGTGGAAAACAGCGCAACAGGAGATGCCCCCTGCCCGTCAAGTCATTCATTTTCTTGACGATAGCCAGAGCCTATAGTGTAGGATATTGGCAGCAGGCATAAGATCGAGGTGTGGCGCGTATGTATCGTGCTCTGACAAGGGATATCGAGGTTACGGTTGATCCGTATTATCTCGAGGAACAATCCGACCCGGATGACGACCGTTACGTCTGGGGCTATAAAGTCGTGATCTCGAACAATTCCGATATTCCGGTAACGCTCGTCAACCGCTACTGGCACATCACCGACCAGAATGGACAGGTGGACGAGGTTTACGGCCCCGGCGTCGTCGGCGAGCAGCCACAGCTGAACCCCGGTGACAGCTACGAATACTCATCCGGCTGCCCGCTGGATACGCCGTCCGGCCTGATGTTCGGCCATTATGAAATGGAAACGGACAAAGGCGAGGTGTTCAATGTCACCATACCCGCATTTTCGCTGGATTCACCTGGCCTGTTGCGGGTTCTGAACTGAAGCAGGCGCATCCGCGCGAAGCTGCGCATTCAAAAGCGCAGCCTCGCCAGTCAAACCGCTTCAGGCGTTTTCAAACTCGCTGACATCGTAGCGATAGGTCGTGGAGCAGAATTCGCAGGTCACGGCAATCGCGCCGTCTTCCTCACTCGCCTCGATCTCCTCGGCAGTGAAGCCGGAGAGAACGCCCTTGATCTTTTCGCGCGAGCAGCTGCAGCGGTCGAAAATGACCTGCGGATCATAGATGCGCACGCCATTCTCATGGAAAAGCCTGTAAAGCAGGCGCTCCACCGGCACCTGCGGGTCGGTCAGCTCATCGGTATCCACCGTGTTCAGCAGCGTTACCGCCTCGGTCCAGGCATCGTCTTCCGCCACTTCGGAACCACCCTCGTCACCGTCACCTCCATGGAGATCGCGAAGACGCAGGCGCTCGGGCGCCTGGGGCAGGAATTGGGCAATCACGCCGCCTGCACGCCAGCCATGGCGCGGCTTGCCTTCGCCGTCACGGTCGAAGAACTCCGCGACACCGAGACGCACACGGGTAGGAAGCTGTTCGGACTGACGGAAATAAACACCGGCAATTTCCTCCAGCGACGAGCCGTCCAGCGGCACGATACCCTGATAAGGCTGCATTCCCGCGCCTTGATCGATGGTGAAGGCCAGAATACCGGTGCCGAGCAATTGTTCGGGAGATGTCGCTCCCGCCGCAATCGCCTCCGCCAGCCGCTCCTCATCGAAGCGGGCATAAGCGCGCATGCTTTCGGGCGCGGTGAAATCCGCCACGAGAAGATCGACCGGGCCATCGCCCTTGGTCTGAACGGTCAGCTTGCCGGAGAATTTCAGGGAGGTGCCGATCAGCGCCGTCAGTACCGTCGCTTCCGCGAGAAGGCGGGCGACCACGGCGGGATAATCATGTCTTTCGAGAATGGCATTCAACAGCGGGCCGACCTGCACGGCGCGGCCGCGCACATCCAGACCTTCGACCTGAAAGGGTACGACCTTGTCGTCGCCAGCAAAATCGAGATCGTCCAGTTCAACCGTTACATCTGCCATATCATAACTCCCTGGCGCAGCCGTTGCGCCGCTACCGTCCAAAAGTCCGGCTTTTTAAATGTGCTTTTTCCGCTTGTCGCACAGAGATCCGGGAAGCGAAACCGCCTCCGGGGAAAATCGTGCAAATCGTGATTGTGGCCCGCCAGCGAAAAACCGACGAGCCTGTTCGAAGTCCCACAGATGGTAACGTGCGCGGCCAAGTTCAAGAACCCTTCCTCACCCGCCGGGCTGGAAGGGTAAAAGCCGTCAGATGACGCCCATGCACCACGCGATGATGGACTTCTGTGCGTGCAGCCGGTTTTCCGCCTCATCGAAGACCACCGATTGCGGGCCATCGATCACGCCATCCGTCACTTCCTCACCGCGATGTGCCGGCAGGCAATGCATGAATAGCGCGTCTTTATTGGCTTTCGCCATCAGGGCTTCATTGACCTGATAGGGCTGGAAAATATTGTGGCCGCGCGCCTTGTGCTCCTGGTTCATGGACACCCAGGTATCGGTGACGACGCAATCCGCTCCCGCCACCGCCTTGTCGGCATCGTGATACAGCGCGATCTCGCCGCCATTGTTGCGCGCCCAGTTCAGGAACTTGTCGTGCGGTTCTGAACCCATCGGCACCGCCATTGCCATGCGGTAGCCAAAACGGGCGGAGCCTTCCACGAAGGAATGCAGCACATTGTTGCCATCGCCCGTCCAGGCAATTGTCTTGCCCTTGACCGGGCCGCGATGTTCCTCGAACGTCAATATATCCGCCATGATCTGGCAGGGATGGGTATCGTCCGTCAGACCATTGATGACCGGCACGGTGGCGTGTTCGGCAAGTTCGAGCAGGCGCGAATGATCCGTCGTGCGGATCATGATGGCGTCAACATAACGCGACAGAACCTTGGCCGTATCGCCAATCGTTTCGGCGCGGCCGAGCTGCATTTCCGTGCCCGACAGGAAAAGGGTCTCGCCGCCAAGCTGGCGCATGCCGACATCGAAGGAGACGCGGGTACGGGTGGACGGCTTTTCAAAGATCATCGCCAGCATCTTGCCGGCAAGCGGCTTTTCCGCCGTGCCGGTTTTGGTGGCAATCTTGCGCGTGCGCGCATCATCAAGAATTGTCCGCAAGTCCTCCGACCCTACGGCCGAGAGGTCGAGAAAATGTTTTGGTGAAGCCATTTCAAACTGTCCCATGCTCGCGAGCCTCCGGGAAGAGGCCCGCCCTTTATTGTTTCCTCAGGCGATTTTCGCCTGTTTCGCGGTCAGGGAGGAAGCAGCCGCCTCAACGCGCGCCAAGCCCTCGCGGGCTTCTTCGGCCGTGGTGACGAGCGGCGGCAGAAGGCGGATGACATTGTCACCCGCCGGCACCCCAAGCAGATGCTCAGCGCGCATGGCCTGCAGCAGATCACCCGAAGGCACCTTGGCCTTGATACCCAGAAGCAGGCCTTCGCCGCGAATTTCCTCAATCACGTCAGGATACCGGTCCTTCAGCGACGCGAGCCCCTGCCGGAAAACCAGCGCCACATCACGGACCTTTTCAAGAAAACCTTCGGCGAGAACAACATCGAGCACGGCATTGCCCACCGCCATGGCCAGCGGATTGCCGCCATAGGTGGTGCCGTGTACGCCCGCCGTCATGCCGGAAGCGGCATCCGCCGTTGCAAGGCATGCGCCGAGCGGGAAACCGCCGCCAATGCCCTTTGCGACCGCCATGATATCGGGCGCAACACCGGTCTGTTCATAGGCGAACAGTTTGCCCGTGCGGCCAACACCTGTCTGGACCTCATCGAAAATCAGAAGCAGGCCGTGCTCGTCGCACAGGCTGCGAAGGAGTTGCAGGAATTCCTTGCTGGGCGCGCGGATACCGCCCTCGCCCTGGATCGGCTCGATCAGAAGCGCCGCCGTCTCGGCCGTGATGGCTGCCTTCAGGGCATCGACATCGCCGAAAGGCACCTGGTCGAACCCTTCGACCTTGGGGCCGAAACCCTCAAGGTATTTCTGCTGGCCGCCGGCGGCGATCGTCGCAAGCGTGCGGCCATGGAAGGCGCCTTCGAATGTGATGATGCGGAACTTTTCCGGATGGCCCTTGGAATAGTGATAACGACGTGCCGTCTTGATTGCGCATTCCAGTGCTTCCGCACCGGAATTGGTGAAGAACACCTTGTCTGCAAAAGTTGCTTCCGTCAGGCGCCTGGCAAGCTTTTCCTGTCCCGGCACTTCATAGAGGTTCGAGACGTGCCAGACCTTCTCGGCCTGCGTCTTGATCGCATCGACGAGATGCGGATGGGCGTGGCCCAGCGAGTTGACCGCGACGCCGGCCGCAAAATCGAGATATCGTTCGCCGCTTTCCGTGAACAGCCAGACGCCCTCGCCTCGCTCGAAGCGCAGGGGGGCTCTTGCAAACGTATCGAACAATGGCGCGGCGGCTTCGGCCATGGCTGTATCACTCCTTGCGCGGATGCGCTGTCAGACGGTTGTCAATAGGCTTTGAGGGTTATCCCTCGCCTGAAAATCAAAAATGCCGCCTTGCGGCGGCAGGGGCACTATTGTCACTTCGTTTGCCGATGTCAACAAAAGTCCGCATTTCCCGGGCTTCTCAAGCCCTAGTATGCGACGGCCGATGAGCCCCAAGGTGTTGCCTTTCAGACTCAACTCGCCAGCAAGTTGGGGAAAACCGGAAAATCGATTCCAGATGATTCCCCCGACTCTTGCCACGGAGTCTGCGTGGCACTAGGTTAATCGCTAATTACTAGACTGCATTGCGGCGGAACTAGTCACCAAAAATCCGGCGGAAACCACGCTTGCGGCACGCCCGCGAGACGGAGAAGGATTCTGCCGAAAAAATATACGCGACAAGCGGAGAAGCGGCATGAACTGGACAGACGAGCGAGTCGAGAAACTCAAGAAATTGTGGTCCGAAGGGCTTAGCGCCAGCCAGATTGCGGCGCAGCTGGGCGGCGTCAGCCGTAACGCCGTGATCGGCAAGGTCCATCGTCTCAACCTGCCAGGACGCGTCAAGGCTGGCGGCCCGGTTACTTCGGCGCGTTCCGCGCCCAAGCGCACAGCCGCACCTGCACCGCGCGCGACGACTTTCGCGGCACGCGTCAACGCGGCACCGGCACGGGTTCTCACCCGTTCGAACGCGGCGACCGCACTGCACGAGGAGATCGACATCGAGACGGCACAGGTTCTCGATTACGTTCCTTCCAAAAACGTTGTTACGCCGATTTCCCGTCGCCTGACCTTGACGGAACTGACCGAGCGCACCTGCAAGTGGCCGGTTGGCGATCCGCTGAAGGACGACTTCCATTTCTGCGGTTGTGAAGCGCTGGAATCCTCGCCCTATTGCAAGTTCCATGCGAAGCTCGCCTATCAGCCGGTAAGCGAGCGCCGCAAGGCTTGAGTGTTGCGGCACGTTATCAGCACTCAAAAACTACGGGCCTTCGGGCCCGTTTTTTTTATGGCAAAACCCAAGGTGGTTCCGACTTGGAGCACGTGTTGTTCAAGAAGCGTTGCCAATCCTTGCTCTTGCGCGCTCTGCGAACTTACAGCTGCAACGCGCCCTTGCTGCAAATGCTCTGAATTCGTCCGCGGCGTGCCGCATCCTTTTTTCATCCCTGTCAGGTTTCACCGCTTAATCCGGATTTCAGCGGACCGTCTGCCGCCCTTCCAAAAAGGACGAGGGCGCCCTATTTGCGGAAGGTTCAAAATCGAAAGGCCCGACACCATTCCGGTTTCGGGCCTTCTGATTTCTGAGTAATCCGAATGAAACTACAGGTTTCAGTTCCGCTCAGGCTTCCATCGAATATCCAGCGCCACGCACGGTGCGGATGACATCCTGCATATGGGAGAAATTCAGGGCTTTGCGCAGGCGTCCGACATGCACGTCGACGGTGCGCTCGTCGACATAGATATCGTGACCCCAGACGCCATCCAGCAATTGTGAACGGGAGAAGACCCTGCCCGGCGATGTCATCAAAAACTCCAGCAGGCGGAATTCCGTCGGGCCGAGGCGCACTTCGCGGCTTTTGCGGTGAACGCGATGGGTCTCGCGATCCAGTTCGATATCACCGCATTTCAGCACCGATGAGAGAACCTCGGGACGGGCCCGGCGCAGCATGGCCTTGACGCGGGCCATGAGTTCCGGGGTCGAGAACGGCTTGACGACATAGTCATCTGCGCCGGTGGCAAGACCACGAACCCGCTCGCTTTCCTCACCGCGCGCCGTCAGCATGATGATGGGCAGGCGCTCGGTTTCCGGCCGCATTCTCAAACGACGGCAGAGTTCGATACCGGATACGCCGGGCAGCATCCAGTCCAGGATGAGAAGATCCGGAATACGCTCCTGCAGCCTGATTTCCGCCTCATCGCCACGGGGTATCGTGTCGACGTCGTATCCCTCAGCCTCGAGATTGTAACGAAGCAGGACGCTCAGCGCTTCCTCGTCTTCCACAACTGCAATCTTGGGCACCATATACTGAACTCCGCAAGCTTCTGCTTGTCTGTTACTCGGTCACCGAACCGAGAGTGTTGGAACTGTCGTCCTTCGGACGCTCGCCCTCCGGCTGGCTGCCGGTGGTCATGTAGTAGATCGTTTCAGCGATATTCGTGGCATGGTCGCCGATACGCTCGATGTTCTTGGCGCAGAACAGGAGATGCGTGCAGGTGGTGATGTTGCGCGGATCTTCCATCATGTAGGTCAGAAGCTCACGGAAGAGCGACGTGTACATGGCGTCGATTTCCTCATCGCGTTCGCGAATGGCATTGGCCTTCTCGGCGGAGCGTGTGGAATAGACGTCGAGGACTTCCTTGAGCTGCACCAGCGCCAGTTCCGACAAATGCTCGATACCGCGCGCGAGCTTGCGCGGCACACCGGTTCCGGCAACCGCGATGACGCGCTTGGCCGTGTTCTTGCCGAGATCGCCGACGCGTTCGAGATCGGCGGCGATACGCAGGGTGCCGATGATCTCGCGAAGGTCTGCCGCCATCGGCTGACGCCTGGCGATGGTGACGATGGCCTTGTCGCCGATTTCGCGTTCGGCGTGGTCGAGAATTGTATCGTCCGAAATGACCTTCTGCGCGAGCGCGGCATCGGAATTGACAAGCGCGCGCACGGCATCGCCGCACATCTGCTCGGCAAGACCGCCCATTTCGGCGATACGGCGCGTCAGAAACTTCAATTCGTCGTCATAGGCCGACAGGATATGCGAATGGGTCGTTGTCTGTGTCATGGTCTAGTCCTCCGGCTTGGCCTGCATGCGCGGACCCGGAAGCGGGCACGGCAGAGGCACCAGTCTTGTTCGGTTTCGATAAAGCGCCGGCCGGGATCAGCCGAAGCGGCCCATGATGTAATCCTGCGTGCGCTGGTCATCCGGATTGGTGAACATCTTGTCCGTTTCGTTTTCCTCGACAAGATGACCAAGATGGAACATGGCCGTGCGCTGGGAAACGCGCGCCGCCTGCTGCATGGAGTGGGTGACGATGACGATCGTGTAATTGGTACGCAACTCGTGGATCAGCTCCTCGACCTTCGCTGTCGCGATCGGATCGAGCGCCGAGCAAGGCTCATCCATCAGGATGACTTCCGGGCTGACGGCAACCGCGCGGGCAATGCACAGACGCTGCTGCTGACCGCCGGAAAGGCCCGTGCCGGATTCGTGAAGACGATCCTTCACCTCATTCCACAGGCCGGCCTTCTGCAGGCTGTGTTCGACGATCTGGTCCATATCCGCCTTGTTACGGGCAAGACCATGGATGCGCGGACCGTAGGAGATGTTCTCGTAAATCGACTTCGGAAACGGGTTCGGCTTCTGGAACACCATGCCCACGCGGGCGCGCAGTTCCACGACGTCGATCGCCTGATCGTAGATATCGTCGGTATCGAGCGTGATTTTACCGGTGACCCGGCAACCGTCGATCGTATCGTTCATACGGTTCAAGGTGCGCAGGAAAGTGGATTTTCCGCAACCGGACGGGCCGATAAGGGCGGTCACCGTGTTTTCCCGGACATTGAGGTTCACGTCGTAAAGCGCACGCTTCTCGCCGTAATAAACCGAAACGTCCTTGCCGATCATCTTGTATGAGACTTCATTCATTTTCTTGTCCAGCGCCTTTTCAACTGCTGCTTCCGACAACATGTTCATTGCTCAATCTCCCTCTACCAGCGCCGTTCGAAGCGGCGACGCAACAGGATTGCGCCAACATTCATGACGATGAGGAACAAAAGCAGGATGATGATAGCGCCGGATGTCCTTTCGACAAAGGCGCGTTCGGCTTCGTTCGCCCACATGTAAATCTGCACCGGCAGAGCCGTGGACGGATCCATCGGCGTTGTCGGATAATTCGCAACGAATGCCACCATGCCGATCAAGAGCAGCGGCGCCGTTTCGCCCAGCGCGTGAGCAAGGCCGATGATCGTGCCGGTCAGAATGCCGGGCATGGCAAGCGGCAGGACGTGATGGAAGATCGTCTGCATCTTGGAGGCGCCGAGGCCGAGTGCTGCGGCGCGGATCGACGGCGGTACGGCCTTCAATGCGGCGCGCGTGGCGATGATGATCGTCGGCAGCGTCATCAGCGTCAGGACCAGGCCGCCGACCAGAGAGGCCGAGCGCGGAAAGCCCATGAAGTTGATGAAGACGGAAAGACCGAGCAGACCATAAACAATGGAGGGAACGGCCGCGAGATTGTTGATGTTCACCTCGATAAGGTCCGTCAGGCGGTTCTTCGGCGCGAATTCCTCGAGATAGATCGAGGCGGCGACACCGATCGGCAGCGACAGAACCAGCACGATCATCATCATATAGAAGGAACCGATCAGCGCCACACCGACACCCGCCGCTTCCGGACGGCTCGAATTGCCGTTAACGAAGATGCCGGTATTGAAATGTTTGCCAAGCTGGCCACCTTCTGCGAGCTGGTTCATCCAGCCGAGCTGCTGGTTCGAGATGCGGCGGTTGGCCTCATCCACCGTCAGATCGACCTGGCCCTTGAAGGCGCTATCCACATCGCCCGATGCCAGAAGCGTGACGGTGCGTATGGTGCCGATAACGGCAGGATCAGCGACGACGATGTCGCGCAACTGGGTGCGGACGCTGTCGGAGATCATGACGTTAACGGCGCGCAGACCGGCGCGGTCCGTTGGCGCGACGCCGAGAACCTTGGCAACCGCATCGCGGGCGAGGACGGGATAATTGGCCGTCATCAGCTTTGCGGGATTGGCGGCACGCTCATTCTTCGGGTCGATGATCAGTTCGGAGAACTCGACCGGAACGGTGATCATCGTCTGCTGGAACGCGGTGTAACCCTTGGATACGACCGACCAGAGCAGCAGGAAGAGAAAGATGAGGCCGAAGGAAATCGCTGCCATTCCATAAGCACGGAAGCGGCGTTCGGCGGCATAGCGGCGCTTGATGCCGATATCACGGCGCGTGGCCTTGTTCACGGCGGCACCGGCCGCGGGAGAAACGATGTCGGTCATTCATATTGCTCCCGGTATTTGCGCACGATGTAAAGCGCGTAGATATTCAGGCAAAGCGTGATGGCGAAAAGCGTGATGCCAAGCGCGAAGGCGACAAGCGTCTGCGGCGAGGTGAATTCAAGGTCGCCGGTCAGCTGGCTGACGATCTTGACCGTTACCGTGGTCATCGGTTCGAAGGGGTTGAGCTGCAGGCGCGCGGCAACACCAGCCGCAAGAACCACGATCATGGTTTCGCCGATCGCACGCGATGCCGTCATCAGCACGGCGCCGACGATGCCGGGAAGAGCTGCGGGAACGATGACCTTCTTGATGGTTTCGGACCGCGTGGCGCCGAGGCCGAGGGAACCGTCACGCAGGGAACGCGGCACGGCGGTGATGATATCGTCCGACAGCGACGAGACATAGGGGATCAGCATGATACCCATGACGAAGCCGGCGGTGATGACGCTCTGCGCCTGGATGAAATTGGCGTAGTTACCCGTCGCCAGACCGTTGATCTGCGTGGAAATGTCTCTGAGGAAAGGACCAACCGTCGTCAGCGCGAAGAAGCCGTAGACAATGGTCGGAATACCGGCGAGCACCTCGAGCAGCGGCTTTGCCACGGAGCGAAAGCGCGGCGACGCATATTCCGACATATAGATTGCCGAAAACAGGCCGACCGGAACAGCCACCAGCATGGCGACGAGACCGATATAGAGTGTGCCGGCGAGCAGCGGGATCAGGCCGAACTGACCGGAGGAGTCGGTTGCGCCAGCCGCCGCGAAACGTGGATCCCACACCGTACCGAAGAAGAACTGGTGGGCCGGAACCATGGTGAAGAACTGGATCGCTTCCGTCAGCATCGACATAACGATGCCGATGGTCGTGAGGATCGCGATGGAAGAAGCGACGAGCAGGGCCGCGAGAATGACCCTCTCGACCTTGTTGCGTGCCCGGAAGCGCGGTGCAATCGAACGCAGCGCATAAGCGGCACCGCCGAGTGCGGCCAACAGCACGATGGCGACCATCGCGAAACGGCTGGTGGAGGTCATGTCGTTGAGCGTATGGGCGGCATCGACCATAAACCGCTCGGGATCACCGGCGATCGCCACACCCTTCGAGGCCAGAAGCGGCCTTACCGCCGCCGTATCGGCATCGACCTGCGCGGTTTCCTCCGCCGTCAGCCGCTGAAGGCCACGGGCGATGGAGGTCACCATGCCATAGGTCAGGCTCTGCTGCGCCTCGGATTGCGCCCGCACATCCTCAGGGAAATTTCCGCGCACCGCCGAGGTGACGACGAGCGGGCTGACAATGAGCCAGACGGCAAGAATGAACGCCGCGGGCAAAACCGCCCAGACGACCGCGTAGGAACCGTGATAACCGGCACGGGAATGCATGTTGGCGGGACGCCCGCCAGACAGGGCAACGGCACGGCGGCTGCCGAGCAGGTAGCTGCCGATGCCGATCAGCGCCAGTATCAACAAAAGGATCGATGTGTTCATTAGAGTTCCCTCGGCGTGCCTCAAGAGCACGGTGCGATATCGGGCAAATCAAAAAGTCATCAAAACGAGACGGCTGAACCACCCGGAGATGCTTGCCGCCTGACTGGATCAAAGTCTGGCAAGCGTCAAGGTTGATACATCCTATCCATCTGTAATCGATCAACAATTATGTGGACGACGATGGATCGGAACTGTCAACCGGAGACAATCACCAAAGCGGAAGGGCACCGGAGCGGAACGAGGGGCGCGGCATGCCGCGCCCCTCTTTCTTATTACATGGACGCGCCAGCTGCGAACTTGGCGCGGATTTCTTCGCGCTCCTTGTCCGGAGCGGCAACGAGGCCGTAGTTGGCGAGCGGAGAATCCGGGCCGATCATTTCATCGGAAACGAAGAACTCGACATATTCCTTGAGGCCCGGGATAACGCCCAGGTGAGCCTTCTTCACGTAGAAGAACAGCGGGCGCGAAACCGGGTACTTGCCGCTGGCAACGGTTTCGGTGGACGGAACGACGCCCGAAACAGTCGCGACCTTCAGGCGGTCGGCGTTGTTTTCATAGAAAGCGAGGCCGAAAACGCCAAGGCCGGTCTTGTTGGCATCGATACGGGCAAGCGTCTCGGTGTAGTCGCCGTCGATGTCGACTGCGGCGCCGTCCTTACGGACTGCAACGCACTTGGCGGCAGCCTGCTTGGCATCGGTGACGAGCGTCTTGATGGCGTCGGTGGCGCCGGCTTCCTTGCAGCCGTCAGCCATGATCTTCTCTTCGAAGACTTCGCGCGTGCCGTGCTTGGAACCCGGGATGTAAGCGGCGATCGCGACGTCAGGCAGCTCCTTGTTGACTTCCGACCACTTCTTGTAGGGGTTGGCAACGAGCTTGCCGTCCTTGACGACTTCAGCAGCGAGCGCGAGGTAAAGATCCTTCGGCTCAAGCTTGATGTCCTTGTTGGAAGAGTCCATCGCAAAGACGATACCGTCGTAACCGATCTTCACTTCCTGAACGTCGGCAACGCCAGCAGCCTTACAGGCGGCCAGTTCGTCGCTCTTGATCTTGCGCGAAGCGTTGGCAATGTCGATGGTGCCTTCGCCGACGCCGGAGCAGAACGCCTTCAGACCGCCGCCCGTGCCGCCGGATTCAACAACCGGAGCCTTAAAGTTCGGGAAGGTTTCAGCAAAGGTCTCGGCAACGATCTTGGCATAGGGCAGAACAGTGGAAGAACCGGCAACCTGAATCTGGTCGCGAGCAGCGGCGGCGCCAGCGAAGGCGACAGAAGCCACCAGAGCTGCTGCGGAAAATTTTACGATGTTCATTTGTCTCTCCCGTCGTGGGCTTGTTTGTGGACGCAGCCGATTGCGGCAATCGCTCTTAGCATGCGCTCGGCGACCTTTTCTTAACCACCGTAGCCCCATCCTTTTATGTCACTTTGACGAAAGATTTGTGACAATCTAAATTATTGATTTTATTTATAAATATTTACGACATTAAAAGCAGATGCATATTTTATGTCAGAATCTCACGGTGAAATCCGTGCCGCTGCCCAATTCCGATTTAATGATGAGGCGGGCGCGGTGACGGGTGAGGATATGCTTGACGATGGCAAGCCCGAGACCCGTGCCCTTTTTCGAGCGGCTGTCGGCGACGCTGACACGATAAAAACGCTCCGTCAGGCGCGGCACATGTTCGGCGGGAATGCCCGGCCCCTTGTCGATGACGCTTACCTCCACCGGCTTGCCGGGTTCGGCGCGCAGCCAGACATCAACGACTTTGCCTTCCTGCCCATATTTGCAAGCATTTTCAACGAGGTTCTGGAATACCTGCACCAGCTCGTCACGATCACCCTGCACTTCCGCCGGCCGGTCCGGCAGATGCAGGGTGATATCGACATCCAGCTCATCGGCGAGCGGCAGCAGCGCATCGCGCACATGGCCGATGACAGGGACGAGATCAACCCTCTGGTCCGGGGCGATATTGGCGCGCAATTCGAGCCTTGAAAGGGACATGAGGTCATCCACCAGCCTGCTCATGCGGGTTGCCTGATCCAGCATGATGGCGAGGAAACGTTCCTGCGCTTTCGGATCGTTGCGCGCCGGTCCCTGCATGGTTTCGATGAAACCGCGCAAGGAAGCGAGCGGGGTGCGCAATTCATGGCTGGCATTGGCAACGAAGTCGCTGCGCATACGGTCGATGCGGCGAAGCTCCGAAACATCGCGGAACGACAGGATATAGAATGGCGGACCCGCCCCCTCGCCCGCATCGGCGCGGGCGATGCGAACGATAAAGACCCGCTCGGAAGGAAAACGCTCGGAATGCTCGACCTGATTGGGCTGGCCGGTGGCGATGGTTTCACGAATGACATCCAGCAGGCCAGGCGAACGCAGCCGGGCGGAAATATGCGCACCGGCCGGAAGCTGGCCGAAGGCACGCTCCGCCGCGCCGTTCTGAAACAGCACGCTGGCATTCCTGTCGAGGATGAAGACGGGCGTATCGAGGACGGCAAGTCCCGCCCGGACACCGGAAATGACGTTTTCGCCGGGCACTTCCGGCTGATCCGTTTCCGCGCCCACGTTTTCGTCCTTCGCCGCCGCCGGCCTTTCCCGAACGGCGAGAATGGCGATGATGGCGCAGAGCCACAGGATTGCCGGCATATAGGGCGTGTGAAGCTCCGAGACCGCCACGATGGCAAGCATGCTGACAACCAGAACAGGCAACCAGTTTCGGCGAAGCTTTTTTCCCAAAAGCCTTAATCCACTATCGCCTTCCATGACTGCCATTTCAGCCCACTTTCCACTTCCACCTGACAGCGCATCGAAACCTCATAGGCCAGCTTCATGACAGAGATTCATCGCCGCGCATTTTCCACAACGTATATGCGCAAAATCGGCGCTGCAATCGCCCGTACCGCCGCACCCCGACCAGGCAATCCTCTTTCACTTGAATTCCGGCAATGGATATGAATTCATTGGTGGCGAGTTGCCTTTACACAACAACAACAACCGGAGGAAAACATGGTCGAGGAAACGAAGAAGCGCTCGGTGGAGCTCACCATTGGCGGCAAGCCGCGCAGCTTCGACATCGACGATCCGGTCCTTCCCGACTGGGTGGAGGAAAACAAGCTTTCGGCCGGCGATTATCCCTACGATAAAAAAATGAAGCGCGAGGAATACGATGCAGTCCTCGAAGCGCTGCAGGTGGAGCTGGTCAAGGTACAGTTCTGGTTGCAGGCCACCGGCAAACGGGTGATGGCCGTGTTCGAAGGCCGCGATGCGGCCGGCAAGGGCGGCGCGATCTTCGCTACCCGGGCATATCTCAACCCCCGCTATGCCCGTATCGTGGCGCTGACGAAACCGACGGAAACCGAGCGCGGTCAATGGTATTTCCAGCGTTACATCTCGCATTTTCCGACAGCGGGTGAATTCGTTCTGTTCGACCGTTCCTGGTATAACCGCGCCGGGGTGGAGCCGGTCATGGGGTTCTGCACCCCGGAAGAGCACAAGCGCTTCCTCAAGGAAACGCCGCGTCTTGAAAAGATGCTGGTCCATGAGGACGTTCATCTGTTCAAGTTCTGGCTCGACATCGGCCGGGAAACGCAGATCGAGCGTTTTCACGATCGTCGCCACAGCCCGCTGAAATGCTGGAAGCTTTCCGACATGGATATTGCCGCACTGACGAAATGGGATGACTACACGGACAAGCGCGACGAGATGCTGGAAAAGACCCATACCGACGCTGCCCCCTGGACAGTGGTGCGCGCCAACGACAAACGCCGCGCAAGGGTGAACCTCATCCGGCACATTCTCAATGCGCTCGATTATGACGGCA
The DNA here is from genome assembly GCA_025560025.1 of Agrobacterium tumefaciens. NCBI lineage: Bacteria > Pseudomonadati > Pseudomonadota > Alphaproteobacteria > Hyphomicrobiales > Rhizobiaceae > Agrobacterium > Agrobacterium tumefaciens. The sequence goes on along the minus strand of CP048485.1, from coordinate 96,371 downwards.
AGGACAAGAAGGCAATCGGCGAGATCGACGGCAAGATACTGGGATCAGGACCCGGCTTTCTCAAATAGGATAGAGCAACAGTGACAGGCGCCCAAAGGCCGCGGCGCTTGTCACCTTTGTTACCGGCCCGCTTCTTACTGACCCGGCAGAATGCGCACGGAATAAAGATTGACCGGGCGGCTGTTGCCATCAATATCGCTGTTGATGAAGACCTTGCCCGGCGCATTTGGGGCCAGCGAACGTTCAAATGTCGCATTCAGCAGCATATCCGCACGCTCGGCCGTGGCCGTAAAGCGGTGACGGGAGCAATCGCCAAGGGTTGCGAAATCGCAGGCGACGGAAACCTGCGTCTGCCGGTCGCTGGATGATTGCAGCGTGATTGATATGGTCGAGGATTTGCCCGCCATATCCCGCATCACCTCCACCGGAACCTCGATGCTGACCGCACCATCCTGTGAGACGCTTCTCGACGTCACCTTTATCGCCTTGCCGGCCGGCGTGGCAATATTCTCGACAGTGGCGCGCGCGCCTGCCGAAATTCCGGAACTGCCGCGCTCGGCATTGAATATTTCGACCCAGTCATCGGAAAAACCACGGCCCGCGGAAAGGCTCGGCGCTGGTTCCGCACCGGTGAAGTCCTCCGCCTGCACCTGCGCCGGCGGATTGGGCACGCTGGTATCGCGTTGCTCCGGCGACAGCAGCAGGCCGGAAGAATAGGCCCACCAGGCGCCGAAACCGATAAAGGCCAGGAGTGTCAAATATATGAAAAGTCTGGCAAAAAGCCCGCGGCGTTTGCGCCGGCCAACAGCACCTTCCGGACGAAAGGCAAGCGAGGCGTCGGCTGCACTGGAGCCCCTCTTTGGCGTCTTTCCATTGCGCCGGCCGGCGCTCAGGTTTTCAGCAGCAACCGGCCGCGCGTCGCGCGTTTCGCCGCGCAATTCCGGTTCGACAGCCATATCGCCGTGATGCTGGGGTTGTGAGGCAGGATCGACCGAGTGATCATCCTGCACCGGACTTTCCGGCAGAGGCGGCCGCAATTGCTGCTCCACCCGATCGAGAAGACGGTTGCGCTCTTCATTCTCGATAATATGGATCAGGCTCTCGAGCCGCTGGCGCTGCTGGGCCACCACCTGCGGATCGTCTATGCCCTGCTTGCGCAGGCCCGCTTCCAGTGCCTGACGGGAGGATTGGTAAATCCGTGCACGAACTTCGGCGTTCGATCTGTCCGATTTTTCCAGAGCATTTCTGATTGCCGTTTCCAGTCCGCTCACGACCGATCCTTGTTCTATTGCGCCTTGCAAAAAATATGCGGCGTTGCGCCATACATTCACGATTCGGTAACGGCTATGCCGCGCCTCCGCAAGCACAGTTTGTTATAAAGACCGGATTGCTTTGGGGAAAATCGATCCATTGTGGCGCTGCGAACGCAGATTTGAGAGCCCGGCACCACGCCGTTTTCGCTTTCAATCCGCTGGCGAACGCGATATTGACTTACGTGCGCGTAAACGTAATCCGTGGGAGGAGACATGCTGCCGTCCGTGCTGAAAGACAATCTGCGTCTTCCGGTCATAGCGTCACCGCTATTCATTATTTCACATCCGCAACTGACACTGGCCCAATGCAAGGCGGGTGTCATCGGTGCTTTCCCCGCGCTGAATGCGCGGCCAGAAAGCCAGCTGGATGAATGGCTGGCAATGATCACCGAGGAGCTGGCCGCCCACAACAAGGCCAACCCCGACCGCCCGGCTGCACCCTTCGCGGTCAACCAGATCGTGCACATGTCCAACCGGCGGCTGGAACACGATCTCGGCCTCTGCGTCAAATACAAGGTGCCGGTGGTGATTTCCTCGCTCGGCGCCGTGCCGGAGGTCAACGCGGCCGTGCATTCCTATGGCGGCATCGTTCTGCATGATATCATCAATGATCGCCATGCCCGCTCCGCCATCCGCAAGGGAGCGGACGGGCTGATCGCTGTGGCCACCGGCGCCGGCGGACATGCGGGCACGCTTTCGCCCTTCGCCCTCGTCCAGGAAATCCGCGAATGGTTCGACGGGCCACTGCTGCTCGCCGGCGCTATCGCCAATGGCGGCTCCATTCTGGCCGCACAGGCGATGGGCGCGGATATGGCCTATATCGGTTCCCCCTTCATCGCCACGCAGGAGGCGCGCGCCTCCGACGGCTACAAGCAGGCGATTGTGGAAGCGCAGGCCAAGGATATCGTTTATTCGAACTATTTCACGGGCGTGCATGGCAATTACCTGAAAAGCTCCATCGTCGCCTCCGGCATGGACCCGGACAATCTCCCCGAGGCGGATCCTTCGAAAATGGATTTCGAAACCGCCACCGGCGGCGCCAAGGCGTGGAAAGACATCTGGGGCGCAGGCCAGGGCATTGGCGCGGTCAAATCTGTCGAGCCTGTAGCGGACCTCGTCGATCGTCTGGCCAATGAATATGAGGACGCCAAAAAGCGCATCTGCGGCAAGGCCTGAAGCCACAGGTAAACAATGGACAGGCAAAGCTTTTTACGGAATTTTCAAAACCAGCGCATTCAAGGCTTGAAATCCGTCAGCATTGCCTGTATCAGCCCGCCATGAAGCTGATCCGTAACAAACGGGTCACAATCGGGCCGCTTTAGCTCAGTTGGTAGAGCACGTCATTCGTAATGACGGGGTCACGTGTTCGAGTCACGTAAGCGGCACCATTTTATCTCCCCAAATCGCAATTTATGCTCAGACCGATTTCCATCGGCGCTGTCGGCGTTTCTGTTAGCATCATGCTGCCTGCGATCACCAAAACCTTTGAAACCAAACCGCCCGCCACACGTTGACCGGCAAGTCACTCTCAAATGGAAAGCCGGTCATCGTGGATGTCATTCGTATTCTTATCGCCATCATCCTTCCGCCCGTCGGCGTGTTTCTTCAGGTCGGGCTTGGGCTGCATTTCTGGCTGAATATTCTCCTGACGCTGTGCGGTTATGTGCCCGGCATCATTCACGCCATCTGGGTGATCCTGCGGAAATAGTACTCACGATGATCGCTTGGGCGCGGCGGCGTGCCGATACCAAAGGGATGTCCGCAATATTTTAGTACGTGATTAAATTCTTTCAGATCTGGAACCTCACCTTCGCCCTCACGTTAAGGTGATGACACCAGCCAAGGAGAAAATCATGAACCAGATCATCTACATCGTCGGCCTAGTCGTTATCGTTCTGGCAATTCTGTCGTTTTTCGGCTTCCGCTGATCACCGTTGTCAATTCGATCGCTTGCGCTTATCCTAAGCAGCAGTAACACACGACCGCGTTCATGGGTTGCTGCGCTGTCGAGTGTATTTCGGGATCGCGTTGCTCTGGGAGGTGCACGATGAAGAACGAGAGATGGACAGAACCTGTCGAGGTCAATCTCGAGGCGAACGGCAAGAGTGTCGTCGCCGGTCCTTTCGAGGCCCTGATATTGTTGACCGAAGGCTGGCCTAAAATTCGTGGATTGAGTTTCGTGAGAGCCAGAAGCGCCTGCCGCGCCGCCCTTGATGGACGCAAGTCTCCCGAGGAAGCCCGCAAGTGCTTTACCGATGCGGTTTCAGAGATGCAAAAAAACCCGCATTGACGTGCGGTGAAACGATAAACGGCTCCTTCTCAGGAGCCGTTTTTGTGTGCGGCATTTCCGGGCCTTAAAGAAGCCGGAAATGCCCGCTTGTAACGCTGCCGGGCCTTACATCCAGTAGGGCGCGACGCCGTAATAGTCATAGACCTTGCGGTCCTTGGCGTTCAGCAGATCGTCATCATCGAGATTGGCGAAATGCGGCGCGTTTTCGATCTCTTCCTTGGTCAGATCGATGCGGTAGCCATCAAGCTCCTCGTCGTAGTGAAGCTTTTCCCAGGGCAGCGGATAATAATCATCGCCGATGCCCAGAAAGCCACCGAAGCTCAATACCGCGTAAGCGACACGGCCGCCGCGCTTTTCCAGAATGATGCGCTGGATCGATCCAATGTGTTTGCCATCGGCGCCATAAACGCGTGTTCCTTCAACCTTGTCGCTGGCGATAAGGCTTGGCGTGTCTTTGACATAGGGGTCCTGTCCTGCACGGGGTTCCTGATGCAACATGACATCTTCCTCCTTGGTTTTCCTCGTAAATGTTACGTCTGGTAAACCGCTGCACGTACAATTCGTTCCGAAGCTTTTTAAGCCGCGAACCGGGAATTTTTTCGCATAAGCATGGAACGAAACGGCGTTATTGCCTGATCTTCTGCCAGACCGAAGGTGAGACGCCGACCATCTTGCGGAAGACACGGGAGAAATGCGCCTGGTCCGAAAAACCGGCGGCTATGGCAATGTCGGTGAGCGCCATGTCCGTTCGCATCATCAGATCCTTGACGCAGTCAATACGCGCCTGCATCTGCCATTGATGCGGCGGCACGCCCGTCGATGCCTTGAAGGCGTGACTGAAATGGGATTGTGACAGGTTGGTGAGTTCCGCGAGTTCCTCCAGCCTTATCGACCGCAGGCAATGTTCGCGAATGTAATCCGTCGCCGCCCGCAATTGCCACGAGGCGAGCTTGCTGCGCTTCTTGACCGGCTCGCGCTTTACCTTGAGGAAATCCGTCAACAGCGCCAGCACGAGGCTTTCGCCGTAGAGATCGTGCAACGGGTCTGGATTATCGCATTCGGCGGCGATCAGCCGCGCGAGCGCCAGCAGCCGCTCATCCTCGAACATCAGATGCGGATCGAGCAGCCCGTGGGGATCGAAGCCCTGCACCAGCCGCGCACCCAGCAATCCCGCATCGAAGTGCAGATCGAGATGGCGCACGAAGGAAACATTGCTCAGTTCCGCATGCACATCCAGATCGGCGGGCACGAAAGAAATCTGGTTCGCCTCGGATGAGCCGTAATTGTCACGGCGGTGCCTGTTCATCATGAAGCGGCCGCCATCCGCTCCATCCATATCGAGCAGGAAAACGAAACGCGGGTCCTTGCCGACATAACGGCCGCCCGCCCTCGGTGCGCAACGCACGTCCCAGAGATCGGCAACGATGCCGTTCCACATCCTTGAGCGCGGGCCGCCAATGACGGCAAAGCCCTCGATCTCATTTTCCATCCGAACGCGGAAAGCCATGGCCTCTTGATCCCGCAAGGCGCCATGGCGCCACTATAAACATGATAAGATTATTCATGTTTATAGTGGCAAACTATTTTTCCCGCAACTGCCGGCCGGCCATTACCACTTCTTGGAAAGCTTGAAGGTGATGGTGCGGCTGTCACCCCAGCCGCAAACCGACACGCCGGCGCAGCTCTTGACATATTCCTTGTCGAAAACGTTCGCGACGTTGACGGACGCTGTCCAGTCGTTCTTCTCGTAGCGGATCGCGGCATCGAACACAGCAGCATCCGGCACACGCAGCGTATTTGCCGCATCCGCCCAGGACTTGCCCTGATAGCGCACACCGCCGCCAATGCTGAGGCCTTCAAACGTATCGTCGGTGAAGGCGTAGTCCACCCATAGCGACGCCGTATGAGCCGGTACGATCCACGGCGATTTGCCGATCAGGTTGGGATTGGCATCCTTGGTAATGTCGAGATCCGTATAGGAATAGGAGGCGAGCGCTTTCCAGTTGTCGCTGAGATTGGCCTTGGCCTCCAGCTCGAAGCCCGTGGATTCCACCTGCCCGAACTGGCCGCTCGTGGTTACGCCGCCGGCCGTATAGGAAACGATGGCATTGTCCTTGACCAGCTTGAAGACGGAGGCCGTGATGCTGCCGTCAAAGAAGCTCGGCTCATATTTAATGCCCGCCTCGAACTGGTGTCCCTCTTCCGGCGCAGCGGGCGTGCCATCTGCAAGCGTATCGATGAGCGGATTGAAGAAGGTGGCCGCCGAGACATAGGGCGTCAGGCCATTGTCGAATTCATAAGCAAGGCCCGCACGTCCGCTCAGCGCATCGTCATTGGAGCGGCGGGAGAGGCCGGCCGGCAACCTGTTGTTCAATTCGGTATCGACATAATCATAACGACCGTTCAGCGTGACCAGCCAACCATCGCCAAAACGCAGCTGATCCTGGGCATAGACGCCGATCTGTTGCTGGGTCACGACGTTATCGGCGTAGACGAAATTCGTTCCCTGCGTCGAGCCATAGACCGGGTTGAGCGCGCCGATCGCATTCGATCCGCAGCAGGCCTGCACCTGATCCAGCTTGTAATATTTGTAGTCCAGACCGAATAGCAGCGAGTGATTGACTGCGCCGGTATCGAACTGGCCTTCGACCCGGTTGTCCACGCCGAAGCTGTCGACTTTCGACAGGCCGTCATAACCGAAGCGGGTCAGCATATAGTCGTTGGTGGTGGCGTCACGGATCGGCTGGCCATTGGCGTCCGCATTGGCCCAACCGCCCGGATAGGGGCCGGTTTCATGCTTGTAGAGGTGACCATAACGGGCGTTCTGGCTGATCTTCCAGCCATTGTCGAATTCATGACTGACCTCGTAACCCACCATGGACTGGTAGACGCGGCCATTGTCGATGTCAGGTTCACCATAAAACGCCTTGCGGTCCAGCTTGCCGAACGGTGCGTCGACCACCGTTCCGACATAGGGCAGGAAACCGTTGCCGACATGAACCTGATCCAGCGCCGAAAAATAGCCGTAGAGCGTGGCACTGGTCTGCGCATCCGGTTCGAAGGTGATCTGCGGCATGACGAAGCCGCGCAGATCCTCGGAATAGTCGGTGTAATTGTCGCCGCCCGAAACCTTGCCGGTGACGCGATATTTCCAAACGCCCTCGCCATCGACCTTGTCGACGAGGTCGAAACCGAAGAAGGCATTGCCAAAATTATTGATGCCGATTTCCGTTTCGCGGACCGGCTCATCCTGCGGGCGCTTACGAACCATCTGCACGATGCCGCCGGGATTGGCGCCGCCATAAAGCACCGAAGCAGGGCCCTTGAGAATCTCCACCCGCTCCAGACCATAGGCATCCATCTGGAAGCCGCCGAAGCCGTAGCTGAACAGGTTCAGCCCATCCAGGAAAACGCCGGTCTGGGTTGCCTGGAAACCGCGGATGTAAAACCAGTCCGTATCCGGGTCGGTGCCAAAAGGCTCCGCTGTCACGCCGGGCGTATAGCGTAGAACCTCGTCGATTTTCGTCACCGCGCCGCGGTCATCCATTTCCTTGCGGCCGACGACCGATACGGATTGCGGAATGTCCTTCGTTTCCGTATCGGTTTTCGATCCCGTCGCACTCTTCTTGGCGACATATCCCCGGACCGGACCTGTGGCGTTTTCCGCGCCCTGCCCTTCAACTGTGATCTCACGCAGAACCGTCGTCTGCTGTGCCTGACCCATCACTGGCGCCATCAAAACAATGGCAGCCGTTCCCAAAGCCAGGCGGCCCAAAAACATCTCATGCAAATTTTTCAAGATATGCCCCGAAACAGATCACGGCCGACGTTCTTATACGACAGGCCGCAGCACCTCAATTAAGCTGAGTATTTACATCAGGATTAAGGCAGGATGCTTGTCGTTTCCTGGGGGGATTTGAAGCTTATTGGCTTCTCGCACAGTTTTGCGCCCATCATTTTTGGGCCGGCCGCGGGGTATCAGCCCTTGCGCCGCCCGATCCTTGCAAGCTGCATGACGGGAAGGATGCCGATGACCACGATCGCCAGCGCCGCGATTGCCGCTTCCTCGTAAGTACCACGCGCCGCTTCACCATAGAGATGTGTCGCGAAAGTCTCGAAATTAAGTGGCCGCAACAGCAGCGTGGCGGGAAGCTCCTTGACGCAGTCGACAAATATCAGGAGCGCCGCCGCCGCAAGCGATGCCTTCGAAAGCGGAAGGTGAATCTGGCGAAATGTCTGGGTCGCGGATCGTCCGAGCGTGCGCGAAGCATGATCGAAGGATTGCGGAATACGGCTCAGGCCGGCATCGACGCTGCCCGCCGCAATGGTGAGGAAACGCGCCGAATAGGCATAGATCAGGGCGGCCCCGCTGCCGATGAAAATGAGGCCGGTGGATATGCCGAACCATTCGCGCATTGTCTGATCGACAAACCGGTCGAAGCCGCCGAGCGCAATCAAAACGCCGATGGCGATGACCGTGCCGGGAGCCGCATATCCCACCGTGGAAAGACGATAGGACCAGCGCGAGAGACGCCCCGGAGCAAGGCGCATCGCGTAAGCAACAGCGAGGCCGAGAACGAGGGTGATTACCGTTGCCAGACCGGCGAACAGGATTGTATTCAGAGCCTCCTCGGTAAAACGGGAAGACAGGCCGCTGAAGCGAAATCGCTTCCATGCCTCGATGACGAGATAGCTCGCCGGCGCCACGAAGCCGATCAGGACCGGCAGGCTGCCGAGGGTAAAAGCGCCGAAGGCTTTCACGCCGACAAGCCGCACCGGCTCCAATTCCCTGCTTTTCTGCGCCGAGACCGCATAACGCTGCTTGCGCCGCGCCCAGCGCTCAAGCGCCACGAGGGCGACGACGATGAACAGCATGGAAAGCGCGATCTGTGCCGCACCGGGCAAATCTGATTTCGTGACCCAAGTGGTGTAGACCGAAACGGTGAGTGTGCGGACACCGAGAAATTCAGACGCGCCGATATCGTTCAGCGCTTCCATAAGCGCGAGGCTGATGCCGACCGCGATCGCCGGGCGCGCGAGCGGCACTGCGACCTTGAAGAAGGCCGCGCGCCTGGAAACGCCGAGCGTGCGCGCTGCTTCCAACAGGTTGCCCGCCTGGGTCAGGAACATAGCGCGGACGGGAATATAGACATAGGGAAACAGCACGAAGCCAAGCAGGACAATGCAGCCCGTCATGGATCTTATATCCGGCAGACGGAATTCACGCGGGCTGGAATAACCGAGCAACCAGCGGATCGCTCCCTGCACCGGCCCGATCGGGTGCAGAATATCGAGATAGGCATAGGCGACAATATAGGTGGGCATGGCCAGCGGCAAAAGCAGCGCCCATTCCAATATCCTGCGCCCGGGAAAATCATAGGCGGTAACCAGCCAGGCCGAACATGTTCCGATGATACCGGCCAGCAAGCCGACGCCACCGAGCAGGAGGACCGTATCCGGCAGGGCCGTCAAAAGAACGGTGGAGCCGAGATGCTCCCACAGGCCCGCCGAACCCTGTACGGCCTGTGAGACGAGCGCCAGAACCGGCACCATCGCACCGCAGACCGCAATGAGCGACAGGCACAGCCACCAGAAGGAGGATGAAAACCTTGGTCTTGCGCGGGATGTCAGTGGCTGAACGGCGTCTGGATTCATGAGCTTCTTGAAAATACAGGGAAAGGCGCCCGCGGGTGCGAACGCCTTCCTACTAGAGCGTCGGATAGAAAAACGGAACATATCCGACACTCTATCTGTTTGTTTAAGCATTGGACCGGAAACCGCGTACGATTTTCGGCCCTATGCTCTCATGGGCCTTTACTTGTCGAAACCGACCTTGTCGACCAGCTCGCTCGCCTGCTTGCGATGCGATACGATTTCCGTCAGCGACTTGTTGTCGATCTTCAGGTCGCCGAAAGAGGCGACGATCTCGTTGAGAGCCGCACCCTGCTTGACCGGATATTCGTAATTGGCTTCGGCATAGATCTTCTGGGCTTCGTCCGAAACGAGATATTCGAGAAGCTTGACGGCTTCCGCCTTATTCGGAGCATTCTTAGCCACGGCCGCGCCGCTGATATTGACCTGCGTGCCGCCATTCTTGAAGGTCGGCAGAACCACCTTGATGGCGTCGCCCCACTTCACCTGCTCCTCACCGCCCTTGCCCGAGCGCATCAGGCCGACATAATAGGAGTTGGCGATGCCGATATCGCAAATGCCGCCGAGAATATCCTTGGCTACGTCACGGTCGCCGCCGCCTGCCTTGCGGGCCAGGTTTTCCTTGACGCCGGCAAGCCACTTCTCGGTGTCGGCCGCGCCGTAGTGAGCGATGTAGTCGGCAAAGAGGGCCGTATTATAGGGGTGCTGGCCGGCACGAATGCAGACCTTGCCCTTCCACTTTGCATCCGCCAGGTCTTCATAGTTGAAGGAGGCAAGATCGACATCCTTTGCCGCATAAAGAACGCGGGCGCGCATGGAGAGCGCGAACCAATGGCCCTTGGCGTCACGCAGTTCAGCCGGGATAGCCTTGCTGAGAGTTTCGGATTCGACCGCCTGGGTAACACCCTTTTCGGCGAGATCGACAAGATTGCCGGCATCCACGGTCATCAGAACGTCTGCAGGCGAGCTTGCGCCTTCGCTCAGAACGCGCTCGGCAAGGCCGTCCTTCAGAAACACGGTATTGACCTTGACGCCGCTCGAGGCGGTGAAGGATTCCAGCAACGGCTGGATCAGGCCCGGCTCTCTGGTGGTGTAGATGTTGAGTTCCGCAGCGCTGAGCGAACCGGCTGCGAAAGCAACGGTGCTGGCAAGCAGGGTAAGTTTGGCAAATTTGATCATGTTTCGTCTCCCTCTCCGATAGCGGCAGTATAGAGGGAGCAAACATCATACCTGATGCCGCAAATCAAGTTTTATTTAGCCCTTTTCAGGCGCGATTTGATCACCAAGAGTTGAAAATTGAGCGAAAATAAACATGCAAATCCGCTCATTCAACCTCAAGTAAATATCAAAACACCCTTGGGATCGATACCGAAACGCACCGCCTTGGCCTTGGCCGGCATACGTTGCATCGTTCTGACGCGCAGGTCTGCCGGCAAGCCGGGCACGGTTATTGCAAGCTGCTCGATCTCACCGAGAAAAACGCGACTGGATATTTCACCCGCAATCCCCTCATTCGCAGTGCTGTCCCCGATGATCGAAATCGCATTGGGGCGCACATAGGCGACGGCGGCAAGACCGTCCGGCAGATCGGATGCATCGCCCAGAGGCCCGAGCGGCGTTTCAACGCGGCCTTGCCTGACATGCCCTTCGATCTTGTTGAAGGCGCAGAAAAAATCGGCGGCGTAGCGGGTTTTGGGATTATCGTGGATTTCATAGCCCGTGCCGCTCTGCACGATGCGCCCGCGCTGCATCAGCACCACACGGTCGCCTGCCGAAAGCGCCTCTTCCGGATCATGGGTGACCATGATCGCCGTCGTGCCCAGTTCTCGCAGAAGCCCAAGCGTTTCCTCGCGCACATTGTCTCGCAACCCCCGGTCCAGATTGGAAAAGGGCTCGTCCATCAACAAAAGGCCGGGTTGCGGCGCAAGGGCGCGGGCAAGTGCCACACGCTGCTGCTCACCACCCGAAAGCGTATGCGGGTAGCGCTTTGCAAGCTCCTGCAGGTGAACATGTTCGATCATTTCCCCGGCGCGACGACGGGCTTCCGCCTTTGGCAGCGACCTCAGACCAAACATCACATTCTGTTCGACGGTCAGATGCGGGAAAAGTGCATAGTCCTGAAAGACAAAGCCGATATTGCGCTTTTCCGGTTCAACGAAGACACCCGAACCGGCAACGGGAGCACCGTTCAGGGAAACACTGCCATGGTCCGGCGTCTCCACGCCCGCGACGATGCGCAGCAAGGTCGATTTTCCACAGCCGGACCGTCCCACCAGACAAATAATTTCGCCGCGTTCGACGGACAGATCGATATCGGACAAGACATCCGTATCACCGAATCTTTTGCCCACCGATTTCAGTTCAAGCGCTGCGCTGCCTGCCATTTCAAATCCTGCCCTGCTCTACGAATTATGTTGATCGCTCAAATCAGGATTAAAGTCAAAAAGCCGGGCAAAATACGGTTTTCCTTCACGAGGCCGCGAGATGTTGGGCAGCAATATTGACGTTTACGTTAGAGTTAAATAGGCTTTGCCAATACGATGGACGTCACGGGATTACGCGTTTATCATTCGTTACCGGGGAGCAGGAGGAGCGGTCGATCCGGTGACGCATAGCGGTTCCCTCCATCCGGTCATTACACCGGAAAATGCGGGAGCCTCGTGACAATCAGACAGGCTAAAGCGCCTTTAATGCGTTCCGTCGAACGCGCGGCGCACAGAAGACTCTGGGAGGAGAAGCATGAGTGAATTGTCCCTGGGACAACCGGAAAATGTCAGCGTCCAGAAACGCTGGCTGTCATCCTATCCGCAGGGGGTGCCTGCCGAGATCCCCGCATCCGCCTATTCCTCCCTTGTCGAACTTCTCGAAAAGAGCTGCGTGCAATTTGCCGATCGCAAAGCTTTTTCCAGCATGGGAAAGTCGCTGACCTATCGGGAACTGGATATCGAAACCCGCGCCATTGCCGCCTGGCTGCAATCCAGAGGGCTGGAAAAAGGCGACCGGGTTGCCGTGATGATGCCGAATATCCTGCAAAATCCGGTTGCAGTTTATGGAATCCTGCGGGCCGGCATGATCGTGGTAAACGTCAATCCGCTCTATACGCCGCGCGAACTGGAACACCAGCTGAAAGATTCCGGCGCAAAGGCGCTTTTCGTGCTGGAGAACTTCGCACATGTGGTGCAGCAGGCGGTGCCGAAAACCGCCGTCCGGCACGTGGTTGTTGCGGCTATGGGCGATCTGCTCGGCCTCAAGGGGCATATCGTCAACCTTGTGGTGCGCAAGGTGAAGAAGCTCGTACCTGCCTATGCCATCCCCGGTTCCATCAGTTTCAAGGCCGTGCTGAAGGAAGGGCAGGAGCTTCCGCTGAAGCCCGCCAGCCTTAACGCCCAGGATATCGCCTTCCTGCAATATACCGGCGGAACCACGGGCATTTCCAAAGGCGCAATCCTTACCCATGCCAATCTGCTGGCCAACAAGGCGCAGATCAGCCTCTGGCTGGACGCCGCCTTCAGCGGCCGCAAGGACCGCCCGGAGGTTCTCAATTTCATATGCGCGCTGCCGCTCTGCCATATCTTCGCGCTGACGGTCAATTCGCTGATGGGCATTGCGCTGGGCGGCCACAATCTGCTGATCGCCAATCCGCGCGATATACCGGGCTTCGTCAAGGAACTGTCGCATTATCGGCCGCATATTTTCCCGGGCATCAACACGCTGTTCAATGCGCTGATGAACAATGAGGATTTCCGCAAGCTCGACCTGTCCTCGCTGATCCTCGTGCTTGGCGGCGGCATGGCGGTGCAAAGGCCGGTCGCCGAACGCTGGCTCTCCATGGTCGGTTGCCCGATTGCGGAAGGTTACGGTCTTTCCGAAACCTCGCCCGTCGCCACCGTCAACCGCCTCGACGCCAAGGAATTCAGCGGCACCATCGGCTTGCCGATCTCCTCGACGGAAATCGACATTCGCGACGAAGAGGGCAACAGCCTGCCTACCGGTGAAGTCGGCGAGATCTGCATTCGCGGACCGCAGGTCATGGCCGGCTACTGGCAGAGGCCGGATGAAACCGCCAAAGCCATGACGGCAGACGGTTTCTTCCGCTCCGGCGACATGGGGTTCATGGACGATCGCGGTTATACCAAGATCGTCGACCGCAAGAAGGATATGATCCTCGTTTCCGGTTTCAACGTCTATCCGAACGAGGTCGAGGAAGTGGCCGCCAGCCACCCGGGCGTGCTGGAATGCGCCGCCATCGGCGTTCCCGACGAACATTCCGGCGAAACCGTCAAGCTTTTCGTCGTCAAGAAGGACCAGTCGCTGACGGAAGCGGAACTTAAGGCCTTCTGCGCCAAGAACCTGACAAATTACAAGCGGCCGAAAATCATCGAGTTCCGTACCGAACTGCCGAAATCCAATGTCGGCAAGATTTTGCGACGCGAATTGCGCAATCTGAACTGAGCGCTTTGAAGCCAATGACGAGAGCCGGGAAACCGGCTCTTTTCTTTTATCGCGGCCCTTTTCTTTTATCAAAGTCGCCTTGATTTGGCCGCCTGAAAAAGAATAGTTTCCTCATCCTTCCACGGAAGCCGAGGAGCACAAGATGCAGGCCACCATCGAAAAACTGAAAGCAACGGCGAGCAGCACAGCCGCAACCGATCTTCGCGCCGCGTTTGCGGCCGACGACCAACGATTCAGCCGTTTCAGCGCGAAATTCGATGACCTGCTGATGGACTATTCCAAATGCGCGGTGAATGAGGAGATCGTGACGCTTCTTGAGACGCTGGCCCGCGAGGGCGGCGTCGAGGCCAAGCGCGAGGAGATGTTCTCCGGCAAGGCCATCAACTTCACCGAGGACCGCGCCGTGCTGCATACCGCGCTGCGCAACCGTTCCAACACGCCGGTTCTCGTTGACGGCAAGGACGTGATGCCTGACGTAAACGCCGTTCTCGCCGCCATGGGCAAGTTTGCCGATGCGATCCGTTCCGGTTCGCTGAAGGGTGCGACCGGCAAGAAGATTACCGACGTCATCAATATCGGCATTGGCGGTTCCGATCTCGGTCCCGTGATGGCGACGCTGGCGCTCGCGCCTTTCCATGACGGCCCGCGCGCGCATTTCGTCTCGAACATCGATGGCGCTCATATCGCCGACACGCTGAAGCTCGTCGACCCTGAAACCTCGCTGTTCATCGTCGCGTCGAAGACCTTCACCACCATCGAAACCATGACGAATGCCGCCACCGCGCGCCGCTTCATCGCCGAAAAGCTGGGTGAAGGCGCCGTCAAGCACCATTTCGCCGCCGTTTCGACCGCGCTGGACAAGGTCGCCGCATTCGGTATCGAAAGCGACCGCATCTTCGGTTTCTGGGACTGGGTTGGCGGACGTTATTCGATCTGGTCGGCCATCGGCCTGCCGCTGATGATCGCCATCGGGCCGGATAATTTCGGCAAGTTCCTGGATGGTGCGCATGCCATGGACAAGCACTTCCGCGAAGCGCCGATCCGCGAAAATCTGCCGATGCTGCTCGGCCTCATCGGTTTTTATAACCGCAACGTGTTGAATTATCCGACGCGCGCGATCCTGCCCTATGATCAGCGGCTGTCGCGTTTCCCGGCTTATCTGCAGCAGCTCGACATGGAGTCGAACGGCAAGGGTGTGACCATCGACGGCACGCCCGTCGAAGGCCAGTCCGGCCCGGTCGTCTGGGGCGAGCCCGGCACCAATGGCCAGCACGCCTTCTACCAGCTCATCCACCAGGGCACGAGCGTCATTCCGGCCGAATTCATGATCGCGGCCAACGGTTTCGAGCCCGAACTGCGCCATCAGCACCAGCTTCTCATCGCCAATTGCCTGGCGCAATCGGAAGCGCTGATGAAGGGCCGCACGCTCGCCGAAGCGAAAGCACAGCTCACCTCCAAGGGCATGGAAGACAAACTCGCCGATTTCATCGCGCCGCATCGCGTCTTCACCGGTAACCGCCCCTCCATCACCTTCGTCTACGACAAGCTGACGCCGTTCGCGCTTGGCCGCCTGATCGCGCTTTACGAGCATCGCGTTTTCGTCGAAGGCGTGCTGTTCCGCATCAACTCCTTCGACCAGTGGGGCGTGGAGCTTGGCAAGGAACTGGCAACCGGCCTGCTTCCCGTCGTGGAAGGCAAGGAGAGTGCGGCCGGCCATGACAGCTCCACCCAGGGTCTGGTGAAGGCGCTGTCGGGACTGGCGGGCTGAGGGGCGTTACGACCGTTATCTAAAAAGCCGGAGACACCTCCGGCTTTTTTATTGTGGTGGCTCAAATATAAAGCGCCGCCATCTTGCGCCACGCGCCCGCCCGGTGGGCGCGGCCATCCCAGACATGCATCTGGTGCCCCACCTGCTTGTCCGACAGAACCCGGCTCAGATGATGGTTGTTGTCCAGAAACGGATCGGCATCGCCGATGGTGAAAACCATGTCGATGCGGCGCAGGCTATCGAGTCGCCATGGGCAGTCTAGGCCCGGCAGGAAATGGCTCGGCATGTGGAAATAGACATCATCGTCGTAATAACCATCGAACAGATCGCCGAAGGATTCCACCTTCATCGTCAGATCATAACGGCCGGAAAAGGCGACGAGCTTGCGAAAAAGATGCGGGTGGCGGAAGACGAGGCTGGCGGCCTGAAACGCACCCAGACTGCAACCCTGCACGATCGTATCGCTATTCGGGTTTTTCTCGGCCATCAGCGGCAGCACTTCGTTCAGAATATAGTCTTCGAAGGCGGCATGGCGGCGAATACGATCGGCGGGATGATGCCCGGCCGCGTAGAAGGTCTCTCTCGCCAACCCCTCTATGCAATAGAGCTGAAGGTGGCCCGCCTCCAGCTTGTCGGCGAGACTGCCGACAAGACCAAGTTCCTCATATTCGAAGAAACGCCCGTCGCGGGTGGGAAACATCAGCACCTTGGCGCCGGAATGTCCGAATATTAGCAGCTCCATGTCGCGATGGAGCCTTTGACTATACCAACGGAGATATTCGCGTTTCATGGCACCTTGAAAAACCGTCTGACCTTGTCCTTATGGACCGCATCTTGCGATGCGCTGTCAGGGTAATCGAAATGCCCGGCGTCGAGGATGAATATTTCATTAAATTTTGATTTTGGCAGCGCATTGGCCACCGCGAACTGGCAGGGCGGCGCGACCGCCGGGTCGAAAAGTGCGGGTGCGACCAGCATCGGCACTTTTATGCGGGTGGTGGCACAGGCGGCGTCGAACAGGCGCAGCGTCTCAAGCAGGTTGGCATGGGTCTTCTGGTAGGTCTGAACCGCATCCGCGCTGCCTACGGTGGGCAGCGTCAGCCAGAACGGCCGGTGTCCGAATGTCGGCACCACCAGATGGCCGCGATCTATACGCTCGTCGAAAGGGATGGCCAGGGCACCGATACCGCCGCCGAAACTGATGCCGCTATAACCCACCTGCCCTTCCAGCCACGGATAGAGGCTTATGAGCGTGGAAACGGCAACCCACAGATCGTCGACGCAGCCGCCGATGATGTAATCATCTTTCCTGTCGATATTATAGAGAACATGCAGCGCCGGGTCGGACGAAATCGGCGGACAGGCGCTCAGCGACAGCCCGCGAAAACAGGGAAACAGCACGGCCGTTTCTTCCACCGGCACGTCGAAATCGGGCTCCCCTCGTCCACCATAACCATGGCCGACTACGAGGCCGCGACGCACCTGCCCTTCGCGCGGCAAAAGCAGCCACCCGCCGATGCGAAAACCGCCGGTGGAGGTGTAGGTCATATCGAGGACATGCCAGCGGGGGTCACTGAGCCTGCTCTTGCGCAGCACCGGCCGGGGATCCGTGGCGAGCGCGCGGCGATAGCGCTTTTTCCAGAAATCATCGAAGCCCGGCGGCGCTTCGGGCGGGGTGATGGCCAGCAGCTGTTCGCGCTGCATGCCATAGGTCGGGTCGAAATCAAAAGGATGGGACTTGGGAACGTTCATGCGATGCTTGTTTCGTGAAAAAACAGCGGACACAAGCTTCATAATATCGAAATAACGGTTTTTTACGGTTCTAAAGCCGGGAAGAGTGTTGAACCACCTTTTCAAAATGGTTCAACCGCGCCCATCACAAACCGATTTCATGCGCAAAGGGCGGATTCGCGCCTGCCCGCGAAACGGTGACAGCGGCCGCTTTCGCGCCCAGCGCCAGAGCCTTCCTGATCTGGTCTTCCGTCAGCGAGGCAACCTGCGCCTTGGTCAGAAGGCCCTGCATTTTCAGCGA
Organism: Agrobacterium tumefaciens; assembly: GCA_025560025.1. Lineage (NCBI taxonomy): Bacteria > Pseudomonadati > Pseudomonadota > Alphaproteobacteria > Hyphomicrobiales > Rhizobiaceae > Agrobacterium > Agrobacterium tumefaciens. Next base: position 78,864 of record CP048485.1, on the reverse strand, counting down.
GGCGAGAATGCCGGCATCGAAGGTATCACCCGCGCCGACAGTGTCGACCACTTCCACCCGCTCGGAAGCCACTTCAACCTTGAGATTGGCGCTATACCCCACCGCGCCCTTGGCGCCACGGGTGACAACGACGAGTTTCGCACCATGGTGCAGCCAGTGGCGGGCAAGCGTGTCCTCATCGCCTTCCAGCCCGAACCAGGCAAGGTCTTCATCCGAGAATTTCACGATATCCGACATGGCCGCCATGCGACGGATGCGGGCCATGTGGGACTGCTTGTCCTTGATGAAGCCGGGGCGAATATTCGGATCGAGCGAGATGACGCGGCTTTCATGCTCGCGCGTCATCAGGGCTTCATAGGTGCTGCCGCAAGGCTCCGGGATAAGGCTGATCGCGCCGAAATGCAGCGCCTCGCAATCGGCGCCCAGTGCCGGAAGCTCCGCCTCGGTTATCATTCGGCCGGCGGTGTTTTCGTCATAGAAGGCATAGGTTGCATGGCCATCCACCAGCTTCACGAAGGCGATGGTGGTCGGCCGCGAAAGGGTGGCGCAATAGCTGAAGTCGACATTGCTGGCGCGCAGGGTTTCACGCAGGATATCGCCCATCATGTCATCGGAAAGGCCGGTGAAAAAAGCGGAGGGAACGCCGAGACGCCCCAGCGCAATCGCCGTGTTGAAAACCGCTCCGCCTGCATAGGGGGCAAAACCCGCCTCACCCAACGTCGTCTGCCGGGGCAGCATGTCAATCAGGGCTTCACCACAACACAGGATCATTACGGTCCTCCTCAAAACAGCAAATCAAATGGACTTAAATCGATTTAGACGAAGATCGATCGGAAGGCCAGCCGCAAAACCGGGCTGGCCGCATCCGAAATTAAGATTGCGGCAATTCGCTGACACCACCGCGTTTTGCCGACCATGGCAGCGGATTATCGAGGAAGGCTTCGACCTCGGAGAGGGTCTTTTCGTCGAACAGTTTTTCAGCCCGGGCAACGGCCAGAACATCGCGCCAGGTGGTCAGGTAATGCAGCTTGACATTGCCATTGGCGAAGCGCGCTTCGGCCTCTTCGAAGATGCCGTAATAGAAGAGCGCGATACCGTGATCCACGATGCCGCCCGCCGCACGGATGGCGTCGATGAAGGTGAACATCGAGCCGCCGGCCGTCGTCAGATCCTCGATGACGAGAACGCGGGCGCCTTCCGGCATATGGCCTTCGATCTGGGCATTGCGGCCATGACCTTTCGGCTTCTTGCGGCAATAGATCATCGGCAGGCCAAGGCGCTCGGCAAGGAAAGCCGCGAAAGGAATACCGGCCGTTTCACCACCCGCCACACAGTCGAATTTTTCGAAACCCGCCTCGCGCATCACCGCCGCCGCCGCAAAATCCATCGCCGCCGAGCGGATGCGCGGGAAGGAGATGAGCTTGCGCATGTCGATGTAAACCGGGCTCTTCATGCCCGAAGCGAAGGTATAGGGGCTTTCGGAATTGAAGTGGACCGCCTTGATTTCCCACAACATCTTCGCAACCAGTTCCGCAACGACGGCGCGGTCAGTGAATGTGAAATGGTTCATAGGCGTTCTCCTTTTTCGGCCTTAGTTTATCGCTCCGAAAACCCGGACCGGTTTTCGGAAAGCACAACGTCTCGGTTCAGCATTGCAGGCATCCGCAGGCGGCATCGAAAGGCAAATGCCTGGGGACCATAACAAAACCGCCGGCAGTGCCGGCGGTTACTAAAAAATCAGCTCACATCCCAATGGAGCGGGAACATCGGATCGAACACGGTCACCGGCCCGGCGCCCGTCTCGATTTTTTCAGGAAAGGCCACCGCTTCCTCGCGCTTGACCAGCGTGATCGTCTCTTCATTCGGCGCGAGACCATACCAGGCGGGACCATTCAGCGAGGCGAAGGCTTCCAGTTTGTCGAGGGCATTTTCGTCCTCGAAGACATGGGCAAGGCAGCTCATGGTGTTGATGGAGGTATAGATACCGGCGCAGCCGCAGGCGCATTCCTTGGCGGGATCGACATGCGGGGCGGAATCCGTGCCGAGGAAGAAACGTGCATCGCCCGAAGTCGCGGCAGCCCGCAGCGCCAGCCGGTGCTCCTCGCGCTTGGCGACGGGCAGGCAATAATAATGTGGCTTGATACCGCCAACGAGAATGGCGTTGCGGTTGATGATGAGATGGTGGGTGGTGATGGAGCCGGCGATGTTGGCCTTGGACGACTTGATATAGTCCACGCCGTCGCGGGTGGTGATATGCTCCATCGTCACCTTGAGTTCCGGCAGGCGCTGGCGCAGAGGCTCCAGAACCGTATCGATGAACACCTTCTCACGGTCGAAAATATCGACTTCCGGCGTCGTCACCTCACCATGCACGCAAAGCGGCAGGCCGATCTTCGCCATGCGCTCCAGAACCGGCATGGCCTTGTTGAAATCGCGCACACCGCCGTGGGAATTGGTGGTCGCACCGGCCGGGTAGAGCTTTACGGCAGTGATGAGACCGCTTTTTTTGCCCTCTTCCACATCGTCGGCCTGCGTGTCCTCGGTCAGATAGAGGGTCATCAGCGGCTCGAAACGATCACCCGCCGGAATTGCCTTGACGATGCGTTCGCGATAGGCGCGGGCATCGGCCGTGGTGACGACCGGCGGCACCAGGTTCGGCATGATGATGGCACGGGCGAAATGGCGACTCGTATCCCCGATCACCCCTTCCAGCATTGCCCCATCACGCAGGTGCAGGTGCCAGTCATCAGGGCGGCGCAGGGTGAGCGACTTCATCGGGATACCTCGGAGCATGACGGAATTGGCGCCCGCTTAGCATCTTTTGCCGCGGGAAAACAGCCGCCAAAGTTCATGCGGCGGCTGTAAATGTCATTTTTTTAGAGCGTACCTCAGATGTTGCCCGCTTCCGGCCCCCAGACATCGGTCATGGCGAAACCATCGGCCAGCGGATCAAAGGGATCGAGACCCACCTGATGCAGCCCGAAGGTGAAACCGCGCCCGGCAATGGTGGGAATGACGGCCGGGCGGCCCGCCACTTCGGTGACGGCGGAAAGGCCGACATCGAATTCCGAACCGATGATCGAGCGGGATTTATACTCGTCTCCCACCTTCACCTTGCCGCGCGCATAAAGCGTAGCGAGATTGGCGGAATTGCCGGTTCCGCAGGGCGAACGATCCGCCCGACCCGGCCACATGGTGGTGCAGGTGCGGATGGAGCCATCTGCATCCACATCGCGGAACATGACATAGGCGACACCGGAAATGGCCGGAATTTCCGGATGAACGACGGTCATTTCACGGTTGACCAGATCCTTCAGGATCATGCCCGCCGAGACCAGTTTGGCCGCATTGGCCTTTTCGATCGTCAGGCCAATCTGGCGGACATCGACGAGCGCATAAAAGATCCCGCCATAGGAAATATCCATCGTCACCCTGCCCCATTCGGGCGTGTCGATGCTGACATCCAGCTCATGCACGAAGGACGGCACCATGGTCAGTTTGACCTTTTCGCAACGGCCATCGCGGCAGGTGGCCGTGGCCTTGACCAGACCGGCGGCCGTTTCGAGGATGATGACGGTTTCTGGCTCCTGCATTTCCACCATGCCGCTTTCCAGCAGCGCCGTCGTCGCGCAGATGGAATTGGAACCGGAGCTGGCATGCGCCTGATCCGGCTGGAGAATGACGAAAGCGGCGTGCGCATCCGGGTGCTTCGGGGGCAGGAGAAGATTGACCGATCCCATCGGCGTGCCGCGCGGCTCCAGCGTCAGGAAGCGGCGAAGTGTCTCACCCTGCGGATCGGTATTCATCCAGTGAAGCTGTTCGGCCACCGTGTTGCCGGGAATTTTCGGCGCGCCGCCGGTGACGACACGGCCGATTTCGCCTTCGCAATGAACATCGAGAAGCTGGAGGGTGCGTTTCCAACGCATGGGGGTCTACTCCGGAAGTTGGGTTGTTGACCCGACCATACAGATAAAAATACAAGCTGTATACAAATCTGCGAGGGTGCGGCCTCGAAAACGCGGAAAGTTCGAAGTCGCCCCTTTAATCACGATCTAGCGGCTACGGCATTCCGCCCGATTTCGGTTGGCGACCGCCTCGCAATTCACTCTCGACGACTGAATAGCCTGATCGTCCACTACGGAACCGGCCGTATCGCCCACCGATCCGACGGTGTTTTCCACGGAGCGGCCGAGCCGTTCCACCTGCCTGCCGTAATTTTCACGCGTGCGCGGATCGAACACCGCAATCGGCGCGCTGACCACAACGCTCGCCGCCGTTCCGACGGTTTGCGCAGCGCCGATGCTGACGGCACCCAGTGCCTCACCCAGACCGACATCGGAATCCGTCACCGTCTGACCGGCGATAAGGCGGTCGCCGATCAGGCGGACAACTTCAGGGCTTTCGGCAAATTTGCCATGGTTCAGGCGGTCGCCGGATTGCAGCTTGGTCAAATCCAGAACGGTAATCCCGGCTTTTTCAAGCTGGCTGCGATAGGGCTCGACCGATGGGTCGATCTGGCCCAGCCGGTCAACATTGCCGGAGATACGGCGCGACAGGCTCAGCGCGCGGTCATCCTGAGAGACGAACAGGGTAAATTTCGGCGGCGTCTTGCCGAGGCTCGTGAATTGCCGGCTGAACACGTCGACATCGAGATCGGGTGCGGCCAGAATGACGTTGCTGATCTTCGGGTCGACGCGGCCATTGCGGATGGCCATCTGGCGCAGCGCCTCCACCGCAAGCCAAGTGCCCATGGAGTGGGCCATGACGGTGACCTCACCGATGGACTTGTCCTTGGCGAGACGCGTCAGCATCTCTTCCAGCGCATCACGGGAGTAGTTGGTGCTTTCCTTGTCGTAATTATAGTCGAAAATGCTCGCCCGCGATGGCCAGGTGAAGACCACCGGGACGACATCCGTGCCGGAATCATGGACGATCTGGGCGAAGCGATAGACGGATTCTTCGTAACGATTATTGAAACCGTGCACGAAAACCAGCACCCGGCGATCCTTCTGGATGTGTTTGCTGATCCAGCTTCGTGTCTCCGCTTCGGAGCGAATTGGCTCCACCGCCACCGTGGTGAAATCCTTCAACGGGTTCGGCGGCAGCTTTTTCGGCCATTGCACCTGCCCGACCTTGCGGTTGGCATTGGGTGGAATGGAAATGGTGACGGCATCGACCTTCAAGCCCGTTCCGCGTTCACCGCCGAAAAGCACGGCGGCGTTTTCCGATGGCGCACGCGTTGTGGCAACCAGCAGATTGACAGGCGTTGTCCCCGCCACGGTCTGCCCGGTCGGCGTCATGACACCGATCGGACGCCCGCCGCACCCGGCAAGCAGGGCGACAATGGCGATTACGGCCACGAAGCGAATGGGCATCACATCACTCTCCTACAACCCAGAAGCAGCCGAATAGCAGCCGGTTGGAGAGGATTTTCTACCGGAGGCGGAACTGCCGCGCCAGCAGCCTAAGCAAAGCGGCGACACTTTCCCCACCCGGTGTGTCCAAACGGACCCAATTGCCGGACGATTGAACCGGCAGTCGGAGAACCGTCACGAGCTTATTGCAGCGACAGCATCGTGCCCTTTTCCCGGAGCGCTTTATGCCAGGAGAGCGCCTCTTCGATGAGATGCGGCGTGTGCCCACCCCGCGCCACCGCCCGCTGGTAATAATCCGCCAGCGCATCACGGTAATCAGGATGCACACAATTGGCGATAATGACCGCTGCGCGTTCGCGTGGGGCGAGGCCGCGCAGATCGGCAAGCCCGATCTCCGTGACCAGAATATCCACATCATGTTCGGTATGATCGACATGGCTGACCATCGGCACGACGCTGGAAATGGCGCCACCCTTGGCGATCGATTTGGTGACGAAGATCGACATATAGGCATTGCGGGCGAAATCTCCCGAGCCACCGATGCCGTTCATCATATGGGTGCCACCGACATGGGTGGAATTGACGTTTCCGTAAATATCAAATTCCAGCGCCGTATTGATGCCGATGATGCCGAGGCGACGGATCACCTCCGGGTGGTTGCTCACCTCCTGCGGACGCAGGATCAGCCTGCTCTTGTAATCTGCCAGTCGCGGCATGACCCGTTCATTCATGGCTGAGGAGAGCGTGATCGACGAACCGGAGGCGAAAACCAGCTTGCCTGCGTCGAAAAGCTCAAAGGTCGAATCCTGCAGGACCTCAGAATACATTTTGAGATCGTGAAACGGCGTATCGATGAAACCATGCATCACGGCATTGGCGATGGTGCCGATGCCGGCCTGGAGCGGCTGGAGTTCATGGGTCATGCGGCCATGACGCACCTCGTTCAGCAGAAATTCGGTGAGATGACCGGCAATGGCCTTGGTCTCGTCATCCGGCGGCAGCACCGTGGAAAAACTGTCGCTCTTGTCGCTGAGAACGATGGCGGCGATTTTCTCCGGCGGCACCGGAATGAAGGGCAGGCCAACACGGCTATCCGTTGCCACCACCGGAATGGGCATGCGGGTCGGGCGTTTGGCAGGGATGAAAATGTCGTGCAGCCCCTCCAGCACCTCGGGCTGCGACAGGTTGATCTCGACGATGACCTTGTCGGCCAGAATGGCGAAGCTTGCCGAATTGCCGACGGATGTCGTGGGCACGATGCCGCCATCCGCCGTAATCGCCACCGCTTCGACGATGGCGATATCCACCCCGTGAATCTGGCCGCCGCGCAATTGCTCGACCGTTTCTGAAAGATGCTGGTCGATGAACATCACCCGGCCGTCATTGATCGCCTTGCGCAAAGCCGGATCGGACTGGAACGGCATGCGGCGCGCCAGCATGCCGGCCTCGACCATGGTCTTGTCGAGATCGTTGCCAAGCGACGCGCCGGTCATCAGGGTGATTTTCATGGGGTTCGTCTTAGCGCGTTCGGCCAAGGCCAGCGGCACCGCCTTCGCTTCGCCTGCCCGCGTAAAACCGCTCATGCCAACCGTCATGCCATCCTGAATGAGGCTGGCGGCCTCTTCGGCGCTGACGATCCGGTTCAAGAGGGACGCGTTGCGGATACGCTTTTCAAGCATGCACTTCTCCATGATCTGCACTCACGATGGCACGTCACCGGACTTGCCACCTCTCCGGTGACTATGGCGCGTACTTTCAACGATGAAACTGACATAGATCAAGGGTGCGAGCGGGACTATGGCCTTGACGCATCAAATCCTGCTCAACAAACCGCAAGTGGCGCATAGGCGCGACAGGCAGCGGGGCTTCTGCAGCGTCGAGGCCTGTCGGCGAAAACACTGCCGTATTCTGCCGCGGGTGACGAGGCGCATCGGCGCCTCATCGCTTCGTGGATATCGGCCAGGATCAGGGGCCTTCACAAACCGGCGCCTGACCGAGTACGACCTGCCCCACCTCGGCATCATAGGCGCGCAAGCCGAAGGCACCGAGGCTGATGATGCGGTAACAGGGGTTGCCACCCGTCCACAGCGGATCAAGAGCCTCGATATCGGTGATGAAACGATGTGAGCATGCCTGACCGGAACTATAGGCAATGCCTTCCGCGCTGGTGCCCGCCATCGGGACATGAATGTGGCCAAAAACAATGTGGCGCACGCCAGCCTTGTGAGCGGCGAGGCGACGCATGACCGCGCCGTCGTCATGCATGCCGATGTTTTCGAAATGCCGGATGCCGCAATCCATAGGCGGGTGATGAATGAAAACCGTCACTGGCAGGTCGCCAGCGCCTTCAAGCGCGCGGTCCAGCCATGTCAGACGGTCCGCGCCATACATCCCGCCGATCACATCGGGCTCATGGCTATCGAGGAACAGCAGGCGACCGAATTCGGTATCGATAAAGGACTGGATATAACCGTAGTCGTCACGCAGCTGTTCCGGAAAAGCCGTCACGAATTCCGGTCGGCGGTCGTGATTGCCGAGCATCAGCCGTACGGGGATTGAGACGGGCGCAAGAATATCGCGCAATAGTTGATAGGCTTCCGGCTCGCCGTAGTTGCAAAGATCACCCGTCATGACAAGAAGATCGGCATCGGCGTGTTTTTCGACAATATCGGCCACCGCCGCGCGCAGCTGCTTTTCAGGGTCGACGCCGTTTACAGCGATGCCGGGGGGTACGAGATGGGTGTCGGTGATCTGGATGATCTTCATAGTCTGTCTCTCTGCGCAAAATGGCTGCGGGAACGGATTTCCCCGCAGCCTTTTCGATGGTTTTGCTTATTTCAGCAGGGCGTTGGTCTGCTCGACGATCTGCTTGAGACCGGCTTCAGGCGTCACCTCACCGCGCATGACGGTGCCGATGATGTCGCGCTGGGTGCGCCAGATGCGGACGGAATCGCCACCCGGATAACCGGCCCAGGGCAGGGAACGGTCAGCCTGAAGCGAAGCGGTCTTCACATTCGGGTTCTCGACATAATAGGGAGCGAGGAAGTCCGGGCCGGTTGCCAGCTTGTTGGTCGGCAGGTAACCGGTGATGCGAACGATGATGTTCTGGGCTTCCGGACCGGTGATCCACTTCAGGTACTTCCAGGCAGCGTCCTGCTTGGCCTTTTCCTGTGTCAGGATAACGGCAGAGTTGCCGCCGGTCGGAACGCCGCCCTTTTCCTTGTTGTCGAGCGGGAAGGTCGCGGTCTTCAGCTTGAAGCGGTCGCCGACCAGACCCTGGATCGTCTGAACATGCGCAGGCGTCGAGAAGATGAAGCCGGTGAGGCCTGCACCGAACTGCTGGCGGGACTGATCCCAGTCGAGCAGGTTCTGACCACCTTCGGTGACGAACTGACGGGTCATTTTCAGGGCGTTGAGGCCGATCTCGTTGTCGAAGCCAACGGTCTTGGCCTTCTCGTCAACGAGCTTGCCGCCCTGTTCGACGATGAGCGCCTGCCACAACCAGTCATCCGGCCAACCGTTGATGTCGTAGCTCATGCCGGCGAACTTGGGGTCGAGAGCCTTGATCTTCTTTGCGAGAGCAATGAGTTCCGCAAAGGTCGTCGGCATCTTGTCCGGGTCGCCGCCAGCCTTGGTGACGAGGTCGGAGTTGATATAGATGATCGGCGAGGAAGCGTTGACCGGCAGGCCGTACTGCTTGCCATCGATCTGGCCGAGGGCGGCCATCTTCGGGCTGTAGTTCTTGTCGAGGAAGGCCTGACCGCCTTCAGCCTGGATGAACGGGCCGAGATCGGTGATCTGGTTGCGCGGTGCGAGCGTGTGAACGAGTTCCGCTGTCAGGTTGTAACCCGAGAAATATACGTCTGGCAGATTGCCGGTGACGGCGGAACGCAGAACCTGCTGCTGGCCTTCATTGTAACCGGCGGCCGGAGCGAGGAAGTTGATCTTCACATCCGGGTTCTTCTTCATGAATTCATCGGCCAGCGGCTGATGGAATTTCGTGAAGCCCGGCAGGTTGTAGAGAACGTTGAGCGTGATTTCATTGGCGAGAACCGGCTGTGCGAGGCCCGCAAAAGCCATGCCAAGAGCCAGACCGCCCATCACGGCGCGTCGGTTGAGTTTCATGTCAATCTCCAGAAAGGTTGGGAGGAGGAAGTCTGAACGGCGTCACTTGACGCCGGTCATGGTAATACCGGCGATGAAATGCCGCCGTGCGAGGAGGAAGCACAGCACCATCGGCGCGGTAATCAGTGTGGCGCCCGCCATCAGCGCACCGTAATTCGCACCGGATTCGACATCGGCGAAGAACATCATGCCAAGCGGCGGCGGGGCCAGATTGGTGTCGGAAACCACGATCATCGGCCAATAAAGGTCGTTCCAGTGGGCAACGAGCGAGAAGACCGAAAAAGCGGCGAGCGAGGGCAGCGAGCCGCGCAGAACCAGCCCCCAGCAGATCTCCATTTCCGAGAAACCATCCATGCGCGCCGCCTCGATGATTTCGTCCGGGTAACTGCGGAAGGACTGGTTGAACAGGAAGATGGCGAAGACGGAGATGAAGAACGGCATCATCATCGCGAAGTAGGTGTTCAACATCTCCGCTTTCGCCAGACCGACAAAAAGCGGAAGCGCAAGAGCCTGAATTGGAACGCAGAGTGCGGCGATGACGAGGCCCAGGAGAAGCTTGCGGCCCGGAAATCTGAGCTTCGCCAGCGCATAGGCCGCGGGAACCGATGTCAGGACCTGCACGATGAGGATGCCGAAGCAGACGATGACGCCGTTCAGCATGAAACGTGCCATCGGCACCTGCCCGGCCGCCCGGGCATAATTGTCGACCGCATCGAATTTCTCGGGGATCGGCCACAGGGAGACGTTGAATATTTCTGCTGGCGAGCGGATCGACGTCAGTATCATCCAGTAGAACGGCAGGAGCATCACGAATGCGCCGAGGGCGAGCACGAGATGCGGGAGATATTTACGGAGCGCGGCCATCAGTAGTGCACCTTCCGGTCCATATGCAGCGTCTGGCCGATCGACAGGATCAGCACGATCGCGAGGAAGATAATGGTCAGCGCCGCCGCATAACCCGTGTTCGAATATTCGAAACCCTCAAGATAGAGATCGAACAGCAGTGTTTCGGAACCGGAGCGGCCCTTGGTCAGCACGGCGACCGTCTCGAACACCTTGAAAGCCGAGATCGAGGTGGTGACCACAACGAACATCGTCGTTGGCCCAAGCATCGGCCACGTTACCGTCAGGAACCGGTCGATCGGGTTTTTCGCGCCATCGAGCCGTACCGCTTCGTGCAAATCCTTGGAGATGGCGGTAAGGCCCGCGAGGAACAGCACCATGTTGAAGCCCAGAATCTGCCAGACACCCATCAACGCCATGGTGGGAATGAGCAGAACGGGGTTGGAGAGGAATGCGACGGGTTCGAAACCCAGCCACTTGATCGCCGCATTCACCGGCCCAAGCGAAGGGTGCAGCAGAAATTGCCACACCGTTGCCATGGCGACGAGCGTTGCAGTGACGGGAAGGAAATAGGCCACTTCCCAAAAAGCGCGGCTACGCTTGCGATTATAAACGAGCAGGGCTACGCCGAGTGCCAGAAATACGCCAAAGGGGATGACGATGGCCGCATAAATGGCCGTATTCGCCAGTGCGCGCAAAAAAACCGGATCCTCAAAAGCCTTGACGAAATTCCCGATGCCGACGAAGCGGGTGGAGAGTGCGCCAAGCTGGTAATCGGTGACGGAAAAACCCGCCAGAACGAGCATGGGAATGATATAGATCGCCAGAAGCAGGAGGCTCGCCGGCGCGGCAAACATGAGGCCGCGCCAGATCATGCGCCGGTCCGCCTTCGACAGGCGCGGCCGGGCCTTTGCAGGCGTGAGCGTGGAGAAATCGGCCGCCGTCATGCCGGCACCCGTTCACGCACCGTCGTCTTGCGGCGCAGGCCGTCGGCGGCGAAAAGATGGGCACGTTCCGGCGCAAAACCGAGGTTCATCACGCCGTCCGCATCAGCGCCCAGCACCTCTCCCGCGCCCTGGCGAAGGGTGACGGCCACCGTCTCATCGCTCAGAAGGCGGCAGCTGACAAAACGGTCAGCGCCATGGGTTTCGCTGCGCACCACCCGCACCGCGAAACCTTCGGCACCCGGACGCAAGTCTTCGGCGCGAAGGCCGAGCGTTGCCGGACCGGCATCGCGGCCAGAAGCATCCACACCAAGATCACGGCCGAAAGCCGTGACCTTGCCCTGTGCATCGATTTCGACCGGCAGCAGATTGATCGACGGCGTGCCGATAAAACGCGCGACCGTCAGCGTCGCTGGCTTTCGGTAAAGTTCATCCGGCGTGCCGAGCTGTTCGATGCGGCCTTCCGCCATCAGCGCGATGCGGTCGGACATGGTCATGGCCTCGATCTGATCGTGGGTAACGTAGATGAAGGTTGCTCCCAACCGGCGATGCAGGCCAGCCAGTTCCTCACGCATATGGGCGCGAAGCTTCGCATCGAGATTGGAAAGCGGCTCGTCCATCAGAAAGGCGGCGGGCGAGCGCACCAGTGCCCGGGCAAGCGCCACACGCTGGCGCTGGCCACCGGAAAGCTGCGCCGGCTTGCGGTCCAGCAGATGCGCGATCTGCAGGGTCTCTGCCGCCTGTTCGACGGCGGCATCGATCTGCCTGAGCGTTTCGGCCGGGGCCACAAACCGCCCGATCAGCGGCAGGCGCGCTGCAAAGGGCAGACGTCGCATCCTGAGCGGCGTTGCGATGTTCTGGCGCACGTTCATATGCGGATAAAGGGCGTAAGACTGGAACACCATCGCCAGATTGCGGTCACTCGGATCGAGTTCCGTCACATCCTGACCACCGATCGAGACCGAACCGCGATCCGGCGTTTCCAGCCCTGCAATGATGCGCAGAAGCGTGGACTTGCCGCAGCCCGACATGCCGACGAGGGATAGGAATTCACCGGGACGGATGGAGAGTTCGATCTCTTTCAGAACATCGTCAGCCCCGAAGCCTTTGCCGATACCCGAAAGTTCAAGTGATTGTGGCGTCATTCTGCGCTCCTTTTCTGGAGCGCATATGCTTATATTGTATGACAATATGACGAAGGTTTGCAGAAAGTTCGGTGACACCGGAAAGCCCGATAATCCCGGCTCATCGCCAGGCCCTGCAATACCGGCCTTCATAAAAATCCACTAATATGAGGGGGTAACCCGAATATACGGATTCAAGACCTGTTCGACGGCCATGGCTGCATCAGCAGGCGAAGTGTCTCACGCAACAGCCAGAATCACATGGGCCTGAATTTTGGCGGCAACCTCGCCGTTGCCGTGCCTCGCTTCAATCCGGGATGCGGCACACGCCGTCGCCGCTTCCAGTTTTCCCGGCGCCCTGGCTTCGATTTCAGTGCGAAGAACGGTTCCCTGACAATAGGCCATGGCGGGAATGCGCGGTGACGATGCACGGCTTTGCGCCGCTATCGTCTCAATCGCCACGCGGGAAAAGCCGGCACTCTCCAACTCGGCACGGATCAACGCCGTATCGTGATAGCCGTGCGGAGTGCGGGCCATGAAGCGTGGCGGATCGTCGGGAAACAGACCGGCAAGGGCGTTCGTCACATCATTCGCGAAGTCATTCTCTTCAATACGGTCCCACACGTTCAATAAATAATGTCCACCGGGCTTCAACACCCTCTTTGCTTCGCGATAGGCGGTCAGACGGTCGGTGAAAAACATCGCGCCGAACTGACAGAAAACGAGATCGAAACTCGCGTCTTCAAACGGCAGCGCCTGAGCATCCACCTGCTGCCAATCAATGCGATTGTCAGGCGCCTGTCGCGCCGCTGCAAAATCAAGCATCGGCTGATTGAGGTCGGTTACGACATAATGTGCGGCGGGCGGCAATCTGGGCGCCAGTTCGCGGGTGACAACCCCGGTCCCCGCAGCGATTTCCAGCACATCGATCGGCATCAATGACGCCGCTCTCCGCGCCAGATCACGGGCGAAGGGCTCGAAAATCAACGGCACCATGTAACGGTCGTAGTTTTCCGGAATAGAACCTGCAAATACCTGGTCAGTTTCCAACATGGCTTTCACCTGAGGCCAGCTAATGACCGGATGATTTTAGCACATATTGGCGACGTTCGGAGTCTGTTCGACCTTGTGGGTTTTCGAGAGGGCAACAGAGATGCCGACATTGAACCGCATTATAAACGGCGGCCCGAAAGGCATTTTATTTGATTTTTTATGGAAAGAGAAATGGCGCACCCGAAGAGATTCGAACTCCTGACCCCCAGATTCGTAGTCTGGTGCTCTATCCAGCTGAGCTACGGGTGCGTGCCGTTCCGGTCGTTTCCGGTGGCGTGGCGATCCTCTAAAACGTCCTCATTCCGATTGCAAGCGATTTCGTTTCGAAATTGTCATTTTTCCGCAGCAATTCATTTATCCCATTGATTACAAAAGATATTCCATAAGGGCTGTTTTTGAGCGACCCCGTGTCACGCATTTTCAGGCTGATATGGTGATTGCATCAGGCCGTCCGCGAGCGGGATTCTCAGGCGGTTCTGGCCGCATGTACGGAAGCTGCACGATCGGCGATCTCTATGCGGAACTGGGTTCCTGGGCCGGGCTTTTCAACAAGCGCGATCGTGCCGCCATGGGCAAGCACCAGTTCCCGCGCAATAACGAGCCCGAGGCCGGTGCCACCGGAACGGGCCGAGCCCCTGAAAGCGGAGAACAGGTTTTCCTTTGCCTTGCGCGGCATTCCCGGCCCGTTGTCGTCTATGACGATGCTGACGACGCTGCCAGCCCTTTGGGCCGAGATTGAAAGATGCCGGGGCGCCGCATTCGCCGCGTCCGATTGCAGGGCCTGAACGGCGTTGCGACAGAGATTATGGATCACCCGGAAAAGCTGCTCGGCATCGGCATCAACCGTCAGATCAGTGGGCACACTGTCGTGAAATTCGATACCGCTTTCCGGCTCAAGCGCCAGAATGTCGCGCACATCGCGCACCAGAAGGCTCAGGTGAACCGTCTTGCGTTTCGGCGCGCCTTCCGTCGCCTGCCCATAGGCCAGAACTTCGCCCGTATAGGCCACCGCACGGTCGATGGTGCGCAGCAGCTTCGGCGCGAAACTTCTCACCATCGGGTCCTTTGCATCCACCAGGCGGTCCGACATCAGCTGCGCGGATGACAGAATGTTGCGCATGTCATGATTGATCTTTGAAACGGCGAGGCCAAGATCCACGAGGTTCTTCTGTTGCCTGAGCGTTTTCTGCAACTCGGTCTGCATGTCGGCCAGATGGCGGCCAGCAACCGCCAGTTCATCGGTCCCGTCCTCGGCGACGAAAATCCGTTCCGGATTGCCGGGGTCTTCGGAGAAATGCTGCATGCCGAGCGTCAGGCGGCGGATGGGCCGTATCATGATGCGGTTGATGGAAACGAAAATCAGACCGGCAGTGATCAGCGACAGGACGATGGAAATCAGGAAGACGTTGCGAGCATAGGCAAGCATCGCCGCCCGCAGCTTGTTTTCGCCCAGCACCAGTTCGATGATGGTGTCGCTGTCACCGACAACGTCGAAAACCCGGATGACGCGGTTGCCGCCGAACAGCAATGTGGAAAAGGCATCCCGCACCGCCGCCAGCTGCGAGACATCGGAAAGATCATATTGCTCATCCACCCCGGGCGGCGTTTCGGCCACGGCGAGGAGGCGCGAGGTGCCGTCCTTGCGCAGTGCGATGAGCTTCGCCCCGGTCGCCATCAGTGTGTCGTTCTGCACGCTTCGCGGCAATTCTGCCTGCAAGCCGTCAATCACCGCACCGGCAGCGGCTGCCGTGTTCAGCCGATCGCGCAGCCAGGAAAGGCGCATGTTGGCGACCGAGGGCACGAAGATCAGCACCTCGGCGATCATCACGAAAATGACCGTCAGCAGCAGCAGGCGTCCTGAAAGACCTGCGGTCAATCCCGGCATGCAGTGCACCGGATTGTCCTCCGTGCGGTCCAAGCTGTCTACGCCTTTAGAAAACACCGGGCCCTGATCCTGTATGCGCGCCGCCGCTTTGGTTGAACGGCTCGGTTTATATGCACGTATAATAATAGGACCTAACTGATTTTTTTCCAATGCGCTGCAAAACAAACGTTTTCATCGCAGGAAAAACAAACGCCGCCCGGGAGGGCGGCGTTCGAAACAGAGCTAATCTGACGAGAACGGGTAAACCGGGTCCAATCAGAACTCCTGCCAGTCTCCATGCGCCGGCGCAGCGGCCGACTGGGCATTAAGCGCACGGCCAACGCTGTTCATCAATTTACGGGCCGGCGAGGCAACCGCCGCCGTTCTGCCGGAAACCGCCACGGGCCGCATCGGCTGTTCCGCGCGGGGCCGGGCGTGGACCTCCTCGACGCCCACCTTGAAGCGTGCCACCAGCGTCACCAGATGATCCGCCTCGCCGCTCAGCTTGTGGGTCGCAGCCGATGTCTCCTCGACCATGGCGGCATTGCGCTGCGTCACCTGGTCCATCTGGTTGATCGCCGTGTTCACTTCGTGCAGTCCGGTGGACTGTTCCCGCGCAGCAGTGGCAATCGAATGGATGTGATCGTTGATCGCCAGGACGCGCGTCTCGATCTCACTCAATGCGCTGCCGGTTTTTTGCACCAGCGACACGCCCCGGCCGACTTCCTCGCCGGATTTGGTGATCAGCGCCTTGATGTCCTTCGCGGCCGTTGCCGAGCGTTGCGCCAGTTCACGCACTTCCTGCGCGACGACGGCAAAGCCCTTGCCCGCTTCGCCTGCGCGCGCCGCCTCGACGCCCGCATTCAGCGCCAGAAGGTTGGTCTGGAAGGCGATCTCGTCAATGACATTGATGATCTGGCTGATTTCACGCGACGCATGCTCGATGCGATCCATCGCGGAGACGGCATCGCGGACGACATTGGCGGATTCCTCCGTCTTCTGCTTGGTCTCGGCCACCATGGTACTGGCTTCCTGCGCACGATCGGTCGAATTGCGAACGACGGCGGTGATTTCGTCCAGAGCGGCGGAGGTTTCCTCCAGGGCTGCGGCCTGCTGTTCCGTTCGCTTCGACAGGTCGTCGGCCGCCGAGCGCAGTTCGTTCGCATTGCCGCTGATACCTTCCGTGCTGCTGCGCACTTCCCGCATCGTTTCGCGCAGCTTGGCGAGTGTCTCGTTGACGTTGGCCTGCAGTTCGGCGAACACGCCGCGGAACTCGCCATCCATCTTTTCCGTCAGATCACCCCGAGCCAGACCTTCGATGACGCGGCTGGTCTCAGAGACGCCGTTATCAACACCGGTTAGCAGGGCATTGATGGTCGCGGCGAAACGATTGAGGTTTTCATCGCCGTAATCCTTGTTGATGCGGCGGCTGAAATCACCGCCCGCCGCCGCGTCGACGACAACGGCCATGCCGGCCTGCAGGTCATCGCTCTTGGCGCGCATGGCGGCTTCCTGGGCATTCATGCGGCGAACTTCGCGGCCATTCTTCTTGAAGACCTCGACGGCCGCTGCCATTTCGCCGATTTCATCGTTCTGGCCGAGATAAGGCACATCTGCGTCCAGATTTCCGTCCGCAACAGCGTTCATCACTTCCGAAACCTTGCGGATGGGGGCGCTCAGCTGGCGCGTTCCGATGTAGAGACCAAACGCCGCACCGGCCAATATACCGCTGCCGGTGACGATGATGACCAGCCAGAAGGTGGTTGTTACAAAATCGTCTATGCCGGCCCTGACAGCCTCCAGCCCGGCGATGTCATTCTTCACGACGGCATCGATTTCGGCCTGATAGGCTTTGCGGTTGGCCCGGTTCGCCTCGTTGTTGCCCTGCTGGTTGGCGGCCTGCGGGCCGGCTTCGCGGGCAAGCCGCGCGGTTTCCAGACGGAAGGCCTTGAACTCCTTGAAGCGGCTGGAAAGATTGTCGAAGGCCGCCTTCTGTTCCGCCGGAACGAGAGGTGTCCATGTCGCGATCAGCTTTTCCATGGCGTCGAGGTTCTTCACGATGCCGTCGGCGAAAGGTGCCGCCTTTTCGATATCGGGCGCAGCGTAGACCCCGCGCGCCTCCATGACGACCGCGGTGACAAGACGGTTGAGCGCCTCGCCCTTGTAGGCGCGTTCCGCTGCCTTTTCGTATCCGATCGTGCGCACCTGGAATTCGCTGACCGCGTATATAGACAGCCCGCCAATGGTACAGGCCACAAGGCTCATCAGCCCGACAAGAAGATTAATACGACCGCGAATTCTCAACTTCGTTCCCCCAACAAAAGCCAGCCGCGCGATAAAAATGGGAAGCTGGCATAACTTTTCGCATCACAACATTTATCAATGCTGCGTTAAGAAAGAATTTCGGATTTTACCGATTGTACGCGGGAATCAGCATCTAATGCCGCTCAGCGGGGAACATGGCCGCGCGTTTTCCGCAAAAGGTGAAGTGCGAAAACCCCTTCGGCAATTGACTTTGCTCGGCCTATGCCCTTATAAGCCGCGCACGCTCGGCCATTGAAAGCTCGCCCAGGCGGGGTTAGCCGTGCAAAAAACGAAACGCTCTTGCAAATAGTTGCAAATTCAAGAAGGGCCGCACACCGCGGTATTAAATAAATGTCGAAGCGTACCTACCAACCGTCCAAGCTTGTTCGCAAGCGTCGTCATGGTTTCCGTGCCCGCATGGCTACCGCTGGCGGCCGCAAGGTTCTCGCAGCCCGCCGTGCGCGCGGCCGCGCACGTCTGTCGGCTTAATCGCCGCCTCTGTGACCCGATGAAAGTCGCGGGCACGTGAGTGAGACAAAAAAACGACCCGGCCGGCTTAAAAACCGGTCGGAGTTCCTTGCCGTTCAGGCGGGGGAAAAACGGCGGGGGAGCACCTTTCTTCTGGAAGTGCTTGACCGAAAGACCCCGGAGACCGAACCTCGGGTCGGTTTTACCGTAACAAAAAGACAAGGCAACGCGGTCGAGCGAAATCGCATGCGCCGCCGTCTCAAGGAAGCCGTCAGGCTTTCTGCCGGATTCGCAATGAAGCCCGGCCATGACTATGTGATTGTCGCCCGCAGGGATGTGCTCGATACGGCATTCCCGAAAATTCAGTCTCTCCTTGCCGAGCGAATTGAAGGAACGGCGAAACCGAAACGGTCCCAGGAGACCCGCTCCAGGAAAGAATGATGGAAAAGAACCGCAATTACTTCATCGCGATAGCCCTATCGGTTGTCATCGTCCTCGCCTGGCAATTCCTGTACATGAATCCGCGCATCGAGCAGCAGCGCCGCGCCGAAGAGGCCCGCCAGGCGCAGCAGCAGACGACGCAGCAGCAGCCGGCACCGGGTGCAGCACCCGGCGTGGCCGTGGAAGGCACACCGCCCGCATCCTCCACCCAGGCCGCCGCCACGGCGACGCGGGAAGAAGCGATCGCAAAAACCCAGCGCGTCACCATCGACACCAACGCCATTGCCGGTTCGATCAATCTGACCGGCGCCCGTTTCGACGACATCCGGCTCAAGGACTACCATGAGACCGTTGATGACTCGAGCCCGATCATCACGCTGTTCTCGCCCTCCGACACCAAGGACGGTTACTTCACCGAACTCGGTTATGTCGCTGCACAGGAAGTCGGCGGCGTTCCCGGTCCGACGACGGTCTGGACGCTGGCAAGCGGCGACAAGCTGACGGAAACCACACCCGTCACGCTCACCTATACCAACGGCAAGGGCGTCGTTTTCTCCCGTACCGTGTCGATTGACGAGCATTACATGATCTCCGTCGCCGACAAGGTCGAGAACCCCGGGCAGGAAGCAATCTCGTTTGCCACCTATGGCCGCGTGACGCGCAACAACAAGCCGGCAATTCCCCCAGTCTTCGTTATCCATGAAGGTTTTCTGGGTGTTTCGGGCAGCGATGGCAGCCTGACGGAAGAGAAGTACAAGGATGTCGAGGAAGCGCCGGTAACGGTCGCCAAGGCAACCGGCGGCTGGCTCGGCATCACCGATAAATATTGGGCCGCGGCCATCGTTCCGCCGCAGACGACACCCTTCGAAACCCGCTATTCGCACATTACCGGCAATCAGCCGAGCTATCAGGCCGACTTCAAGAGCGACCCGATGACGGTCGAACCGGGCAAGTCCATCGAGCTGAAAAGCCTTGTCTTCGCCGGTGCGAAGGAAGTGCCGCTGGTTGACCGCTACGAGACCGAATATTCCATTCCGAAGTTCGACCTTCTCATCGACTGGGGCTGGTTCTACTTCATCACCAAGCCGATGTTCAAAATGATGGATTTCTTCTTCCGTTATTTTGGCAACTTCGGCGTGGCCATCCTGCTGACCACCATCGTCGTCAAGGCTCTCTTCTTCCCGCTCGCCAGCAAGCAATATGCTTCCATGGCGAACATGAAGCGCGTGCAGCCGAAGATGGAAGAGCTGAAGGCCAAACATGGCGATGACCGCATGGCCATGCAGCAGGCGATGATGCAGCTCTACAAGGAAGAGAAGATCAACCCGGTCGCGGGCTGCTGGCCGATGCTCTTGCAGATCCCGGTCTTCTTCGCCCTCTACAAGGTCATCTACGTCACCATCGAAATGCGGCATGCACCGTTCTTCGGCTGGATCCACGACCTTTCCGCACCCGATCCGACCTCGCTGTTCAACCTGTTCGGCCTTCTGCCCTATGACGTGCCGCACTTCCTGATGATCGGCGTCTGGCCTTTGATCATGGGCATCACCATGTTCCTGCAGATGCGCATGAACCCGACGCCGCCCGATCCGACACAGGCGATGATCTTCACCTGGATGCCGCTGATCTTCACCTTCATGCTGGCTTCCTTCCCGGCCGGTCTGGTTATCTACTGGGCATGGAACAACACGCTGTCGATCTCGCAGCAGGCCCTCATCATGAAGCGTCACGGTGCCAAGATCGAACTGTTCGACAATCTCAAAGGGCTATTCAAGCGAAAGCCGGTGCAATCGAAATGAGTGAGACCGGCCCGGCAACTGAAAAGCCCCTTTTCGGGCGTCCCTGGATATTCATTCGCGGCGTTCCCGCAATGAAGTTCCTGCCGCCCGAAGGGCCGCCGGAGATTGCCTTTGCCGGACGTTCCAACGTCGGAAAGTCCTCGCTCATCAATGCGCTGGTGGGTCACAAGGGACTTGCCCGTACGTCCAACACGCCCGGACGTACGCAGGAACTGAACTACTTCGTGCCGGAAGGTTATTCCGGTGAGGCAGGTGATCTGCCTCCGATGGCGCTGGTCGACATGCCCGGTTACGGTTATGCGCAGGCGCCCAAGGACCATGTCGATGCCTGGACGAAGCTTGTCTTCGATTATCTGCGCGGCCGCGCGACGCTGAAGCGGGTTTACGTGCTGATCGATTCCCGCCACGGCATCAAAAAGAACGACGAGGAGGTTCTGAGCCTGCTCGACAAGGCGGCCGTTTCCTACCAGGTCGTGCTGACGAAGACAGACAAGATCAAGGATGTCGGCGTTCCCCGGCTGATCAACGAAACGCTGGAGAAAATCCGCAAGCGCCCCGCCGCCTATCCGGAGGTTCTCGCCACATCCTCGGAAAAATCCTTCGGGCTGGATAGCCTGCGTGAAGAGATCGTAAGAACGGTTTCCCTCTAGGAGGCCGCAGCCTTCAAGCGATGGTGAAAAGCAGAACGGCGGTCCAGAGCATCGCCGTCAACGCCAGAAGGCGCCAGAACCGCACGGAATGCCATATCTCGGACACCATGGCCGCAAACATGCTGCCATTGCGCAACGGCTGGCCCCGGAAAGGCAGGCCGGATCGGGCCGGATCACTCTCAAGCAATGCGGTGATGGTCGCCTTTTCGCGATATTCGGTTTCCGCCAGATTGTCCCGCCAGCGCCTGACCATGGCGGCAAACTGACGGTCGCGCTTGATGCGCTTGGCAAGCTCCGCCATGCTCTCCGGCGGCAGGGCACCCAGCACATATTCGCCAGCGAGCACTTCGTCCCGCAAACCGCTTTGCTTGTCTCGATCCGGTGCCGTCATAGGTCTTCAAACTCCTCGGTCGTTCAGGCCAGCATCGTTTTCACAACGCGCGACACGTCCCGTCGCCCTGCTGAATAACCCCTCCCCTGCTCCCCACAAGGCTGGTCCGATTGGTGCTTTATGTCAATCTTATTACGCGCTCCGAGGTGACCAAAAGCAGAATTTTACTATCGGCCGACACAATAAGGCCCGGAGGTTATTTCATTCGTCGAGCACCGGCATTCACCTGTCCTTGCCAGAGCTCGGGCATGGTGAATCCGTGCCTCCTGCACTGCAAAAATCGATTCCGATTTTTGCGCCGATGCTGTAGAGCGATGCAAGGCTCTCGAAGGCCGCAACCACAGACCGAGGTTTTTAGATGACTGCTTCCGAAAGCGAAACTCAGGCGCGGCTGCTCGCACAGGCTCTGCCCTTCATGCAGAAATACGAGAACAAGACCATCGTCGTGAAATATGGCGGTCACGCCATGGGGGATTCGACGCTCGGAAAGGCTTTCGCGGAAGATATCGCCCTGTTGAAGCAGTCCGGCATCAATCCCATCGTCGTGCATGGCGGCGGCCCGCAGATCGGCGCGATGCTGACGAAGATGGGCATCGAATCGAAGTTCGAAAGCGGCCTGCGCGTCACCGACGCCAAGACCGTCGAAATCGTCGAGATGGTTCTGGCCGGCTCCATCAACAAGGAGATCGTCGCGCTCATCAACCAGACGGGCGAATGGGCCATCGGCCTGTGCGGCAAGGACGGCAACATGGTCTTTGCCGAAAAGGCGAAAAAGACCGTGATCGATCCCGATAGCAATATCGAGCGCGTTCTCGATCTTGGTTTTGTCGGTGAAGTGGTCGAAGTCGACCGCACTCTGCTCGACCTGCTCGCCAAGTCGGAGATGATCCCGGTCATCGCTCCCGTTGCTCCCGGTCGCGATGGCGCCACATACAACATCAATGCCGACACCTTTGCCGGCGCCATCGCCGGTGCGCTCAACGCCACCCGCCTCCTGTTCCTGACCGATGTGCCGGGTGTTCTCGACAAGAACAAGGAACTCATCAAGGAACTGACCGTCTCCCAGGCGCGCGCGCTCATCAAGGACGGCACGATTTCCGGCGGCATGATCCCGAAGGTCGAGACCTGCATCGAGGCCATCAAGGCCGGCGTTCAAGGCGTGGTGATCCTCAACGGCAAGACCGCCCACTCCGTCCTTCTGGAAATCTTTACCGAAGGTGCCGGCACGCTTATCGTGCCCTGAGACGGCTCCTGTCTGTGGCGGGCGATCAAGCCTGTCCGCCATAGACGGTTTTTCAGCCGAATGCCAGCAGCGACAATACGCCCACGACGATCAGCAGGCAGCCGGAAATTTCCAGCCGGTTGATCTTCTCTTTGAAGAAAAGCACGGTCGAGGCGAAGGCAAAAAGCATTTCCACCTGCGCCAGCGCCTTGACCACGGCGGCCTGTTGCAGGGTCATCGCCGTGAACCAGCCGAATGACGCCGTGGCGCCGACGAAACCGACCGCAAGCGACGGTTTCCACGTTCTGGCGATGCGAGGCAGCTCGTCCCTCTCCCGCCAGACGATCCAAAGGAACATCGACAGGGTCTGCGTCACAATGACGACGACAAGGGTAAAACCGGCCTGCATCATGGCATCCGGGGCAGGCAGGCTGGGCGCCAGCGCCAGCGAGGCGGAACGATAGGCAACCGATGAGAGGCCGAAGAACGCGCCCGAGGCCAGGCCGATGCCCGCCGTGCGGCTGAAAATGGAGGTGAGGATGGAAGCGGGTGTCACTTCCGTGCGCGCGACCGAAATCAGCATGACGCCGGCCACTGAAACGGCGATGGCCACCAAAGTTCCGCTGTTGACGCTTTCTCCGACGAAAATCAGCGCAAACAGCGCCGCCTGCGCCGGTTCGGTGCGGGAATAGGCCGTGCCGACCGCAAAATTGCGGAAGGAGAACAGGTGCACGAGCAGGAAGGTGGCGGCGATCTGCGCCATGGCTCCGACCATTGCCCATATTGCAAAGGACATGTTCGGCACCGGCAGCGGCCGGCCGAGCGCACCATGCAGAAAAACGAGGTAAGCGACAGCAAAAGGCATTCCGAATACGAAGCGCACGAAAGTCGCGCCCGTGGTGCCCATCATGCCCTTGAGGTGCTTTTGCAGGGTCGAGCGCAGGTTCTGCAAGAACGCGCTTGCGAAGGTTATGCCTATCCAGAGTTCCATAGCATTGGCGGTATCATGCGCTGAAGGCTGCGGCCAAGCCCGATTTTCCCTTCAGTCGTCGTCTTTTCGATTTTCTTCGGCATTCGAAACGGGCATAAAGCAGCCCATGAACACAAAGCCGCAAAACCTGCCCGATGCCGCCGATTTCGCCCATGTGAGCGAATGGGTCTTCGATCTCGACAACACGCTCTATCCGCATCACGTCAATCTGTTTTCCCAGATCGATCGTAATATGACGGCCTATGTGGCGGAGCTTCTGAAACTTGATCCCGACGAAGCCCGCAAGCTGCAGAAACGCTATTATCATGACCATGGCACCACGCTTCAGGGCCTGATGATCAACTACGGCATAAGCCCCGATGAGTTTCTGGAACGCGCCCATGCCATCGATTATTCGGCGCTGAAACCGCATCCGGAACTCGGCGAGGCAATAAAGGCCTTGCCGGGCCGCAAGTTCATCCTGACCAATGGCAGCGTCAAACATGCGCAGGCAGCCGCCGGTGCGCTCGGCATTCTCGATCATTTCGAAGATATTTTCGACATTGTCGCCGCGAATTATCTACCCAAGCCGGCCAGCGCGACCTACGAGAAATTCGCGGCGCTCGCAAAGCTCGATACGAAAAAAGCCGCCATGTTCGAGGACCTGCCGCGCAATCTCGCGGCACCCAAGGCGCTCGGCATGAAGACCGTTCTTCTCGTTCCCTCCAATCTCGAGGGCGTCATCATGGAACGCTGGGAGATTCCCGTCGAGACGGATGCACATATCGATTATATCACCGACGATCTGACCGGCTTTCTGACCAGAACGATCCCGCGCTGACAACATTACCGAAGCTTCATCCACCTTACCGATGTTTAAGTGGTGGGGCGCGGTCGACGTCATTATCTTTTTCTCAGGGACACCAAAGAAAGGTAATGACGATGACCACACGAAAAATCGCCCTCTCTGCTCTTGGCGCAGCCCTTCTGGTCGGCACGGCCGCAACGGCAGGTTTTGCCGCCCCGCCTGCGCCGGGCAAAGGCCATGGCGAGCGCATGCCCATTCGCCAGGAAGCGGCCTTCGTTCACCTCCTGAAGGTTGCCGACACCAACAAGGACGGCAAGATTTCCAAGGAGGAATTCGCCGCACGTCAGGACGCACTCTTCACCGAGATCGACAAGGACAAGGACGGCTCGATCACGCCGAAGGAAATGCGCGAATATCGTCAGGCAAAGATGGAGGCCTTCCGCGCCGCCAATCCGCGCCCCGAGCGTGAGGAAGCCAAAGCCGAAGACGGCAAGGCCCCTGAAGGCAAGCGCGCCGAAAGACATGCCGAACGCGAACATGGCGGCCGTTTCGGCCATCAGGGCTGGAGCAAGCATGGCGGCAAGGGCGCCGGCTACGCGCTGATCCGCTGGGCCGATACTGACGAGAACGGCCAGGTCAGCAAGGCCGAATTCACCGCAGCCGGTGAAAAAATGTTCGAACGGCTGGACAAGAACAAGGACGGCGTCATCTCGATCGACGATATGCCCGACCGCCCATTCCTCTGATCCGCTAAAGAAAAAGCCCGCTCAAAAGCGGGCTTTTTTCTTCAATGCAGGCTGACGGTCGTAAGATCGTCTTCAGCAGCCTTGAAAAACGTACTGGACCGGTTGTCCGTCAGGAGGATCGGCGTACCATCCGCACCGAACAGCGCCCACAGATCCAGTTGCGGATCGAGATCAGGCGCCTCCGGGAAACAGCGGCTGACGTCTTCCGCACGGATCTTGCGGATATATCCCACTTCGCCCTCACCGATATGGGCGAGCTGTGATCGGGTGAGACGCGCATGCGCTTCTTTTAAAAGCATATTTCAGCCTCCTTCTTCACGCCGAGCGATTCATGTCCGATTCCGGCGTTCACGTTCTACTCTGAGACGGAAATATTAATTTTCTTTACCACGTTCGAAATTTCAGGCCGGACGAGATCGATGGAGAGAAGGCCGTTGCGCATGCGCGCTTCCCTGACCTGCATGCCATCGGCAAGCACGAAGACCCGCTGGAACTGGCGCGCTGCGATGCCTCTATAAAGAAAATCCCGCTTTTCCTGTTCCTGCTGGCGGCCGCGAATGACGAGCTGGTTGTCGGCCGTCGTTACATCCAGATCATCCTGCGAAAACCCGGCAACCGCGATGGTGATGCGCAGCCGTTCCGGCACATCGTCACTGCCCGGCAGGCGCTCGATATTGTAGGGAGGATAGCCGTCATTGGCCTTCGCCATACGCTCCAGCGTTTTTTCCATGGCATCAAAACCCAGCAACAGCGGGTGGGTGAATGGCGTCATGCGGCTCATATCGTTTCTGTCCTTGCAACCAAGCGACGTTTCGCGGTCCCGCTTCCGGCAACCTTGCCGGTCAATCGCACCGGCTCAAACAATATGGGAAGCCAGGCAGCAATGCGCAAGACGGACACGGGCGCAAAGGAATGTGGCTTGACAAGTGAGCACCTGCCGCTCGAAAAAAGCGCTCATCTCAACGGCGGGCAAGACATGGCAGAACGCAGAAAAATCATCATCGACACGGATCCGGGCCAGGACGACGCGGCGGCAATCATGCTCGCTTTCGCAAGCCCGGAGGAAATCGAAATTCTCGGATTGTGCGCCGTCGCCGGCAACGTTCCGCTGAAACTGACCAGCCGCAACATCCGTATCATCTGCGAATTGTGCGGCCGCACCGATATTCCCGTCTATGAGGGCGCCGAGAAGCCGCTGGTGCGCAAGCCCATCACCGCCGAACATGTTCACGGCAGCACCGGCCTCGACGGCCCGGTTCTCGATGAGCCGACAATGGAAGCGCAAAAGCAGCACGCGGTCGATTTCATCATCGAAACGCTGATGCGCGAACCCGCCGGCACCGTGACGCTCTGCACGCTTGGCGCGCTGACCAATGTGGCGCTGGCTCTGCTGAAGGCACCTGAGATCGCTGACCGTATCAAGGAGCTGGTGATGATGGGCGGTGGCTTCTTCGAAGGCGGCAACATCACGCCGGCAGCGGAATTCAACATCTATGTCGATCCGCAGGCCGCCGATATCGTCTTCCGTGCAGGCATTCCAGTCGTCATGATGCCACTCGACGTCACCCATAAGCTCCTGACCACCAAGGCACGCGTCAGCCGCATTCGCGACATCGGCACACGCCCGGCGATCGCCATGGCGGAAATGCTGGAATTCTTCGAACGTTTCGACATCGAGAAATACGGTTCGGACGGTGGCCCGCTGCATGATCCGTCCGTCATCGCCTATCTCATCAAGCCCGAGCTGTTTCAGGGGCGTGACTGCAATGTCGAAATCGAGGTCAGTTCTGAACTGACCATGGGCATGACGGTGGTGGACTGGTGGCGCGTGACCGAGCGCTCCGCCAATGCGCGCGTGATGCGCAACGTGGATGCGGACGGTTTCTTCGAATTGCTGACCGAACGTTTCGCCCGGCTTTGACCGGAACCCGGACATAAAAAGGGCCGCTGGAAAAACCAGCGGCCCTTTTCATTCGATCGGGAGATAGCCGTCAGAATTCGGTCCAGTCATCCTGCGCCAGCGCGTTTGCGCCGCTGGTTCTTGGCTGGGCACGCGGCGCGGCGGAGCGCGCAGGTGCATGTGCGGGAGCGACGGGTGCGCGCATTGCCGCCGCAGTGACGCGCAATTGCTGGCTTGAATGACCGCCCGACACGGAGAAGCCGGCGACGAGCGATTTCAGCGTTCCGGCCTCACCATTCAGCGTCACGCTGGCTGCGGTGGTCTCCTCCACCATTGCCGCATTCTGCTGGGTGACCTGGTCCATCTGGGTAACGGCGGAATTGATCTCCTTCAGGCCCACGGCCTGCTCGCTGGCGGAGGCGGAAATCTGCCTGATCAGCTGGTTGATCTGCAAGACCTGGTCGGCGATGTTCTTCATCGTCTCACCCGCCTTGCCAACCAGCTGAACGCCTTCGCCAACCTGCCTTGCCGAGGTATTGATCAGGCCCTTGATCTCCTTGGCCGCATTGGCGGAGCGTTGCGCCAGTTCGCGCACTTCCTGCGCGACAACGGCAAAGCCCTTGCCCGCATCGCCCGCGCGGGCGGCTTCCACACCGGCATTCAGCGCCAGGAGATTGGTCTGGAAGGCGATCTCGTCGATGACGCCGATAATGCGGGAGATTTCCGCCGAGGATTGCGCGATGCCCTCCATGGAATTCACGGCCTGCTGCACGACCTCACCCGACTTGCCGGCATCGTCGCAGGCATGGCTGACAGCGCCGGCCGCCTGTGCGGCATTTTCCGCGCTGGAATTGACCTGCGCAGTCAGCTCATTGAGGGCGGCTGCGGTTTCTTCCAGACTTGCGGCCTGCTGTTCCGTGCGGTGCGAAAGATCGCTGGCGGCCCGGGTGATCTCACCGGTGCCGTTGCCGATGCTGACAACCGTTGCATTCACCGTGGAGACGGTTTCCTCGAGGCTGGCGAGCGCCGAATTGAAATCATCGCGGAGCTTTGCATATTCACCGGGGAACTCGTCGTTGATCCGGTAAGTCAGATTGCCCTGCGAAAGCGCGTTGAGGCCTGAACCGAGCACGCTGACGATGTGCTGCTGCATGCGGCTGTTTTCGCTGCGTTCGGATTCCGACCGCTGGCGCGCCGTTTCGGCATTGCCGCGCTGGACTGCAGCCTCGGCCTCCATTTCACGAATGCCGGCGAGCTTTGCACGGAAGCCTTCCAGTGCGGTCGCCACAGCACCCGTTTCATCCCTGCGGTCCTGCCCGGACACGGGCGCGTCGTAACGGCCGTCGCTCAGCGTGCGAACATCCGCGACCAGAGAGGCGAGCGGGCCACCGACGAAGTGACGGACGGCGAAATAAAGGGCGGTGATGACTGCGGCGAGAATGACGATCGCGCCGATGATCATCATGTAGGTCTGCTCTTCCACCGGAGCGTTCAGCGCCTGATGGGGAATATCGACCAGAACCACCCAGGTCGCATTGAGGCCAGGAACTGCGAAGGGGTAGACAAGACGGTTATAGGGCGCATCGGTATCGAGGCCGAGATTTTCGATAAGGCCCTGTTTGCCCGAGGTGATGGCCGCCTGAACGGTGCTAGCACCGTCTCCGTCATAGGCCTTCATGTTCTGTTCGGGCGTCGGCGGCACCAGCCATTGACCGCCCTGCGATACCAGCGTCACGCGGCCGGTCTCGAAAGGATGCAGCGCCTGCAGCTTCTGCGACAGCGAGGCCAGCGAAATATCAACGCCCGCCACGCCGATCATCTTACCATCCGACATGACGGGATAGGCAAGCGAGGTCATGGTGGTGGGCACTTCCGTGCCTTCGGCAAGATAGGGCTGGGTAATCGCGCCCTTGCCGGATTTGGCGGCAAGCGCATACCATTCCGCCGCATAGTCGTTCTTGAAGGTTGAGAACTGGATATCGCCCTTCTGGGTCTTCGACCAGTAGGGTGCGAAGGCGCCGTTTTCATTGGTGCCGAGATCGAGCCTGCCGGCGATCTCCTTGCTCTGTCCGTCGAAAAGGCCGAGCTGCTCGCAGAACCAGCTTCCGAAAGCGAAGGTGTTCTGCTCGACATTGGCCTTGAGGATGTTGACGATGCCGGGGCGATCCATCGATTTCGCCTGATGCGCGCGACCGATGACGCCGGCCATGGAGCGCGCGGCGCTGCCGAGTTCGCCCACATCGGCGGCGATGACGTTGGCGATGGCGCGTGCCTCGGTATTGGCCTGATCCATGGTCAGCGCGTGGACGCGCTCGCTGGTCTGGGAAATAAGGAAGGAATTCGATGCGACGAGAACCGTGGTGATGGCACAGCCGGTTACGAGGATCAGCTTGGTCGCAAGCGACTTCACTTTGAAATTGAACATTTTGGCCTCGATCAAATCGCCAGTCAGAACGACTGACGTCAACGGATGATTAATCTCCGTCATGGAGGCCCGCCCGTGTGGGCAGTGCGCTGCAGCGCGACGAGGGAAAACTAGAATATCTTTGCTAATTAAGCCCTAAAACCGCCGCGCCGCATCAAGCTAAAATTCAATGTTCATAATGTTCGGAAATGATGCGCCACGCATCATCGGCCGTTTCAGCGAAATTCAGGAGATTCATATCCTCCGGCGCAATGGTGCCGAAATCCGCCAGAAACTCGAAATTGATCACGGATCGCCAGAATTTCTCGCCGAACAGGATGAGCGGAATGGGCTCCATGCGCTTCGTCTGGATCAGGGTCAGCGCTTCGAAAAGTTCATCGAGCGTGCCGAAACCGCCGGGGAAAATCACCACGGCCTTTGCCCGCATGAGGAAATGCATCTTGCGGATGGCGAAATAGTGGAAATTGAAGCTCAGTTCCGGCGTGACATAGGGGTTGGGGGCCTGCTCGTGCGGCAGCACGATGTTGAGGCCGATTGACGGGCCTCCCGCATCGGCAGCGCCGCGATTGCCCGCTTCCATGACGCCTGGACCGCCACCGGTGACCACGACATATTCGAGGTGATCGGATTTCGCGGCATATTCGGTGCAAAGCCGGGCGAACTTGCGCGCCTCGTCATAATAGACCGAGGATTGCTCCAGATTGCGCTTCTGCGTCTCGTTACGCGCCGCCCAAGCCTCGCCGCCCGGTTCAGGAATACGGGCGCCGCCGAACATGACGACGGTGGATTTGATCCCGCGCTCCGTCAGCGCCATTTCCGTTTTCAGAAGTTCCAATTGAAGTCTGATGGGGCGCAACTCCTCGCGGCAGAGAAAATCCATGTCCACATAGGCAAGCCTGTAGGACGGGGAATCCGACTGCGGCGTCTTTTGAACGACTTCGGCCTGCTGCTTGTCGACGGCACTGCGTTTCAAGGGGTCCCAAACCCCGTCCTTGCGCCGCAACTTGCCGTTTTTCAGTCGTGTCATTTCCATGCCTTTCGTCTGACGCGCCAAATCACCCAAATCACATTGACGCCTTTCCAACACTCCCTTAGATCAAATGGCCAAAGCCTTCCAGCGGCGCGGGACCATCCGTGACCACGAACACACGCGACTTTAAGGAATTTTCCATGAGCCTTACGGATCTCACCTCCCTCGAAACCATCATCGAAACCGCCTTCGACAACCGCGACGGTGTGAACGTATCGACGAAGGGCGAGGTTCGCGACGCGGTGGACACATCTCTTCAACTTCTCGACAGCGGCAAGGTTCGCGTGGCCGAGAAGCAGGCGGATGGAAACTGGAAGGTGAACCAGTGGCTGAAAAAGGCCGTGCTCCTCTCCTTCCGTCTGAACGATATGGAGATCGTGACCGGCGGACCGGGCGAATCTACCTGGTGGGACAAGGTGCCATCGAAGTTCGAAAACTGGGGCGAAAACCAGTTCCGCGCCGCCGGCTTCCGCGCCGTGCCGAACGCGGTGGTGCGCCGCTCCGCCTATGTGGCCAAGAACGTGGTGCTGATGCCGTCCTTCGTCAATCTCGGCGCTTATGTCGATGAAGGCACGATGGTCGACACCTGGGCGACGGTCGGTTCCTGTGCGCAGATCGGCAAGAACGTCCACCTTTCGGGCGGCGTCGGTATTGGCGGCGTTCTGGAGCCGCTTCAGGCCGGCCCGACCATCATCGAGGATAATTGCTTCATCGGCGCCCGTTCGGAAGTCGTCGAAGGCTGCATCGTGCGCGAAGGCGCCGTTCTCGGCATGGGCGTCTTCATCGGCAAGTCCACCAAGATCGTCGACCGCGCCACCGGCGAGATCACCTATGGCGAAGTGCCGCCCTATTCCGTCGTCGTTGCCGGCACCATGCCGGGCAAGCCTTTCCCGAACGGCGAGCCGGGCCCGAGCCTCTATTGCGCCGTCATCGTCAAGCGCGTCGATGAAAAGACCCGCTCCAAGACCGGTATCAACGAGCTTCTGCGCGACTGATAAAAGCGACTGCCATGACCACGACCGATCCCGTTGCCAATCTCGCCGCCCTCATCCGTTGCCCCTCGGTGACGCCCGCCGAAGGCGGTGCGCTATCGCTGCTCGACACCCTGCTTTCACCGCTTGGCTTTGTGGTGGAAAAAATGCTGGCGACGGAAGCGGGAACGCCTGACGTGGAAAACCTCTATGCCCGGCTCGGCACGGAAGGTCCGCATCTGATGTTTGCGGGCCACACGGACGTCGTGCCGGTGGGCGACGAGGCCGCATGGAGCCATCCGCCCTTTGCGGCCGAGATTGCTGACGGCGAGATGTTCGGCCGGGGTGCCGTGGACATGAAGGGCGGCATTGCCTGCTTTATCGCCGCCATTGCCCGCCATATCGAGAAACATGGCAAACCGAAGGGTTCGGTGTCGTTCCTGATCACCGGCGATGAGGAAGGTCCGTCGATCAACGGCACCTCAAAGCTGCTGGAATGGGCTGCAGCCAAAGGCGAAACCTGGGACGCCTGCGTGGTGGGCGAGCCGACCAATCCCGACCAGCTGGGTGACATGATCAAGATCGGCCGCCGTGGATCGCTTTCCGGCCGCATCACCGTGCACGGCGTGCAGGGGCATGCCGCCTATCCGCATCTCGCCGACAATCCCATTCGCGGACTGCTACAGCTGACCCATGCGCTGATGCATCCGCCCTTCGATAACGGTACGGATAATTTCCAGCCCTCCAATCTGGAAGTGACGACCGTCGACACCGGCAACGCCGCCACCAATGTGATCCCGGCGCGGGCGACAGCGGCTTTCAATATCCGTTTCAACGACAGCTGGACGGCCGAAAGCCTGCGAGCGGAAATCATCCGTCGCCTCGATGCCGCCGCAGCGGACGGCGAGCTGCGCCCAGACCGCAGCCCGGTGAAATACGACATCGTCTGGGCCGACCGCCCGGCCCATGTTTTCCTGACACGGAACAATGCCCTCATCTCGTCGCTTTCCGGCGCTGTGGAGGCCGTGACAGGCAAGGAGCCCCGGCTTTCGACCACGGGCGGCACATCGGATGCGCGCTTCATCAAGGATTATTGCCCGGTGGTAGAATTCGGCCTCGTCGGGCAGACCATGCATATGGTCGATGAGCGCGTGGCGGTTGCCGATCTCGAGACGCTGACCCGCATTTACGAAACCTTTATCGAACGCTGGTTCGCCCATGCCGACGGCAAGTGAAATAAGGCTCTATCTGAAGGGCCTGTGGCTTCTGCTGCTCGGCGACCATGCCGGCGCGCGTTACCTGGACCTGTCCGAACGCGGCATGTGGCGATCTTTCTATTCGGCCCTGTGGTGCCTGCCCGCCATGCTGGTTTCCTGGCTGTGGCTGCGCGCTGCCTTCCTGGCCAGCTATCCGCCCGGCACCGGAACAGGCTTCATCTTCTTTTTCCGCCTGGCGATGGTCGAGGCCATATGCTGGATCGTGCCGCTGCTGTTGATCGGCATGCTGCTGTTCGCCTTCGGCGCAAGGGAAAAATTCGCACCGCTGGTCACCACCATGAACTGGCTGTCGCTGCCGTTTTACTATGCCTATGCCGTTCTGATCCTGATTGCATTCTTCCTGCCGCCTTTGCAGGGGTTGATCGCCATTCTCTGGCTGGCGCTGCTTTTGTCGCTGGTCTTTGCCTTTTCGCGCATTGTGCGGTTCTTCATCCGCGACCAGTCGCTGCTTGTCTCGGCAATCGTCATGACGCTGCTGGTGCCGGGGATGCTGCTATCGGAAGCGCTGCAGCGTTTTCTCGGCGTTTATCCGGCCTGAGACACAGGGCGACCTTTCGGGTCAGTCCATATCTTCCGTGATTTCAACTGCGGGGTGACGGCGTGGCGGAATGACGTCGGGATAATCGACCTGCATGAAATAAAGACCGTCCGGCGGTGCGACGGGGCCGCAGGCCTTGCGATCCCGCGCTTCCAGCGCCGCGCGTACATCCTCCGGCGTCATGGTGCCTTCACCCGCCAGTTTCAGCGTGCCCGCAAAAGAACGGATCTGATTATGCAGGAAGCTCTGCGCCGTCGCTCGTATCTCAATGAGATCGCCGGTGCGGGTCACATCCAGCCGGTCGAGCGTCCGGACCGGGCTGTTCGCCTGACAATGGACCGAGCGGAAGGTAGTAAAATCGTGCCGGCCGACGAGCATCTGGGCGGCTTCATGCATGCGCTCATGGTCCATGTCCTTCGACACCCACCATGCACGCTTGTGCTCCAGCGCCAGCCGCGATTTGCGGCAGATAATACGATAGAGATAATGGCGACGGATGGCGGAAAAACGGGCGTCGAAATCTTCCGTCACCGCCGCCGCATCCAGAACCGAGACGGCCTCTTTCGCCATGGCCAGATGCGCGTTCACCGCGTTGCGAAGCTTGTAGGGTTCCCAGTCGCGAGCAAGATCAACGTGTATGACCTGCCCGACAGCATGTACGCCTGAATCCGTGCGGCCGGCACCGCGAATGGAAACGGTCTTGCCGGTCAGCGACCGGACGGCGGCTTCCAGAGCGCCCTGCACGGACGGCCCGTTATCCTGTCTCTGCCAGCCGTAATAAGGCGTACCGTCATATTCGACGGTCATGCGGAAACGTGGCATCAACCGAGCCTCGTTGAGGGGGGAACCGGCGTGCCGCGCACGAAATCCGCCGCCGACATCGGCTTGCCGCCCGCCTTCTGCAGACGGGTGAGCCGCACCGCGTCGCTGCCACAGGCGATGGTCAGGGCATCATCAAGCACTGCGCCCGCTTCTCCCATGCCGCTCGCCAGTTCGGAGGCCAGAACCTTCACCCGCTCCGCCTTGCCGCCGATGTCCATCTCCAGCCAGGCGCCGGGAAACGGCGAGAGGCCGCGAATGTGGTTATGCACGTCCTGTGCGGGCCGGGAAAAATCGATACGGGTCTCGCCCTTGTCGATCTTGGATGCGTAAACAACACCCTCTTCGGCCTGCACGGTCAGAGGAAGATCGTCCGCTTCCAGCTTGTCCATTGCCTGCCGCATCAGCCGTGCGCCGGCCAGCATCAGGCTATCGTGCAATTCGCCGGCAGTCATGTTCTCATCGATCGCGACCCTGGCGGTCAGCGCGACGGGGCCGGTATCCAGCCCCTTTTCCATTTTCATGACCATCATGCCGGTCTCGGCATCGCCGGCCATGATCGCCCGCTGGATGGGTGCCGCGCCCCGCCAGCGCGGCAGCAGCGAAGCATGGCCATTATAACAGCCAAGGCGCGTGCCGGAGAGGATCGCTTCGGGTAACAGCAGCCCATAGGCCACCACGACCGCCACATCGGCATTAAACTCCCGAAACTGCTGGCGATCTTCTTCAGCCCTGAAGTTTACGGGCGTCAGCACGGGCAGGCCCAGAAGCTCAGCCGCCTGATGCACCGGAGATTTTTGCAGATCGAGGCCACGACGGCCGCCGGGACGCGGCGGCTGCGTATAGACGGCAACGACCTCGTGACCCGCTTCCACCAATGCACGCAACGTGGGGACGGAAAACTCCGGTGTGCCCATGAAGATGATGCGAAGAGCCATCGTCGCCCCCTGCCCTTTTTGCCGTTCCGTCTCCAGATAAGGAGGACGGATCAGACCTTTGCGCGGGCCGCTTTCGTGAATTTCTTGATGACCATGTCGCGCTTCAACCGCGAAATATGGTCGATGAAGAGAACGCCGTTCAGGTGATCGATCTCGTGCTGCAGACACGTCGCCAGAAGCCCGTCCGCCTCGACGGTCTGCTGCTTGCCGTCACGGCCGACATATCGCACCGTCAAGGCTGCGGGGCGCTCGACTTCGGCGTAATAGTCGGGAATGGAGAGGCAGCCTTCCTCATAGGTCGAGATATCGTCCGACACCTTGAGGATTTCCGGATTGATGAAGACGATCGGGGTCTTTTCCTCGCCTTCACGCGCAACGTCAATCACCAGCATGCGGCGCGCCACGCCGACCTGAATGGCGGCAAGGCCGATGCCCGGCGCATCATACATGGTTTCCAGCATGTCGTCGGCGAGGCGTAGCACTTCGGCGTCCACCTGTTCGATGGGCTTCGATTGCTGGCGCAGCACGGGATCGGGCAAAATGATAAGCGGTTTGATAGTCATGGCTTCCCATAACGTATCTCTTGCGCCGAGGAAATAAAAAACACGCAGGCCAAACAGGCACCTGTCGCCCGTTCCGTCGGACTCATTTCCGCCGCAGGAATGTTCTTGTTTTGATCTTACGAATCACAGGAAATCTGCTAGATTTAGACATGGGTATAGATTTCTCCGTTCTCCTTGATCCAGCATTGCGGGCCGGTTCCGTCGACATCAGCTTCGGCGCGCTGCTTGCGGCCCTGGTTTTCGGCCTGGCTGCCGTCTGGATGACCACGAAAAGCCGCGAAAAAAAAGCGCAGGCCGATGGTGAAACCTCCGACCTCCTGAAAACGCAGGCCGAGCTACACGGCCGGATCGCCGCAATGGCAGAGACGCTCGGCACACGCCAGAGCGAGATGAGCCAGACGCTCAACCAGCGCCTCGACGGCATGTCGCAGCGGCTGGGTGAAACGCTGACGGAACAGACCCGCTCGACGCACGAGAATCTGAGCCGGCTGCAGGAGCGCCTGGCGGTTATCGACGCCGCGCAGGGCAATATTCAGGATCTGGCCAAGGACGTGGTCGGTCTGCAGGCGATCCTTTCCAACAAGCAGACGCGCGGGGCTTTCGGACAAGCACGCATGGAGACATTGATCGCTGATGCGCTACCCGCTGGCGCCTTTCAGCTTCAGCCGACGCTGTCGAACGGTTACCGGCCAGACTGCATCATCAAAATGCCGAACAACGCCCCATCGCTTGTCATCGACGCCAAGTTTCCGCTGGAGGCGTGGAACGCGATCAAGGCTGACGAGTCGCCGGAAACGAAACGGGCCGCCACCCAGCAGTTTCGCCGGGATATGGAAGTGCATATCCGCGACGTGGCCGAGAAATACCTCATTCGCGGCGAAACGCAGGATACGGTCTTCATCTTCGTGCCTTCAGAATCGATCTTCGCCGATATTCACCAGCATTTCGAATATCTGGTGCAACGCGCCCACCGCGCCCGCGTCGTCATCGTTTCGCCATCGCTGCTGATGCTTTCGGTGCAGGTCATCCAGTCCGTGCTGAAGGATCAGCGCATGCGCGAGCAGGCGCATCTTATACAGGGTGAAGTGGCTCTGCTCATGGACGATGTGCGGCGGCTAGATGATCGGACACGCAAGCTGCAGGCTCATTTCGGGCTGGCGCAGAAAGACGTCGACATGATGCTGATCTCCTCCGACAAGGTGCTGGCGCGTGGCCAGAAGATCGAGGGACTCGATTTTTCGTCGGCGGAAAAAGAAACTTTACATGGGGAAATCGAGCAGACGCGGCGCTTTGCGGAGAACAGGGCGGGAACGACCAAGTTGCGGGTGGTTGACGACGAGTGATGCCCTCGGGCAAAGTCGCCGCCTTGCTTGAATTCTATACGGACATGCCCCCCATGATTACTGTTTTCGGCTCCATCAACATGGATCTCGTCGCCACCGCCAAACGGCTGCCCAAACCCGGTGAAACGGTGACGGGAGAGAGCTTCGCCACCGCGGCAGGCGGAAAGGGAGCCAATCAGGCGCTTGCCGCAAGACGCGCGGGCGCAACCGTCAAGATGGCGGGCGCTGCAGGCGACGACACCTTTGCCGCACCGGCGCTGACATTGCTGCGCGAGGCCGGCACCGACCTGTCACTGGTCAAGACCGCACCGGGCCCGACCGGAACTGCCATGATCCTTATCGGCGAAGGCGGTGAGAACATGATCTCCGTCATTCCTGCCGCCAATGGTGAAGTTTCAGCAGCCGATGCGGCCAAGGCCGTGGCCGAAATGTCAGCGGGCGATATTCTGATGCTGCAGTTCGAGATACCCGCGCCCGCCATCGAAGCGGCGCTGACGGCCGCCAAGGCGAAACGCATCACCACCGTCATTAATACCGCACCGCTGACTGCTGACGGGCCGCGCCTTGCCGGACTTGCCGATATCGTCATCGCCAATGAAACGGAATTCGAGCTGCTGATCGGCAAAAGCGGACTTTCCGGTTCCGAGCGGGAAAACGAAATCAAGGCCCTGCATGAAAAGAGCGGCCAGACATTGATCGTGACGCTTGGTGCGGACGGCGTGATCGCCATTCGCAACGGCAAGGTTTTCCGGGCGTCCGGCCTCAAGATCGAACCGGTCGATACCGTCGGCGCAGGCGATACCTTCTGCGGTTATCTTGCCGCCAGTCTCGACCAGGGGATGGATTTCGAAAAGGCGCTGAAACGCGCCGCCGTTGCTGGTTCACTCGCCTGCACCCGCGCCGGCGCGCAGCCGTCCATTCCAGTCGCCGCCGAAGTGGACGCCAATCTCTGAGGGTTTCGGCCGTCAGGTGCGAATGAATGTGAGATAGGCCGAGCTTCGGCCTTCTCTTTTCGCCTTGTTCTCATAACGCGTGCCCGGCCAGTTGGCATAGGGTGTGCGCCAGTCGTCAGCGCTCGTCGCTGTCCACTCGAAACCGCCATGGCGGGCGCAATGCTGCAGCGTCCAGTTGATGTAGGTATCGATATCTGAAGCGAAGCAGAACTTGCCGCCGGGTTTCAGAACGCGATGGAAGCGGGCAAGGTTGACGTCAGACACGAAGCGGCGCTTCCAATGCTTCTTCTTGGGCCAGGGATCGGGGTAAAGAAGATCGATGTGATCGATTGATCCATCCGGCAGCCAGTCCAGCAATTGCGTTGCGTCATCGTCGTAAAGGCGGATATTCATCAACTCGCCTTCGCGCACGCTTGCCAGCAACTTCGCCATGGAATTGACGAAGGGCTCAACGCCGATGAAACCAGTCTCGGGATTTTCAACCGCGCGGTGGGCAAGATGCTCACCACCGCCGAAACCAATCTCCAGACGAACCGCTTTCACATCCGCAGGGAAGAGAGCAACGAGATTTTGCGGCGGGGCGCTTTCCAGATCGATTTTCAGCAAGGGCAGCAGATTTTCGATCGTGTCGATCTGCTGATTGCGCAGGGGCTTGCCCTTGCGCCTGCCAAAAAACGCTTCCGTCGCGCGCGAACGCCGTTCTTCCGTCATGTCATACTCTCAAGAACAAATAGACTTAACCCGCACAGCGCCACATGAGGCACTGTGCGGGTTACAAAAGGTTGGTGACGGTATCTCTCAATCGCCGTCAAATAACAAGGGCGATATCCCGTGCACGCATTTTCCGGACGTAAACCCGCTGCGCGGCTTTACTGGAAATGCTTCAAGCGCTCAAAGCTTCCTTGAGCGGCTTCACCAGATCGAGCTTCTCCCAGGAGAAGGAGCCATCGCGACCTGCCTTGCGTCCGAAATGGCCGTAGGAGGAGGTCTTGGCGTAGATCGGCTTGTTGAGATCGAGATGGCGGCGGATGCCCGACGGTGACAGGTCCATGACCTTGCGGATGGCGCCTTCGACCTGGTCTTCGCTGACCTTGCCCGTGCCGTGCAGATCGACATAGATCGACAGCGGCTGGGCGATACCGATCGCGTAAGCAATCTGGATGGTGCAACGATCGGCAAAACCGGCGGCCACAACATTCTTGGCGAGATAGCGAGCGGCATAGGCAGCGGAACGGTCGACCTTGGTCGTGTCCTTGCCGGAGAATGCACCGCCGCCATGGGGCGCAGCGCCGCCATAGGTGTCGACGATGATCTTGCGGCCCGTCAGGCCGGCATCGCCATCGGGACCACCAATGACGAACTTGCCGGTCGGGTTGATGTACCATTGGCAATCGTCAGCGATCTTCAGGTCACCCAGAGCTTCGCGAATATAGGGCTCGACGACGGCGCGAACCTTCTTCGAATCCCAGCTTGCATCGAGATGCTGCGTGGACAGAACGATGGATACGGCTTCGGCGGCCTTGCCGTCGACGTAACGAACGGTCACCTGGCTCTTGGCGTCCGGTCCGAGCTTTGCCGCTTCGCCTTCACCGCTTTTACGGGCGGTTGCCAGCAGCTGCAGGATACGGTGGGAATAATAGATCGGAGCCGGCATCAGGTCCGGCGTTTCCTTGCAGGCGTAACCGAACATGATGCCCTGGTCGCCGGCGCCCTCGTCGCCCTGCTTGTCGGAAGCATTGTCAACGCCCTGCGCGATGTCAGCCGACTGCGGATGCAGGAGAACGTCGATCTTGGCGGTCTTCCAGTGGAAACCATCCTGCTCATAGCCGATGTCGCGGATCGCCTTGCGGGCGGCGGACTTGAACTTCGAGGGGTTGATGACCGGATGGCCAGCGGCGTCCTTGAGAACCTTGCCGTCCTTGTCCTTCTTCAGAAGCGTATCGGGAACCCGAACCTCACCGGCGATAACGACGCGGTTGGTGGTTGCAAGCGTCTCGCATGCGATGCGCACGGTCCACGGGTCGACGCCCGTCTTGGACGCTTCACGGTAAATGAGATCCACGATTTCATCGGAAATACGATCACAAACCTTGTCCGGATGACCTTCAGCCACGGACTCGCTGGTGAACAGATAATTGGCACGCATGCGGGATTCCCCTCAAAGAATGGTCTTGGAGTTTGTTAGTCATTTCGGCCATGAAAAACAAGGACACAACCACATAAATATATCTTTATGTGAGAATTCCTTTCTAATCTGGCACAAAAAAACGGTCCTTGCGGACCGTTGAGTGCCCGGCATCCTGTGCCGGAAATTTAGTGTGTCACGCGGGCTCGCCCTACTCCGCGTCTCCCTCGGCGGCCAGCGCCTTGACGAGGTCCACGAGGCGACGGCGAACCTTCGGGTCGGCGATTTTGACAAATGCGCGGTTCAGCTGCAGACCTTCAGCCGAGGACAGGAAATCGACCACGTAGTTTGAGCTCGACGCTTCCGCCATGCCGGGAGCACCGCCAACCTGATCGCCGGGTGCATCTTCGAAGAAAAAGGAAACGGGCACGTTGAGGATGGCCGAAATATTCTGCAAGCGACTGGCGCCCACGCGGTTCGTGCCTTTTTCATACTTCTGGATTTGCTGAAAGGTAATTCCAAGACTTTCACCCAGCTTTTCCTGGCTCATGCCCAGCATGGTTCTGCGAAGTCGAATTCGGCTTCCGACATGAATGTCGATGGGGTTAGGCTTTTTCTTATTTTCGGTCATCATGCGGTCCTGACACTCGGAAAGGGTTGATATCTCGCTTCATTACTCACTCGAAGAAATGATCCGGCATTTCGACAGCGTCCAAACTTGTTTTACGACTGACGTATTCACTATGCAATTGTGGGGGTTGCTGGTCAATTCTGGCGCCGCGCAAAACTCCAGGCAGTCGATACCGCAACCATCAAAAGAATTGAAAAAATCAACCAGAAATACGTCCGATGTATGTCGTAAGTAAATGCGTCGCTTGACCCACCACTCAAAGTGGCGTCAACAATTCCGACCCGCCCGTAGTCCAATCCAGCGATAATGCGGCCATAGGGGTCTATGACGGCGGAAATTCCGGTATTTGCCCCGCGAATCACCGGCACACCCGTTTCGACGGCGCGCACTCTGGCCTGCAGAAAATGCTGGTACGGGCCGGGCGTATCGCCGAACCAGCCATCATTGGTCACGTTCAGGATCGCGGCCGCCCCCTTCAGGCCCGGCGTCATCTCACCCGGAAAAATGATCTCGTAACAAATCAGCGGATAGAAGGTCTTGCCGGAAGGAAGCGTCAAGGGCGTGCGCGAAGACGCCGCTGAGAAGCCGCCGGGCAGGCTGATGACATTGTCGATGCCGAATTCCCGCAGGATGCCTTCAAAGGGGACATATTCGCCAAAGGGTGTGAGATGGACCTTGTCGGTCGCGCCGATAATCTCGCCCTGGCTGTCAATCGCATAAACCGAATTGTAATAGCGCGGTGGCTTGCCTGCTCCCTGATCTTCCATTCTGACTGCGCCGGTGAACAGGACCTGCCCATCCTCCAGTGTCCTCGCAATTTCCGCCAGGGCGTCCGGGTTTTGCGTCAGGATAAACGGTACGGAGGTCTCCGGCCAGACAATGATGTCGGGGCGTTTTTTCCCTTCACCGGGCGGCAGGCCTGTCAGTCGCAGATGCTCGGCAAAAATCTCCGCACGGTCGGCGTTCAGCATTTTGCGGGACTGGTCAATCGAGGGCTGCACGATCCTGACGGTCAGCGCATCCGCCGGCGTTTCGGCCGGCGCCTGAAGACGGTAAAAACCATAACCGAAATGACAAGCCAACAGCAGAGCCGCCACAATAAGGCCCGGCCACATGCCCTTTTTCGTACCGATCAAGGCGGGAGCAGCAAAGATGAGAACGGCAAGCGTGGTGACGCCGAAAAGACCCAGCAGATGCGCCGACTGCATCATGATCGGCACGGGCATGATGCCATAACCGATAGCGTTCCACGGAAAGCCGGTCGCGAGAAAGCTGCGCAGCCATTCCGAAAGGCCGAATGCGGCAGCAAGGGCCGCGATGCGGCCGAAACCATCCGACCAGACGATATTGGCGATCGCAACCGCAAAACCGTAAAACAGCGCCAGAAAAGCCGGAAGGCCAAGAATGGCTAGCGGCAGCGCCCAGGCGAATTCGTCGGCCTCCAGCAGGAGCGCATTGCCGAGCCACCACAGGCCCGCCACGAAATAGCCCAGCCCAAAACACCAGCCAATGCCGAAAGCCGGCATGATACGGCTGAAGATGCCGCCGCCCGGCTTGCCGGTGCAGCCATCGATCAGCCAGACAAGCAGTGTGAACGACAAAAACAGCGCTGCGAAAAAGCCGAACGGGGGCAAGGCCAGTGCACCGACCGCGCCAGCGGCAATTGCCATCGCTGCCCGGCTTATGCCACCCGCCAGCATCACCCTGCCTGCAAGACGCTCCATACCATCTCCGTTTTATGCGCGTCTGGAAAAGACCGTTCCCGGCAAGGCCGCGCCGAGAAATTTTCCCTCAGATCCGACGTAAATGAAAAAAGATTCACAGTCCACAGGAGCGGCGGCGGCAGCAACACCATACAGTGCTTTGGCCCCGCAAACCGTTGGATTGGTGCAGTTTTGAGGTAGCGGCGACGGAGAACTCCCCGTCTGCCCTGCTCAGTCGACGTTCTGCTGATGCGTGATGAGGCGAACATCCGGCGCCGGCAGCGCAATCACCTCATTGGCTTCGCCCGGAGCACGATCATCCTGCCCTTCCGAGCCGTGATCCCGGACGATGCGGACCCCCTTGATACGCCTTGTATCGGCATCGAGGATCTGGAACTCGAAACCCGGTACCGCTCTCACCACCTCACCCTTGGCCGGAATGCGGCCGAGCGCAAAGAAGATGAGACCACCGAGCGTATCGATTTCCTCCAGATGTTCGCGGACATCGAATTCCGGGCCAATCGCCTCGGCAAGCTCCGTCAGCTCGGCGCGGGCATCCGCCACGAGCACATCGGCGGAAAGGCGCGAGAACATTGCCTCGTCCTTGTCGTGCTCATCATCGATATCGCCCACGACCATCTCGACGATGTCCTCATGGCTGACGAGGCCGTCCGTGCCGCCA
Source organism: Agrobacterium tumefaciens (assembly GCA_025560025.1). Classification (NCBI taxonomy): domain Bacteria; kingdom Pseudomonadati; phylum Pseudomonadota; class Alphaproteobacteria; order Hyphomicrobiales; family Rhizobiaceae; genus Agrobacterium; species Agrobacterium tumefaciens. Next base: position 35,839 of record CP048485.1, on the reverse strand, counting down.
TATTCGTCGATTACGAGGGCGAGCTGCGTCCGCTGCGCCTGCATGGTCTTCAGGAGATCGGAGGCCAGCATCGAGGGCGGCGCAAAAAGGATTTTCCGCACCAGCCCGGCATCGGCAACCGTCTGTTCCAGATCGACGCGGGCAAGGTCGAAATTCGGTCGCGGCGAACGCGTCGCTTTCGTCTCGCCGTAAGCAACGCTTCGCGATCCCGCCCGGCGTTTGTTGCGGGCCTGTTTGGCGACATAGGCCAGGAGATCGCGGATGTGGATCATGCCCTTGGGATCATCCAGCGTCTCGTCATAAACCGGCATGCGGGAGCGTCCGGTTTCTTCAAAGAGAATGAGGGCGTCGCCAATCGTCATGTTCTGATCGAGACCGTCGATATCGACCCGCGGGATCATGATATCTTCGACCCGGACTTCCCGGAAACGCAGGATATTGTTGAGCATCGCCCGCTCTTCGGGCGAAAAGGCGGCACCGATTTCAGTGTCGTCCATCAGCGCGTCGGTCAAATCCTCGCGCAGGCGCTCGCCCTGTGACGGTTTCAGTAACCGCGCGATGCGCGACCAGATCGTCGATCTCGGCTTTGCAGTGAGGTCGTGACGTAAATGACTACTGCCCTCCTCCGAGGAGGACTGCTCGCCGTTTTCTCTGCCCTCATTGGCAGGTCGTGCAGAATGTTCGTTCATGGCTCCAGACAATATTCAAAGCGGTTCCTGTCCCGCGTAAGGATCAGATAGGCCAAGCACCGCCAAAATGCGAGTCTCAAGCGACTCCATTTCTTCCGCTTCTTCTTCGTCCATGTGGTCATAACCAAACAAATGCAGGAAACCATGAACGAGAAGATGGGTCAGATGATCCTCGAAACTCTTGTCAAGTTCAAGGGCCTCGCGCTCAACCGTCTCGCGCGCGATGACGATATCGCCCAGCATCGGGCCGGGCATACCGCCCGGTTCCAGCGGAAAAGCGGGGAAAGACAAGACATTGGTCGCCTTGTCCTTGTCGCGCCACTCGGCATTGATTTCCCGAATATTTTCATCATCGGTAAAGACCAGCGACAGCTCCACCGGCATTTTCGGGAAGGGTTGTTCCTCTTCCCGCTTCAGAAAATCGACCGCCGCATCCAGCACCTTGGTGGCAAAGACAGCCAAGTCCTCTTCCGAGGACCAGCCTTCGGCCTCGACACTGATTTGAATATCCAGAGCTGTCATTGTCTTTACGTCAGCTGCCCTTCACGAGGCTTTCATCCGGCACCGCCGTGTGGGATTCATAGGCCCGGACGATACGCGCCACCATCGGATGACGCACGACGTCGACATCCTTGAAGCGCACGACCGACACGCCCTCCACATCGGTGAGGATTTGCAGGGCCTCGACAAGACCGGATTTCACGCCGCGCGGCAAATCCACCTGGCTCGGGTCACCCGTCACGATCATGCGGCCGTTCTCGCCCAGACGGGTCAGGAACATCTTCATCTGCATGGTTGTGGTGTTCTGGGCTTCGTCCAGAATGACGGCGGCGTTAGCAAGCGTGCGGCCGCGCATGAAGGCCAGCGGCGCGATTTCGATGACGCCCGCCTGAATGGCACGCTCCACCTTGTCACCCGGCATCATGTCATAAAGCGCATCATAAAGCGGGCGCAGATAGGGATCGACCTTTTCCTTCATGTCGCCGGGCAGGAAGCCCAGACGCTCGCCCGCTTCGACGGCGGGGCGCGACAGGATGATGCGGTCGACCGCACCACGCTCCAGAAGCTGCGCCGCATGCGCCACGGCAAGATAGGTCTTGCCGGTGCCGGCGGGGCCGACGCCGAAAACCAGCTCGGACTGCTCGAGCGCCCGCATATAGACATCCTGCGTCGGCGTGCGGGCAGCGATGGTCTTCTTGCGGGTGGAAATCTGCGCCATGGAAATCTTCGCCTTGCGTTCCATCGTCGGCAAGGTCAGCTGATCGTCTGCCGCCATCGCCATGCGGATCGCGCCCTCCACGTCGGAAACCTCAGCGGTTCCGCCCTTGAGCAGGCGCTCGTAAAGGAAATCCAGCGCGCGACGGGCTTGATTGGTGGCGACCACATCACCGGTAATGGCAACCGAATTGCCGCGCGGGCGCGCATCAATATTGAGGCGCTGTTCCAGCAATTTGAGGTTTTGATCGAACTGACCGAATAGCTCTCCCGCTATCCTGTTATTCTCGAACGTGAGGACGAAGTGATTGGCGTCGGTCGCGGCTTGGCGTGGCTGGCGCGATGAAGGTGATACCAATTCATGTGCGTTCAAGCGGTCAGGCTCCTGTCCCAATCAGTGTCGGCTCCTCACTCTAACTCCCTGCCACCTCGGCAAACAAGCTGTTTGGACCCGTTGCGGTGATTCGTACATGAACAATGTCACCGATTTTCAAAGTCTTTGCATCAAGATTCACGGATTGCAGCCAGGGAGAGCGACCTATCAACTGTTCAGGCATGCGGCCGGGCTTTTCCAGCAACACATCCATGGTCTTTCCGACCAGCGATTCCGCAAATTCCTTCTGCTGCCGCAGCAGCAGGGCCTGCAATCGTTCCAGCCGCTCGGCCTTCACCTCTTCCTCAACCTGATCCGTAAGGTCAGCCCCCGGCGTACCAGGACGGGTGGAATATTTGAAGGAGAAGGCCTGCGCATATTTCACCTGCTCGACAATCGCCATCGTATCTTCGAAATCGCGATCCGTCTCACCGGGGAAGCCGACAATAAAGTCCCCCGACATGGCGATATCAGGGCGGGCAGCGCGGATTTTTTCGATAAGCTGGATATATTCCTCACCCGTATGACGACGGTTCATCGCCTTCAGGATGCGATCCGACCCTGATTGCACCGGCAGATGCAGGTAGGGCATCAGGATGCGCAGATCGCGATGCGCGCCGATCAGCCGATCATCCATGTCACGCGGATGGCTGGTCGTGTAGCGAAGCCGGGCGAGACCCGGAATCTCCGCCAGCCGGTAAAGCAGCTCAGCCAGACCCCATTTTTCGCCCTTCGGACCTTCGCCCTGCCAGGCATTGACGTTCTGGCCGAGCAGCGTGATCTCGCGCACACCGGCATCCACCAGCTTCATCGCCTCATCGACGATCTGGCGAACGGGGCGCGACACTTCCGAACCGCGCGTATAGGGCACGACACAGAAGGTACAGAATTTGTCACAGCCTTCCTGCACCGTCAGAAACGCCGTCACGCCACGCGTGCGCAGCGTCGCCTTTTCGGCGACCGGCAGATGCTCGAACTTGTCCTCAACCGCATATTCCGTCTCGATGACCCGCTCGCCGCCGCGTACCCGCTTCAGCGCTTCCGGCAGGCGGTGGTAAGTCTGGGGGCCGATGACGACATCGACGGCTGGCGCACGGCGAAGGATTTCCTCGCCTTCCGCCTGCGCCACGCAGCCGGCAACGCCGATCATGAATTCACGGCCCTGCTCTTCGCGCGATTTTTTCATGTCGCGCAGACGGCCAAGCGCTGAATAGACCTTTTCAGCCGCTTTTTCGCGGATATGACAGGTGTTCAGCAGAACCAGATCCGCCTCGCCCATATCCTCGGTCTGAACGTAACCATCCTTCGCCAGCGCATCGCTCATGCGAACGGAATCGTAGACGTTCATCTGACAGCCGTAGGTCTTGATAAAAACCTTGCGGCTGTTCGAACCCTCGCGGGCGATCGATTGGGGGGCGTCGAGGCTGATGGTTTCCTGGGTCATGGCGGCTATCTAGTGTTTTTCACGGCCAGATTAAACAGAAAAATGCCGGAAAAGCTATGATCTCGCTATTTCCGCCATCCACCGCGCAGGCTGAAGGCCAGCATCGAACGGATGGAAGCGGCGATATCGGTCGCAAGGCGCTTGCGGTTATCCGTGCTGTGGAACGGAACGCTGTCACCGAAGGTCACATCGACATCGATGGCGCCTGCCCTGATGACGCCAAGCAGATGCGGCATCAGCGTTATGCTGCCCGGCCAAGCGGCAATGATCCGATGATAACGACCCATGGCCATGCCGTGTACCCGCGTATAGGCGATGGCGACCGGCTGCACGTAAACCAGCTTGCCCGGGACCTGCTCGGCCGCCGTGGAGGCCGCGCCGAACAGCGAGGATTTGACGGCGAGCATGCGGTTGCCGTCCGAGGTGGTACCTTCGGGGAACAGGACGACGATCTCGCCATCGGCCATGCGGCTGGCAATCTCGCCAACCTGCTCGCCGGTGCTACGCTTCTGCTCGCGCTGAACGAAGATGCTTTTCTGCAGGCGGGCGAGCCAGCCGAAAACCGGCCAGTCCCTCACCTCCGTCTTGGCGATGAACACGACATCAGCAATGCTGCCGAGAACGAGGATGTCCTTCCACGAGGCGTGGTTGACCGCCAGCATCAGTGGTTTTGCCCGCTCCACATCACCATGGACATGCACGCGAATGCCGAGAACACGGCAGGCGATGCGATGCCAGATGCGTGGAATGCGGCGACGAAGCCGCCAGTCGAAGGCGAGGCCCAATAGTTGCAGCGGCAGCAATATGAGCGTGACGATCAGAAGAACGACCGCGATATAGGCTGTCCGGAGCCACATCATGATTGGAACGCCCGTCTGTTCACCGGCGTCTCAGCGTTCGCCGGGCTTTAACGGCACGCCGTAAAGTTCCAGCCGGTGATCCACGAGCTTGAAGCCGTGTTCGCGGGCGATCTTCTCCTGGAGGGCCTCGATCTCGGCGGAATGAAATTCGATGACGACGCCGTTCTTCAGATCGATCAGATGATCGTGATGTTCCTCGGGCACCGTCTCGTAACGCGAGCGGCCATCACGAAAATCGTGACGCTCGATAATGCCGGCGTCTTCGAACAGCTTCACCGTTCTGTAGACGGTGGAAATCGAGATGCGCGGGTCCACGGCGGAGGAACGGCGGTAAAGTTCCTCGACATCGGGATGATCGGCCGATTCCTGCAGGACACGGGCAATGACGCGGCGCTGGTCCGTCATCCGCATGCCGCGTTCGGCACAAAGCTCCTCCAGCGTTTTCGAAAGGTCTATCACGTCTTCTGGCCTTTTGAGTATTCCGGTTGAATTTTGCGGCTTTCGCCGAAAAAATGCCTGTCGCAGGGAACTAGCGAAGATCGCGGCGCATGACAAGCGCCGTCGACTTGGTTCCATCCTTGGCGGTATAATAGGCCTTGCGCTCCGCGACTGTCTTGAAGCCGAGCTTTTTATAAAGCCCAAGGGCGGAAGCGTTGCTGTTGTCCACCTCAAGGAACATGGTTTCCGCACCGCGCATCATCGCTTCGCGAATGGCCGACTGCATCAGACGCCAGCCGAGGCCGGCGCGCGCGAACTTGTCGGCGACGGCGACGGTGAGGATTTCCGCCTCGCCAGCCACCTCCCGCGCCAGCACGAAGCCACCGAGCGGCCTGCTGAAAAATGCGTTGGTCTGACGGGCGACGGCACCGAAAACCGATCCCTGCGTCAACAGGCCGGAAAACTCGCCGTCATTCCAGGGGCGCGGAAAGCGCAGCGCATGCAGTTCCGCCACCGCGCCGCAATCCTCATGCTGCATCGGCACGATTTCGAAATAGGGCTTCCAGCTTAGATAATCATCAAACATAGCAAGGATCGGGCATCACGGGAATCATTCGCAGGCATTCAGCCATGCCCTATCAGGCAACGCCCTGACGTGCCAGCGCAAAACCGGTCTGCGGCCGGGCATCCGGCCCGCGCAGATAAAGCGGCGCAGGTTTCGGCTGGCCTGCCGGCTTGCGCGCGGCGGCGCGCGCCACCGAGGTAATCGGGAAATGATCCGGTCCGGAACCAGCCTCTGCCCCGGCGAAAAGCGGCGCAGCGGAGCCGATGACGGCGCCATCGAAACCTTCGATGGCCAGTCTGGAGTCCTCCAGAGACAGGAGGGAGGCATCGCGAAGCGGCGATCCATCCGCCGAAAATGTCTGGAGGTAGGCTTCATCGCGCTTGGCATCCAGCCCGACGGCCACGGGCCGGCCGGGATTCGCAAGCAGGTAATGCAGCGCAAGCGTCTCCAGCGTGGTTACACCCAAGGCCTCAATGCCGAGGGACAGGGCAAAACCACGCGCAGCGGCAACACCGACACGGATACCGGTGAAAGACCCCGGACCGATGGTCACGCCGATGCGTTCGACATTCTGGAGCGGCAGTTGCGCCTGCTCCAGAGCACCATCAATGACGGCCATCAGCCTTTCGGCATGGCCCTTGCCGATTGTTTCGCACACTTCGCCGAGTACCTTGTCGGAGGCGCTGTCATAAACGCAGGCGGAACAATCCACACCTGACGTGTCGAGTGCTAGAACAATCATGGCGTGGCCTGGCTTACAATGTCATACCGCTTCGACTTCGCGCACTTCCGGCACGAAATGGCGAAGCAAATTCTGAACGCCATGCTTCAGCGTGGCGGTGGAGGACGGGCAACCCGAGCAGGCACCCTTCATGTTGAGGAACACAGTACCGTCGCGGAAACCGCGGAAGGTGATGTCGCCACCGTCCTGCGCCACGGCGGGACGGACGCGGGTATCCAGCAACTCCTTGATGGTGGCGACGATGGTTTCGTCACCCTCTTCGAAGAATTCGCCCTCCTCATCCGACACTTCGGCCGCAACGGCCGTGCCCATGATCGGGCGGCCGGACATGAAGTGCTCCATGATCGAGCCCAGAATAGCAGGCTTCAGGTGCTGCCATTCCGCACCATCCTTGGTGACGGTGATGAAATCGAAACCGAAATAAACGCCGGTCACACCCGGAATGGTGAAGAGGCGCTCCGCCAGCGGCGAAGCCTGCGCCTGCGACGGGTTGAGAAACTCTGCCGTGCCGCTTTCCAGCACCACCTTGCCCGGCAGGAACTTCAACGTCGTGGGGTTCGGCGTGGCTTCCGTCTGAATGAACATCGTCTGTCTCCTTCGAGGTCGCCGTTCACGCCCCGCAATTTAGAATTCTTCCAAAAAATACGCCCGGCGAAGCCGTACTTCAAGCCCTGACATGATAATTACATTCAAGAAATCGTCAGCCCCAAGATCTTGCCCGAAACCAGGATCAGCAGAGCGCGTCGATTTCCTCGTCCGACAGCGTATCCGGCAGCACGGTGACCGGAATGGGAAAGGCTGCACCGCGTCCGGCGATGGAGGACACCAGCGGTCCCGGCCCTTCCTTGGTCGAGCCTGCTGCCAGAACGAGAATGGCGATATCGCGGTCTTCCTCGACCAGCCCGTGGATCTGCTCGGTGGCGCTGCCTTCGCGAATGACCGACTCCGGTTCGATACCGATTGTCTCGCGCACCTTCTGGGCGATCTTGGCAAGCGTGGCTTCCGCCTCCTCACGCGCCTCGGCCCGCATGATCTGTTCGACACCCAGCCATTGCTGGAAATCCCCTTCCGGGATCATGTAAAGCAGGACCAGTCCGCCATTGGAGTTCTTGGCGCGACGGCCGGCATAGTGCACGGCCCTTTCGCATTCCGGTGTGTCATCGATAACGGCGAGAAATTTGCGACGATGCCCTTCCAGACGCGACAGCCGTTTTGAAACCATTCCGCACTCCCTAAGTCCGCCGTGATCCAAAAAACCGCCCGACGGTTCGGGCGGAGATTATATCAAATCACGGCAGGCGCAAACCGCCTGCCGTCGTTCGCAGGCGGCCTGTGCTCAGCGCAGGAAGCCGATGATATCGCGCACCTCGTTCATCGTCTTCTCAGCGATCGCGCGAGCCCGCTCGCCGCCCTGGCTGAGAATGGCGTCGATATGGGTCGGGTCATCGAGAAGGCGGCGCATCTCGTTGTTGACGGGGGCCAGAACATTGACGGCAAGCTCGACCAGAGCCGGCTTGAAGGCCGAGAACTGCTGTCCGCCGAATTCGGAAAGAACATCCGCCTTGGTCCTGTCGGACAGCGCGGCATAGATGCCGACGAGGTTTTCGGCCTCGGGGCGACCCTTCAGGCCTTCCACTTCGCTCGGCAACGCGTCCGGGTCGGTCTTTGCCTTCTTGATCTTCTTCGAGATCGCGTCGACATCATCCATCAGGTTGATGCGCGACAGATCGGAAGGGTCGGACTTCGACATCTTCTTGGTGCCGTCCTTGAGCGACATCACGCGCGGGGCCGGACCGCCGATCAACGGCTCCACCATCGGGAAATAGGCGTGCACCGGCTCATCGCCGACTGTGATATCGAGGCCAAGACCGGCCTTGCGGATATGGTCGCTGAAATCGATGTTGAATTTCTGGGCGATATCGCGGGCGAGTTCCAGATGCTGCTTCTGGTCGTCACCGACCGGAACATGCGTGGCGCGATAGACCAGAATGTCGGCGGCCATCAGGCTCGGATAGGCGAGCAGGCCGAGCGAGACCTGCTCGGCATTCTTGCCGGACTTGTCCTTGAACTGGGTCATGCGCTCCATCCAGCCGATGCGCGCCACGCAGTTGAACACCCATGCCAATTCCGCATGCTGCGGCACGGCCGACTGATTGAAGACGATATGTTTTACGGGGTCGATACCGGCGGCGATGAAGGCGGCCGCAATCGAGCGGGTCTGCGCCTTCAGGTCCGTATGAACGAGCTGGGCGGTGATGGCGTGCATGTCGACGACGCAATAGATGCAGTCGTTATCTTCCTGCAACGCCACGAATTTGCGGATGGCGCCGAGATAATTACCGAGATGCAGATTGCCGGTCGGCTGGACGCCCGAGAAAACCAGCGGCTTGAATGCGTTCATTGTCGTCCTCGAAAAGGCTTGTGGAGGGCCCCGCCCCATGGTTGGAATTGCACGCGCGCTTATGCACCCGCAGCCCCCAGCAATCAAGCGGTTTCAGGGCATGTCAGCCGCGCGGTTCCAGAAGATCCCAGCGATTTCCGTAAGGGTCGGCAAAGACCGCAACGGAGCCGTAAACCTCGTGGCGCGGTTCTTCCAGAAAGCGCACGCCGCGGGCGAGCATGGTCTCGTAATCGCGTTGGAAATTGTCGGTATGCAGGAAAAACCCGACACGCCCGCCCGTCTGGTTGCCGATGGCAAGCCTCTGCGGTTCACCATCCGCCTGGGCAAGCAGCAGGGCACCGCCATCGCTGCCTTCAGGTTTCACCACCAGCCATCGCTTGCCATCACCAAGCGGCTGATCGGACAGGCACTCGAACCCGAGAACATTGCAATAAAACGCTTTTGCCCGATCGTAGTTATCCACGACAAGCGTAACAAGCGCGATGCGGCGGTTTTCGGCAAAGGACATCAGCCCGCCTCCGTTTCGACGTTCTTTTTGCCGCGCTTGCGGATGGCTCGCTTGACCATGCCGATATCGGCTCCGCCGGAAACGAAAGCGAGCACGAAATAAACCAGCATGGCTGCGAAAACGAGAGCCATGATGGTGCCCGCCCGCACGAAAATGGACGAGGCGGAAGACAGTTCGAAAGTCAGCCAGGTCAGCGCATAGTGCACGAAACCGGCCATCAACGCCGCAGCCAGCAGCAAACGCGGAATGCGGGTGAGCAGCGGAATATCCACCTGCCAGTGACCGCGCCACAAAAGCATGCCGAACAACAGGGCGGCGTTCACCCAGCCGGCAGTGATTTCGGCAATGGCGATGCCCCGGCCCCCAAGACGCGGAAACAGCGTCAGCGCCAGGGAGACGTTCACGACGACGGAAATCGCTGCGAAGATCATTGGCGTGCGGGTATCCTCGCGGGCGAAGAAGCCCGGAATGAAGGCCTTGATCAGCACGAAAGCCGGCAGACCAAGACCATAGATACCGAGGATTTGCGCGACGGTGATGGTGGCCGAAGGCGAGAAGTTGCCGCGTTCATAAAGAAAACGAACGATAGGCTCCGCCATGACGAGAAGTGCTGCAGCAGCCGGCAATGTCAGGAACAGTACGAATTCGACCGAGCGGTTCTGCAGGCTTCCGGCCTCAACCATATGCCCGCCGCGCAAGGCCCGCGCCAGCTCCGGCAGAAGCACGGTGGCCACCGCAATGCCGACCACGCCGAGCGGCAGCTGATAAATCCGGTCCGCATAGGCAAGCGACGAGATCACGCCCTCGCCGGCAGAGGCGATATTGGTGTTGATCAAAAGATTGATCTGGGTGATGCCGCCGGTGATGGCTGCCGGCAGGGCAAGAACCAGAAGGCGCTGCACATTCTTCGTCAGCCGGGGCCTGCGGAAACCGATGCGCATGCCGGCATTGCGCACGGCAATCCAGACGATGGCAAGCTGCACCACGCCCGCCGCCATCACGCCCCAGGAGAGCGCATAGCCTACCTGAAGCGGATCGTAGTTCTTCCACCATGCAAGCGCGAGCACGCCGATGAGGATGATGTTGAGGAAAACGGGAGCAATTGCGGCTGCGAAATAACGATGCAGCGAGTTCAGCATGCCGCCCATCATTGCCGCCAGAGACATGCAGGCGAGATAGGGGAACATGATGGTGGCGAGATGGACGGTGTTGTCGAATTTCACCGGGTCTTCCAGAAAGCCCGGCGCGATCACCGTGCGCACGATGAACGGCATCGACAGTTCCATCAGGATCGTCAGAGCCAGAAGCACGGTGAACAGGACGCCGAAGACTTCCTCGGAAAAGCGTCTTGCCCCTTCCATGCCGTTCGCCTCGATTTCCTTGGCGAAAAGCGGCACGAAAGCCGAGTTGAACGCACCTTCGGCAAAGAGCCGCCGGAAGGTATTGGGGAAACGGAAAGCAGCATTGAAGGCATCCGCCACCGGGCCGGTGCCGACGGCGGCTGCCATCAGGGTTTCGCGCAGGAAGCCGAAAATGCGGCTGCCGAGCGTGGCGGTGCCGACGGTGGCGAACTTGCCGATCAGACTCATGGGCGCTTCAAGCCTTTGCCGTGCGCGCGGCCGGCAGGGCCGCCACGTCTGGGTGGGCGATGATGCCGTTCGGCATACGGTCTCGCAATTCGTCTTCCTGCTCGCTCATCACGGCCTTCAGGCGCGTGGCGATGCTGGCCTGCCGGTTGTCATTCGTCACCTTCTGGCCGAAGAGATCAGTCACATAGAAGGTATCGATGACCTTTTCGCCGAAGGTGGTGATGCGGGCGGAATGAATATCGAGCGACAGGTCGGCAATCACAGCCGTCATGTCAGCCAGAAGCCCCGGCCGGTCGAGGCACTCGACTTCGATAACGGTGAACTTGTTGGACAAACCATTCGAGATGGTGACCGAAGGTGGAATGGTGAAGGCGCTTTTCTTCTTGCGGCTTTTGGTGCGTGTGGCAATCATTTCCGGCAGGCGCTGCTTGCCGGACAGAACCTCCTCGATGAGCTTGCCGACATTGTTGCCGCGCCGCGTCTCGTCCTCGTCGATCGGAAATTCGCGGTTGATCAGGATCGTATCGAGCGCCCGCCCGTCGGACGTCGTGAAAATCTGCGCATCGGCGATATTGGCGCCGGCCGCCGCACAGGCGCCGGTGATGATGGACAGCAGACGCGGATGGTCCGGCGCCAGCACGGTGATTTCGGTGATGGCATGGAAGGAATGGGTGCGCACCATGGTCGACAGCGCTTTTTCCTGCTTGTCGGCCTCACGGATGAAGCGGGTGTGGCGCACCTGGTCTTCGAGCGCCACCGTCAGCAGATAGGGCTCGTAGTGCAGCTTGGTGTATTTGCGCCGCGCCTTCTGGCCCCAGTCTTCGAGCGCGTCGTAGAGCGCCTGCCGGGCGATCTGCGCGCGCTCCTTGCGGGAGACCTCCGAGAAGCCGCCCGAGAGCAGCAATTCGGTCTCGTAATAAAGCGAACGCAGCAGCTGCCCCTTCCAGCCGTTCCACACGCCCGGACCAACGGCGCGAATATCGCAGACCGTCAGGATGAGCAGCATCTTCAGCCGCTCCATGGACTGCACCTTGTCGGCAAAATCGGTGATCGTCTTGCGGTCATGCAGATCGCGCGTCTGGGCGACCATGGACATCAAAAGATGCTGCTCGATCAGCCAGACCACCGTTTCGGTCTGCTTGCCGGTGAGGCGAAAACGCTGGCAGAGCTTGCGGGCGACACGCGCGCCGGCAATCGAGTGGTCTTCCTGCCGGCCCTTCGCCACATCGTGCAACAGAACGGCGACATAAAGCGCCTCACGTTCCTCGACGCTCGGCATCAGCTGGTTGGCAAGCGGATGGGCATCGACAGCCGTTCCCTTATCCACTTCCGAGAGCACGCCGACAGAGCGGATCAGATGCTCATCCACCGTATAGTGATGATACATGTTGAACTGCATCATCGCGACGATCTTGCCGAATTCGGGGATGAACTTGCCGAGAACGCCGGCCTCATTCATGCGGCGCAGGGTCAGCGCCGGATCGCGCCGCGACGTCAGGATCGACAGGAAAAGCCGGTTTGCCTCTTCGTTTTCCCGCAGCTCGTCATTGATGAGCGACAGCGAACGCGTGACGACACGCAGCGCATCGGGATGCAGTTCCAGATTGTTGATATCGGCAATGTGGAACAGCCGGATCAGATTGACCGGATCGTTCTTGAAGACATCGGGCTTGGCGAGCGCAATGCGGCCGCGATCCTCAACGAATTCCACCGAGCCGGGAATCTTGCGCACACGGTGGGCGAAGCGGCTGAGAACGCCGGAAAGACCCGGCACATCCTTCGCCTGCCGATCTTCAAGGGCGGCGCAGACGATGCGGGTCAGGTCGCCCACATCCTTCGCCACGAGGAAATAATGCTTCATGAAACGTTCGACGGCGGAAAGGCCGGGGCGCGGCTGATAACCGAGCGCATCGGCGATTTCGCGCTGAATGTCGAAGGAAAGGCGCTCTTCGGCCTTATTGGTGATGAAATGCATCTGGCAACGGACGGCCCAGAGAAAATCATCGGCCTTTTCGAACAGCCTGAGTTCGCGCCGCGACAGGACGCCGAGCTTCACCAGATCGGCCGTATCGCGGACGTGATAATAATATTTGGCGATCCAGAACAGCGTATGCAGGTCGCGCAACCCGCCCTTGCCTTCCTTGACGTTCGGCTCCACCAGATAACGCGTATCGCCCGCCTTGCGGTGGCGCTGGTCGCGCTCGGCGAGCTTTGCGGCAATGAATTCCGGACCGGTGCCGGTGACGACTTCCGACTCGAAGCGTTTTTCAAGATCGTCGGTCAGGGATTTTTTGCCGCAAATCGCCCGCACTTCCAGAATGGCGGTGCGGATCGTCATATCGGATTTGGACAGGCGGATGCATTCATCCACCGTGCGGGTGGCGTGGCCGACCTTGAAACCGAGGTCCCAGAGGAGGTAGAGCACGAACTCCACGGCCTTGTGCATGTCAGGTGTGTTCTTGGCCGGCAGCAGGAACAGGAGATCGATGTCCGATCCCGGCGCCAGCGTGCCGCGACCGTAACCGCCGACCGCAGCGACCGCGATCTGCGGCGTATCTTTCGGATAAACATATTGGCAGGCGAGATCATAGAGGATTTCGATCAGCCGATCTTGAAGCCAGGAAATGCGTCTGGCGCAATCGATGCCGCTGCCATCGGCTTTCAGCAGTTCCCTGGCCTTTTCCCGGCCTTCCGTGCTGGCCTTGCGAAAGATCGGCAGCAGATCGGAGCGAATATCGGCAATGCGTTTGCCGTCTTCCTTGAAGATGATGTCGCATTCGCGCTTCAGCGCCGATACATCGAGAATGTCGGAAAAATCCAGGTCCTTGATGGCCATCTATGCCGGTATCCATGTCCTGTGGGAAATCCCACCACTTGCGATGGGAGTGTCCTATAGCGAGTTTTAAAGGCGATGGACAGGCAATCTATCCCTTCAAGCCTTGCCAAGTTCTTTCTTCAACGCATAGAGCGCATCCAATGCCTCACGCGGCGTCATTTCGTCAGGGTTGAAGCCTTTCAGAGCTTCCTCCAGCTTCGATGGTCCGGCCTTGCGGGTTTCCTCGCGGCGAACCGCGATCTGGAACAGCGGCAGATCGTCGATCAACTGGCTGGCCGGGTTCTTGCGGTCGGCATCTTCGAGCTTCGTCAGCACCTCGCGGGCGCGCTCCACCACCGATGCGGGCAAGCCCGCAAGCCGGGCCACCTGAATGCCATAGGAACGATCCGCAGCGCCCGGTCCGACCTCGTGCAGGAAGATGACGTCGCCTTCCCACTCCTTCACCCGCATCGTGGCATTGGAAAGGCGGCCGAGTTTCTCCGACAGCACGGTCAACTCATGGAAATGGGTGGCGAAGAGACCACGGCAACGATTGACCTCGTGCAGATGCTCCACCGCCGCCCAGGCGATGGAAAGACCGTCAAAGGTCGCCGTGCCACGGCCAATCTCGTCCAGAATGACCAGCGAGCGATCCGTCGCCTGATTGAGAATGGCGGCGGTTTCCACCATTTCCACCATGAAGGTCGAGCGGCCGCGCGCCAGATCGTCCGATGCGCCGACACGGGAAAACAGCCGGTCGACGACGCCGATATGGGCGGCTTCCGCCGGAACGAAGGAGCCGATCTGCGCGAGAATGGCGATTAGCGCATTCTGGCGCAGGAAGGTCGACTTACCGCCCATGTTCGGGCCGGTGAGCAGCCAGATCGCACCGTTCTTGCCGCCATTGACGGCCGACAGATCGCAGTTGTTGGCGATGAAGGGTCCGGCCGACTGCCGCCGCAGCGCCTGCTCCACCACCGGATGCCGCCCGCCCTTGATCGCAAAGGTCATGGAAGCATCGACGATCGGTCGGCAATAGGCCTGTTCGGTTGCGAGATAGGCAAGGCTCGAGGCGACATCGATCACCGCAAGCGCCAGTGCGCCGGCCTTGATCGCTTCCGCCTGCTGCACCACGGCCTTGACCATGCGCTCAAAGGCTTCCAGTTCCATGGTCAAAGCCTGCGCAGCGGCATTGGCGATGCGGCTTTCGAGATCGGCAAGCTCAGTGGTGGTGAAGCGCATGGCGCCTGCCATGGTCTGGCGGTGGATAAAGCGCGCCTTGGCCTCATCCGTCGCCATCATCACATCGGCATTGCCCGCCGTCACCTCGATGAAATAACCCAGCACATTGTTGTGCTTGATCTTGAGCGACTTGATGCCGGTCTCATCGGCATATTTGAGCTGCAACCCGGCAATCACCCGACGCGACTGGTCGCGCAGCGCCCGCACCTCGTCGAGTTCGGGATTGGCGCCTTCACGCAGGAAACCGCCGTCACGCTTCAGAAGCGGCAGATCGTCGGCAAGCATCGAGCCGAGCATGGCTTCCAGCCCGCCGGGCAAGGCTTTCAAATCCTTCAGAGCCGTTGCCAGCTCATCCGGCAACAACCCGTCATCGAGAATGGCCGCTATTTTTTCGGCGGAAACCAGTCCCAGCCGGATGGCGCCGAGATCGCGTGGCCCACCGCGCTCCAGCGCCAGACGCGAAAGCGCACGCGGCATATCGGCGACATGTTTCAGCGCATCACGCAGGCCGTCGCACAGCGAGACGTCATCGATGAGATAGGCGACGGCATCGAGGCGGGCGTTGATCCTTTCCGGGTCGGTCAAGGGCGACATCAGCCGCTCGGCCAGAAGCCGTGCACCGCCGCCGGTTACCGTGCGGTTCAGGGCATGCAGCAGCGATCCGTCCCTTTCGCCCGATAGCGTCTTCACCAGTTCCAGATTGGCGCGGGTGGCGGGATCGATGAAAAGCGTGGAGGCGGCACTTTCACGCTCCGGTGCACCGAGCGGCGGGCGCTCGGCGATCTGGGTCTTCTCGACATAGGCGACGGCAGCGGCGGCGGCCGCCATTTCCACCCGCGAAAAGGCGCCGAAACCATCCAGTGTCGAAACGTTGAAATAACGCGCGATGCGCCCTTCCGCCGTGGCGCTGTCGAAGAGGATCGCCGGCTGCGGCACTGCTACGCGGCCAAGCACATCGAAGACCGGCCGCAGTTCCTCGTCATGGAAAAGGCTATCGGCGACGATCAGCTCACGCGGATCGATGCGCCAGATATCGGCGAGCAGCCGTGTCAGCGTTGTCTCCGCCAGGCGGAAGACGCCGGTGGAAATATCGATCCAGGCGAGCGCAAACTGCGCCTCGGCACTGCCGCGAATGCGGGCAAGCGCCATCAGATAGTTGGATTCCGTCGGTGAGAGCAGTTTTTCTTCAGTCAGCGTGCCGGGCGTGACAAGCCGCACCACATCACGCTTGACCACGGATTTCGATCCGCGCTTCTTGGCTTCCGCCGGATCTTCCACCTGCTCGCAGACGGCGACGCGATAACCGCGCAGGATGAGTTTCTGCAGATAATCATCCGCTGCATGGACGGGAACACCGCACATGGGAATATCGTGCCCCATATGCTGGCCGCGTTTCGTCAACGTGATGCCGAGAGCGCGAGAGGCTTCGACCGCATCGTCGAAGAACAATTCGTAAAAATCGCCCATGCGGTAGAAGAGCAGCGAACCGGGATTGTTCGCCTTGATCTCGATATATTGCTCCATCATCGGAGTGGCCGTCGCGCGGCTCTCTTCCGAGATCAGGGAAGCGGTTGTCAGAACGTCCGTCAATGGCCTGCCGATGTCATATCGTGTTGCGGAAAAGGAGCGCCGACACTAGCGGCAATCTCCACCTTAAGACAACACGCGCAGGGACGCTGCCCACAGGAACATCCCGCCCGGCTGCGCCAAAACCCGGTCAGCCGTTGATGCGCTCGGCCTCGCCACCGTAATAGCTGATGTAACGACCGGCGATGGACGAAACCGGCAGGACTACGAGGACGTCGGTGGTGTTGAAGGCATGGTCCACAACCGCGCCGGAGCCGAACATTGCGCCAAGGCGCATATAGCCCTTTATCAGCGGCGGCATGGCGTTCAGCGCCTTGCGGGCGTTGAGCGCCTCAGCCGGCACGAGGTCCATCTCATGGTAAAGCTCGGGAAGGGCGGAGGCTTCCCACTCACCCTTGGCCACGCAATTATGGTGCAGGAAAGACAGGGCAAGCGCGTGGGCTTCCGGCTGCACGCCGGGGAAGGAGGCACAGCCGATCATGGCATCCATGCGGTGTTTCACGGCATAGGCCCAGTTGCCCTGCCACAGAAGCTCGACGGTGCGCTTGGTGCGATATTCCGGCAGCACGCAGGAACGGCCAAGCTCCATGAAGCGCTTGCCCGGATGGCGCGCAACGAGACCGGCAATATCAAATTCGCTGGCGGAATAAAAACCGTTATTGGCGAGCGCCGTTTCCTGACGCAGAAGACGGTAGGTGCCAACGATCTGGTCCTCGCTGTCGCCTTCGATCGCCTTGTCGAGCACGAGCAGATGATCGCAGACGCTGTCCCAGGCATCGATATCGCGCTTGCGGCGCATCGCTTCTGCCGGAAGGCGCGCCTTCATTTCCTCGACAAAGACCCGGTAACGCACGGATTGTGCGGCATCGATCTCACGCTCATTTCTTGCGAGCCGTGTTTCAAGTGTACCGATACGACCGAAAAGACCCTCATTATCCTGCACAGTCTCAGGACGAGGATGAATGACAACATTGTTTTCACAAATGTCGTGATTGAGTATTTCGGCAACCATGGGGAATCGCTCCGCCACCAAAGAATTTTCCTGTCATAAATCACTAATTGACGACAGAATAGTGACAAAATGCAGCCAGAGCGAGTCTGTTAAATTATGATGGCGACACACGTTTCGCCTCCAGCAGGCGGCGAATTTCCTCGACCAGCCGCCTCGGGTCGGCAGGCTTGGTCAAAACCTTGGCCGCACCGGCCTCCAGCAAGATTTCAGCGGTCGCGGCACTCGCATCGCCGCTCAGCACGATAACGGGAACATTTGCCTCGCCCTTCAGCGTCAGGAGAAGGTCGGGTAACACCTCCAGCCCCTCACCACCCGGCATATTGAGATCGGAAATGATGAGGTGCGGCAATCGAGAGGCGCCCGGCGCCACCGACTGCTGCAGGGCGTGAAAATCGTCAACGGTGCGGACAATAAAGCCGCTTTTTTCGAGCACGGCGCGAATGATGCGGGCATTGACGGCGTCGTCCTCGGCCACGAGGATCTCGATGCCGCTTGCGCCTTCACTCACCCGCGACGAAAACCCCACATCCGGGTGATTGTCGTTGATGGCGTCGCGCCGTTCTATTCCACGCAGGCGGCCGCAAAGGACGTCGATCAGGGATTTTTCGCGCAGCGGCCGGATCAGCCACGCATCGAAGGATACATGCATCGTCGAAGGCCGCTCTTCGGGACTGACCAGCAGCGTGCGGCGAACATTTTGTTGTGGCCACTCCTTCAGATCGTCCCTGAAGAGAGCAGAAATGCGTTGATCGACGATGATATCGGTGAGGCTGGCGGCCAAACTACCCGTCTTGTCCTTCAGCCTTTCCAGATCCTCCGGCTGATGGATGAGAATACATTTGCCGCCGAAAGCCTCTATCGCCTCCATCGTCACCGCTGCCGCCACCCCCCTGGGGGCGACCAGCAGGACATTCGTATGCTGAAGGCAATGACGCCGGCCTTGGTCCGGCATTCCGGCAGGCGCGCTGCCGGGGCGGAAGGCGAGCGTGAAGGTGCTGCCCTTGCCCTTGCGGCTCGATACGGTGAGACTGCCGCCGAATTCCCGCACGATGCGAGCGGAAATGGCCAGCCCGAGTCCGGTTCCTGCACTTCTCTGCGACATGGGGCCAGCCTGCTCGAACTCACCGAAGATACGGGCCTGCTCCGCCGCACTCATGCCCGGGCCGGTATCTTCGACGGTGATCAGCAATTCACCCTCGACCATGCGCGCCCGGATGACGACTCCGCCGTCCCGGGTGAATTTGACGGCGTTTCCAAGCAGGTTGAACAGGACCTGACGCAGCCTTGCCGGATCGAAATCCAGATAATCGGGCACATCGGGCGTGACGAAGGAGGTGATTTCGATGCCCTTTTCATGGGCGCGATGCGCCAGCATCTCGACAATGCTCTCGATCAGCCGTCGCAGGTTCTCCGCCCGCGGATTGAGCTTGAAACGGCCCGCCTCCATGGTCGAATAGTCCAGCAGGTCCTCGACCAGCTGCACCAGCGACTGGCCGGACTGTTTCATGCCATCGAGATAATTCCGCTGCTCTTCATTGAGCTTCGTCTGCGACAGAAGATGGTTCATGCCGAGCATGCCTGACAGCGGCAGGCGGATTTCGTGGCTTACGGTGGCCAGCAATCGCGCTTTTTCGGCATCGGCCTTTTCGGCGCGCAACCGTGCGTCCTCCCTTTCGCCAAGCGCCAGACGCTCTTCGGTCACGTCCCTGGCGATGCTGCTGATAAGAAGACGGCTGCTTGCGAGATCGCGGGTCACGGCATCATGCCAGGAGAAAATGCGCTGGCCAAAGGGGGTCGCGATTTCTACGTCATAAACGTGGGCTTTACCGCCCGGCCGGAACGCGATGCCAATTTCCTCGCAACTCAGTCCCTCGGGAGCCGAGCAACCCGTCATTTCGCGAAAGACGGCGTTCGCCTCGACGATGCGCCGGTCCATGTTACGGATCACGACAATATCGCCCATGGCTTCCTGCATCTCGGCGATCAGCGACCGGTTTTGCATTTGCCGCAGCCGCACATCCGAATAATCGGCTTGCAGTTCGCCGGGCTGAGGGGACGTTTTGCCGAAGAGCGCGTAGAACAGGAGGCCGACGAGCACGGCGGCAAAGAAGGATGCCAGCGCGACGGTGACCGCATAGGGCACCGCGAGCGCAATCAGCGCCGCAGAGAACGCACCGACTGACAAGGAAACGGCGACATGGAGCGCGATCGATCCAGCATTGATCTCACGGGCCGTATCAGTGCGGTGAGGTGTCGCCTTGGCATGATCCATCGGCTGCGCGGCCGGGGCAGCCGCGTGGAGGCCATCTGAAACTCTTTCCCGAAGTCTTGCCGGTTCGCTCATAAACAACCGCTACCACGGCAGCGGTTTTGATATGTTTGGCTGAAACCCTAAAATTTTACTTTTTTGCCGCGCGAGCGTGCAGAAACTCATCCAGAATAACGCAACCCGCACCAATGGTTATGAAAGTGTCGGCCAGATTGAAGACCGCGAAAGACCATGTGTCGGTGTGAAACAGGATATAATCGATGACGTGTCCGTAGAAAAAGCGGTCGAGAAGATTGCCGGCCGCGCCTGCGATGATGAAGGCAAAACCCAGATGAGCAAAGGTTCGGTCCGCCGCCGTCTTGCGCCAGAGCCATAGCACAAAGACCACGATGACGAGCCGCATGCTGACGATGAACCAGCCATGCATGTCAGACAGCATCGAAAACGCCACGCCGAGATTATAGGTGCGGTAAAGCGCCAGGAACGGAACGACCGGCACCATCTCCTGTAACGGCAGATAGGCTTCGACCAGTTGCTTGACGATCTGGTCCAGCACCAGTGCGGCGACGATCAGCGCGAAAGCCGGGCCAAATTTCGAAAACAACGCCGCTTTGGCCATTACTTCACCGGTGTCAGTTCGAGGAGATGTCGCCGCGCTTCGAAAAGCATGACGGCGGTTGCGATGGCGAGATTGAGGCTGTCGGCACGGCCCTGCTGCGGAATGCGGGCCAGCTGGTCGGCCTTGCCGGCCAGTTCCGGCGGCAGGCCCGATTGTTCATTGCCCATCAAGACCACGACCGGCTTGCCGGTGTAGTCGATCTTTCGATAATCCACGGAACCGGCGAGATGGGTGGCGACAACGCTCACATTGGCCGATTTTTTCCAGGAGAGGAACTCCTCGACCGAAGCACGGGCAACAGGCGTGGCGAAAACCGAACCCATGGTAGCGCGAACCGTTTCCAGCGAGAAGGGATCGGTGCAATCGCCGACCAGAATGACGCCCGAAGCGCCTGCCGCATCAGCCGTGCGGATGATGGTGCCGAGATTACCGGGATCGCGGACCCGGTCGAGCGCGATATAGGTCTCGCCCTTTTCCGGGCGAATATCCTTCAGCGATTTCCATTTCTGCTCGAAAATGCCGACGACCATCTGCGGATTGTCGCGGCGGGTGATCGAGGCGATAACCTTTTCGCTGACTTCCAGCACCAGACCGCCGGATGCGACCGTCTTCACCGCCGCCTGCTCCACCAGCGGCTTGCCCTTGGCGGCCTTGGCATAAACCAGCGTCTTGATCGTCCAGCCCAGTTCAAGCGCGTCGATGACCAGCTTCAGGCCTTCCGCCATGAAAGTGCCGGTCTCTTCCCTGCCCTTTTTCTGGGTGAGCGCCTTGATATCCTTGATAATGGGATTGGCAAGGCTGGTCACTTCCTTGACCTGGCCAACCCGGCGCGTCGTGTTTTCGCGCATATCCTTCGTCATTTCGGCTCCCAGCGGCTGAATAGCGATGTGGAAAGCACCCGGCCCGGCGTCTTGCCATCAAGACCGGCCTCGCGAATGACGAGTTCGCCGGATGCGACAACGCCACCGGCGCCACGCATGGTTTCGCGCATCAGTTCGTGCATCGAATAGAAGCTGGCACGGATGGAATAGGCCGTCAGCACAAGGCCGAGCGCTCTGGGCGACAGGATTTCACGGCAGATATCCAGCATCAGCGGCAGATGGTCGAATAATTGCCAGACTTCGCCATGGGTGCCACGGCCGAATTTCGGCGGGTCGGTGAGGATGACGTCATAGGTGCTGCCGCGCCGTTCCTCACGCTGGATGAATTTCATCGCGTCTTCGCAAATCCAGCGGATCGGTGCCTGTTCGAGCCCGGCAAGCGCCTGGTTCTCCTTTGCCCAGCCGATCGCTTTCTTGGAAGCATCGACATGGGTAACTTCGGCGCCCGCAGCCGCCGCGACCAGCGAAGCGACGCCGGTATAACCGAACAGGTTCAGCACTTTCAGCGGTCGGTCGGCGGTCTCGACGGCGTTTTTCAGCCATTCCCAATGGACGATCTGTTCCGGAAAGACACCAACGTGACGGAAAGCGGTGAAACGGCCAAGAAAATCGACCCCGAGCAGGGATAGTGGCCAGGTTTCGCCAAGCGCCGCCTTTGGAAAACGCCAGCGGCCCATGCCGTCCTCATCGGTATCACCCGTGAAAATGGCATCGGCATTCTGCCACACGCGGTCGGGGACCGACGGTTGCCACAGCGCCTGCGCCTCGGGACGGACGACGCGGTATTCGCCGTATTGTTCAAGCTTCAGGCCGTTGCCACTGTCGATCAGGTGAAAATCGCCAGCGCCACTCGATTCCAGAATGACCGGAACCTGTTCTGCGGGACGTTCGCCGGTGCGAGGCTTGAGCGGCCGCGCGGGCACCTGCTCAACGGCTGCCGCCGGCGTAACCTTTTCCCTCGGCGCGGGTTTTGGCACGCTGCGGACTGCGTCCGGCTCGCGCTTTTTCGGTGCCACTTCCGCCCGCCGTGCCGGCTTTGCGGCATGAACCTGTTTTTTCTCGCTCCCGGCACGTGCACGATTGCCCGGCCGGCTGTCTTTTTTCTTCAATGGAAATCTTTCCGCTTCTGCCCGCGTCTTATGGCGCAGCAAATAGCATTCCACGCGCCGCTCGCCTAGAGCCGGAACGAATGTCGGCTACATCACTTTGCCGGGAGTTGACCGACATTGGTAACATGGCCGGTCGCAGCGGCTTTCTGCCGGTTGGCCTCATCATGCCAGCGAACCGCTTCTTTCGCCTCGATACGGGCGCGTTTGCGATGTTTGCCCTGCGCAAACCAGGTGGCCGAAGACCCCAGCAGCACACCGAAAATGACGGCCAGAAACAGGAAGACGAAAAACGGCGCGGTGAAAGAGAGAACGCCATCTTCGGGCCGGAAGGGATTTAACGCCAGCGTCACGGCCTGACGATTGGCAACGCACAGGATGACGAGAATAATCGCCAGCGGAAGCAGGATGATGAGGTTGATGATTTTTTTCGACATCCGAGAATACTCCATCGCTGCGGGGCTCCGCTAGCTCCGTTTCCGGCGCGTGCGTGAGGACGATCAATCGTCCTCTTCGTCACCCATGCCGGGGTTGAGGCGCTCGCGCAGTTCCTTGCCCGTCTTGAAGAAAGGCACCCATTTTTCCTCGACGAAAACCGACTCACCCGTGCGCGGGTTCCGGCCGGATCGCGAAGGACGGTTTTTCACCGAAAATGCGCCGAAACCACGAAGCTCGACACGATTTCCTGCCGCAAGGGCATCGGTGATTTCATCCAGCACCGCATTGACGATGTTTTCCACGTCGCGGTGATAAAGGTGCGGGTTACGCGCAGCAACGATCTGCACCAGTTCAGACTTGATCACGGTTGCCCCCTGAAAGAATTGGATTTTTAACGCGGCTCAACCTGCCAAACGGAAACAAGACCGTCAAGAAACAACTTGTCCGCACCGAGCTGGCCGGGGCCTGCGAAGGGAATTAAATCGTCATATCCCAGAAACTTCGCTATTTGCGCAACACTGAAAAGCGCAAAAGGCGAACGGGACGACGGCGCGCGCCATTCGACGATCGGCAAATCCTTGGCAACACCGCGTGTTTCGAAATAGCCGCGAATTTCCTTTTCGCCGCCCAGCGTATCGACCAGCCTGTTGGCGAGCGCCTGCCTGCCGGTGAAAATCGATCCATCCGCCAGTTTCAGCACATCTTCGCGCGGCAACTTGCGGCGATCGGCCACAAGATCGACGAACCAGCCGTAGCTGTCCATCACCATGGCACGGATCATCGTCTTCGCTTCCTCCGGCGCCTCATGGAAAGGCGAAGGCTCTGCCTTCATCGGCGACGACTTGATTTCCTGAAGCGAGACGCCGAGCTTTTCCATAAGCTGGCCAACCTGCGGATACTGGAAGATCACACCGATCGAGCCGGTGATGGAGGTTTCACCGGCAACAATGGTATCGCCGGCCGACGCGATCATATACCCAGCGGAGGCCGCCAAAGTGCGGACATCGGAGACGACCGGCTTCTTTTCCGCAACGCCGCGAATGGCCTTGAAGATACGCTCGCCGCCATAGGTTGTGCCGCCGGGCGAGGAGATCGAAACAATCAGGCCTTTGACATTGTCGCTCTTGGCAATCTTGTCGAGCCGCTCGAGAAGTTCGGTGTTATCCTGGATCAGACCGGAAACCTCGACACGGGCAATGTGCGGTCTGGCGCTTTGCTGAGGCTCGGTCCATAAAAACCGGTAAAGGCCGAAAATGCCGGCGACGAGCAGGAGAACGGCGGCAACCCGCCAGAAAGTCAGCTTGCGGCGCAATTGCCTGCGATCCGCTATCGCCATATTATCCATCGAAAACCTCTGCCATCCGGCCTTTGAGCGACATGAGCATCACGGCCATATGGTTCTTCTAGCGCGAAGCCGCAAGGAAACAATAAGGAAACCAGAATTACGATAAAATTCGCATTTCCCTTGCACCTTTCCAGACAAAAACCATATTGGCAGGACAAAGCACTCGTGCCAAAGACTTTAAGATAAACATACAAGCTTCAATTGTGCGCCAGAATGGTGCCCAGGAAGTTTCCGGATCCACTCTTATGCTTGAAAGACTTCGCGAACCAGCGCCAGCATTTCCGCTGCCCAATGACCAGAACGGCGCTTACGAGCGCGCGCTCAGGCATTCTGCGCGCGTGAAGCGGCTGAAAATCATCCTGCCCCTCGGCGCGGCGGTCATTTCGCTTGCCTTCATCGCCGTTTCGCTTATCCGGACCTGGGCGCCCGATGAGGTCTCGCTTGAAAGCGCGAGGATCGAGGACGGCAAGATCGTGATGGAAAAACCCGCGGTTGCCGGCCGCAACGAGAAGGGGATCGATTATTCCATGAACGCCGACCGTGCGTTGCAGGATATCGCCAACCCCAACCTCATGACGCTCGAGAAGGTTCTGGCCGCAGTGCCGGTGAACGATGGCGTCGCCCAGGTGATTGCCAAGGAAGGCATTTTCGACAGGGCCACCAACACGCTGAAGATGACAGCACCTTTTGACATCAATCTCAGCAATGGCATACAAGCGAAGTTCCAGTCTGCGGATGTCGATTTGAAGGCCGGAAAAATGAGCAGCCAGGAGCCCGTTTCGATCAAAACAAACGACGGCTCGATTGTTGCGCAATCGATTGATATCGCCGATAATGGCAAGACGATTACATTTTCGGGGCAGGTACGGGCACGTATCGCTGCATCCAATATCAAGAATGAAGGCAAGTGAGAGCCCGGTCCAGATGATGCAAATTTCCCGTCCCGTTTCCATTGGCAAATCCGCGGGCCTTACGGCCTTTGTTTTCTCCTGTCTTGCAACCGTGGCTTTCGCCCAGAACACCACGAGCAACATGCAGGGCGTCAAGCTCTCCGGCGACCAGCCGATCGCCATTGAAAGCGATCAGCTCGAAATCCGGGATCAGGAGCGCAAGGCCTATTTCACCGGTAATGTGAAAGTGGTGCAGGGCACGACCACCCTTCAGGCCGGCAAGATGACGGTGAATTACAAGGGAGAGGGTTCGTCGCTCACCAGCGGCGATGCCAATATCGAAAAAATCTTCGTCGATAATAATGTCTATCTGACGTCCGAGACCCAGAAGGCCACGGCTGATCACGGCGAATTCGACATGGCGGCCCAGACCTTCATCCTGACGGGCAAGCAGGTTGTGCTGTCTGAAGGCACGAATGTCTTCACTGGCTGCAAGCTGACTGTTTTGATGAATACGGGACAGGCGAAGCTCGAAAGCTGCGGCGGCCCCGTTCGGATCATGCTCGATCCGAAATCGCAGAAAAAACAGTAGTCTCACCTCGTGAAGATACCCTCGATCTCAAAAATATTTGGCGGCGGGCGCAACCGATCCGTGGAAGCGACATCGCAAGCCGACAAGGCTCGTTATGAAGGCACCCTGATCGCGCATGGTCTGACGAAGACCTATAATACGCGCCGGGTCGTCAACGGCGTTTCCCTGGTCGTGCGCCGCGGCGAGGCGGTGGGGCTGCTCGGCCCCAACGGCGCGGGCAAAACCACCTGTTTTTACATGATCACCGGCCTCGTGCCCGTCGATACCGGCAAGATCGCCATCAACGGCAATGATGTTACCGGCATGCCGATGTACAGGCGTGCGCGCCTCGGCGTCGGTTATCTGCCGCAGGAAGCCTCGATTTTCCGCGGACTGACGGTGGAAGAAAACATCCGCGCCGTGCTGGAGGTCCACGAACCGGACAGCGTCAAGCGCAACCACAAGCTCGATGAGTTGCTGGAAGAGTTTCATATTGCGCAGCTGCGCAAATCGCCGGCAGTCGCACTTTCGGGTGGTGAACGCCGCCGCCTCGAAATCGCCCGTGCTCTCGCGACCGATCCGACCTTCATGCTCCTGGACGAGCCTTTTGCGGGCGTCGACCCGATTTCCGTCAGCGACATCCAGAATCTTGTCCGGCATTTGACCGCACGCGGGATCGGCGTTCTCATTACCGACCACAACGTCCGCGAAACGCTCGGCCTCATCGACCGTGCTTATATCATCCATGCCGGTGAGGTTCTGACCCATGGCCGCGCGGACGATATCGTCAATAATCCGGACGTTCGCCGCCTCTATCTCGGCAATAATTTTAGCCTGTAGCCCCCGGGCGCGAAAGATTCTTCATCGCGCCCCGCCCTGACGCTTGACCAAACAAGATAAAAAAGCAATTTTTGGGCCAAGTTCTCTTGCCTCCGCAAAATTTATGAAAACTGTGGCAATGGAGAAGCTGTAAGGGGAGTTTCGCGTCCGCCATGGCATTATCTGCCAGCCTTTTGCTGCGTCAAAACCAGTCTCTTGTGATGACACCGCAACTGATGCAGTCCATCCAGCTGCTTCAGATGACGCATTTCGAGCTGACGCAGTTTATTGCGCAGGAGGTCGAACGCAATCCGCTGCTTGAAATTGCGGCAAACGACGGCGATTTGGGCGGTGACAGCCCGGCGGATGCGGAGAATTTCGGCGATGCCGATAGCGAGGCTTCGGATAAATCCGCTGCGATAACGGCTGACAGCGACGACTGGTACGGTGAGCGCGCCGCCAATCTTGGCGAACAGCTGGATACCAGCTTTGAAAACGTCTTTCCCGACGACGGCGAACCCAGAAAAGCCGACGCCCCCGAGCTGGCGGGCCAGTGGAAATCCATGCCCGGACAGGAGTCCGGCGAAGGTTACGATCTCGACGACTTCGTTGCCGCAAAACAGAGCCTTGGTGACCATCTCAATCAGCAATTGCCGCTCGCCATTTCTTCCCCGGAGGAGCGGATGATCGCCGATGCGCTGATCGGCCAGCTCGACGAAACCGGCTATATCGCAACGGATGCTGTGGATGATGTCGCCGAACGGCTGGGAGCAACCCCTTCGGCGGTTGAGCAGGTTTTGAAAACCCTTCAGGGCTTCGATCCTCCGGGCGTGTTTTCCCGCTCGCTGAGCGAATGTCTGGCAATCCAGCTCGCCCAGAAAGATCGGCTCGATCCGGCGATGCGGGCCTTTGTCGACAATCTGGAACTTCTGGCCAAACGGGACTTTGCGGCTCTGAAAAAACTCTGCGGCGTCGATGAAGAAGACCTTCTCGACATGCTGGCGGAAATCCGCACACTCAATCCACGCCCCGGCGCGGGCTACGATTCGACCGTTTCGGAGACAATCGTCCCCGATATCATCGTGCGCCCCTCCTCTACAGGCGGCTGGCTTGTGGAAATCAATCCCGAAACGCTGCCTCGCGTGCTCATCAACCAGACCTATTTCGCCGAGGTCTCACGGCACAAGGTCCGTCAGGGCGAGGATCAGGATTTTCTGGCCGAGTGCATGCAGACTGCACATTGGCTCACCCGCAGCCTGGACCAGCGCGCCCGCACCATCATGAAGGTGGCAACCGAAATTGTTCGCCAGCAGGACGCCTTTCTCGTCAACGGCGTTGATCACCTGCGCCCGCTGAACCTGAAGACGGTGGCCGATGCGATCAAGATGCATGAATCCACCGTCAGCCGCGTGACGTCGAAAAAATACATGCTGACGCCGCGCGGTCTGTTCGAGCTCAAATATTTCTTCAGCGTGTCGATCAGTTCCGTGGAAGGCGGCGACAGCCATTCGGCGGAAGCGGTGCGCCACCGCATCAAGGGCATGATTGCGCAGGAGTCTGCCGACGCCGTGCTTTCCGATGACGATATCGTCGACAATCTGAAAAAGAGCGGCATCGATCTCGCCCGCCGCACCGTCGCCAAATATCGCGAGGCGATGAACATCCCCTCCTCCGTGCAAAGGCGCCGGGAAAAGAAAGCGCTGGCGAGGGCCTCAGCCTACTGAGCAGCGAAAACGATCACGTTTTCAGGGCTTGGCTGCCGCATCCCGGCTGCACCATTGACTCTTGCCACGCCAGGGGCTAGAAGCCCGCCGCACACGTAAGCAAGGTCATTTGTAACGGATTCATCTCCACCGTCCATGGGCGTAAAATTCGAATGGGGGCTTTTTAAGGTCTTCGAAACGCTTGGATGCGCGCGCGGCTTGACGTAAGCTGGTACTCGCAAATCACTACAAAAAGGAAAATTTCCATGAGTGTGCGTGTATCTGGTAAACATATGGAGATCGGTGAATCTTTCCGTCAGCGGATTGAGGACAATATAGGTCTGGCGGTTACCAAATACTTCGATGGGGGGTATTCAGGCCAAGTGACCGTGGAGAAGTCGGGATCGCGTTTTGCCGCCGATTGCAAGCTGCATCTCGATACGGGCGTTGTATTGCATGCGGCGGGTCAGGCAAATGATCCGCAAGCGAGTTTCGATGCCGCCGCAGAGCGGATTGAAAAGCGCCTGCGTCGCTACAAGCGCAAGCTGAAAGACCATCATAGCGGCGCAAATGGCGTGATGCCGGAAATCGCCTATACGGTGATGGATGCTATTCCAGATGAGGATCACGAGGTCCCTGAAGATTACGCACCCACCATCGTGGCAGAGAGTTCGAAACAGATAAAGACAATGTCCGTTGCAAGCGCCGTGATGGCGCTCGACATGACGGACGAACCGGTTCTGCTCTTCCGCAGCCCGGGCAAGGAATATCTCAACATCGTCTACCGACGTCATGACGGCAATATCGGCTGGATCGACGCGGAAACGATCAAGAGCTGAACAGTCTGACAGGACTGTGGGAGGCAGGGCGCGAAAGCGTATCTGCCTCCCACATCGTCTCGATGGCATGAAGGAAAAAGAGAATGGCGTTGGCAGATTTGCTGCAACAAGATGCGATTATTCCCGCCCTCAAGGTGAATTCCAAAAAGCAATTGCTTCAGGAGCTGGCCGCAAAGGCAGCCAGAATTACCGGAGTCTCGGAACGGGAAGTTTTCGACGTCATCCTCCAGCGTGAAAAGCTCGGCTCCACCGGTGTGGGCCACGGCATCGCCATTCCGCATGGCAAGCTCAACAGCATTCATCAGATCACCGGTGTTTTCGCACGTCTTGAAACGCCGGTCGATTTCGAAGCACTGGACGACCAGCCGGTCGATCTGGTTTTCCTGCTGCTCGCGCCCGAGGGTGCCGGCGCGGATCACCTCAAGGCCCTGTCCAGAATTGCGCGCGCCCTGCGCGACCCCGAACTGGTGGCCAAGCTGCGCGCCACCGATTCCGACACGGCAATCTACGCCTTCCTCAATCAGGAGCAGGCGACGGCGGCCTGATCGCCGCTTCCCTGCTGGCCTCAGTTTTCATGACATAAAAAACGCGCCCTTAAGGCGCGTTTTTTATTAGGGTAATGAAGAGAATGCCTCAGGCATCCTTTTCATTGAGAGAAGAGGTGCCCGGCTCGGCCGATGCGGCGGTCTCCGCCTTCGGGCCGCCCTTGGCGACACCGACCATGGCGGGGCGCAGCACGCGATCACCGATGGTGAAACCGGCCTGAACCACCTGAACCACGGTATTGTTCGGAACCGCCGGGTTGGGGATTTCGAACATGGCCTGGTGGAAATTCGGGTCGAACTTCTGGCCTTCAGCATCGATCTTCTTGACGCCGTGGCGTTCCAGCGTCGACAGCATCGAGCGCTCGGTCATTTCCACGCCTTCAATCAGGCCGTTGAGACCAGCTTCGCCATTGGTCTTGAGTTCGTCGGGAATGGCCTCGAGAGCGCGGCGAAGATTATCGGAAACGGCGAGCATGTCGCGCGCAAAACCGGCGAGCGAATAGGACTTGGCGTCCTTGACGTCACGCTCGGTACGGCGACGAAGATTGTCCATTTCGGCTGCGAGGCGCAGGAACTTGTCGCGCAGATCGGCATTTTCAGACTTCAGCAGCTCGACCGGATCGGGTTCGGCGATTTCAGACGGCTCTTCCCCGGCAAGCGTGGGTTCGACAAACTCTTCGGCGACATCAGCGTCAGGTCCGGGCTTTTTTGTATCGTCGGTCATGACGTTCTCCAGATTTGAATGTTGTTGGTTGCGCCCGATATCGAGGTTTGACGGGCAAAAATCAAGGCTTGCGGCGAAAAGCTTGCCGCATTCTCTGGCCTTGCGGGCTTATCCTATCTCTGCTTCCGGGAAAGGCGGGCCATGATCTGCGCAGTATAGTCCACCATAGGTACGATACGGGCGTAATTGAGCCTGGTGGGACCAATGACGCCGACCGCACCCACAACGCGATTTTCCTCATCGCGGTAGGGCGCGACAATCAGCGAGGAACCGGACAGCGAAAACAGCTTGTTTTCCGAACCGATGAAAATCCTGACCCCCGAGCCGCTTTCCGCGAGATTGAGGATTTCGATGAGGTTTTCCTTGCGCTCGAGATCGTCGAACAGCAGGCGCACGCGATCAATGTCTTCCTCACCGGCGAGACCCTCGAGCAGGTTGGAGCGCCCGCGCACGATGAGGCGGCCGAGCTTGCCCTCCTCATTGTCGCCCGCCCAGACAGCCAGGCCGCGCTCGATGAGATCCTGCGCCAACGTGCCGAGCTCCGATTGCAACTCCGCCTGCTGCCTCTGGAACTGAGTTCGCAACTCCTGCAGCGTCTGGCCGGACAGATGCGCATTGATGAAATTCGCCGCCTCTATCAATTGCGACGAGGAAATGCCCGCAGGTAACTCGATGATGCGGTTTTCGACCTGATTGTGGTCGCCCACCAGCACGGCAAGCGCCTTGGTGGGTTCCAGCCGGATGAATTCCACATGTTTGAGGATGACGTCGTTCTTGGCCGTCAGCACGAGGCCAGCGCCGCGCGACATGCCTGATAACATGCGGCTCGCCTCCGTCAGCAGCCCTTCCAGCGATTGCTCGTGGCCGGCGACCGGGCCGATCTGCCGGTCGATGTTTGCCCGTTCCTCAGCAGGCAGATCGCCCACCTGCATGAAGGCGTCAACGAAGAAGCGTAGTCCCGTCTGGGTGGGCAGGCGCCCGGCGCTGATATGCGGCGAATAGATGAGGCCCAGCTCCTCCAGATCGCTCATCACGTTGCGGACGGAAGCCGGCGAGAGCGACATGGGCAGCAGCCGCGACAGGCTGCGCGACCCCAGGGGTTCACCCGTGTCGAGATAACCTTCAACGATGCGCCGGAAAATCTCCCGCGACCGTTCATCCAGCAGCGATGCCTGATCTTTTGAAAGCGGTGCAGAAAAGCCCATCTCGTCCGTTCTTTGTCATCCAAATCCTGTTTGCATCAATATAATGCGTCGCGCCGCCGCGGCAAAACGGAAATTGGCTTTGCAAATGCCCGGGCCTCGCCTTAGAAGGCAGGAACCAACATGGAGAGTGGATCATATGCGGCCTTCAGGCAGAAAAACCGATCAGATGCGCAAGGTTTCCTTCGAGCGCAATTTCTCGAAACATGCCGAAGGCTCCTGTCTGGTCAAATTCGGCGACACGCATGTGCTCGTCACCGCAAGCCTTGAGGAAAAGACGCCGCCGTGGCTGCGCAACAGCGGCAAGGGCTGGGTCACCGCCGAATATGGCATGCTGCCGCGCTCCACCCATGAGCGCATGAAGCGTGAGGCCGCTTCCGGCAAGCAGGGCGGCCGTACCCAGGAAATCCAGCGCCTCATCGGCCGTTCGCTGCGTGCGGTGGTCGACCTGCAGGCGCTCGGGGAGCGCCAGATCAGCATCGACTGCGACGTCATTCAGGCCGATGGCGGCACACGCACCGCCTCGATCACCGGCGCCTGGATAGCCCTCCATGATTGCCTGAAGTGGATGGAAACCCGCAACATGATCAAGGTCGAGAAGGTCCTCAAGGATCATATCGCGGCGATCTCCTGCGGCATCTTCGCAAAACAGCCGGTCATCGATCTCGATTATCTGGAGGATTCCTCTGCCGAGACCGACGCGAATTTCGTCATCACCGGTTCCGGCGGCATCGTCGAGGTTCAGGGAACGGCGGAAGGCGCCCCCTTCTCCGAAGAGGAATTCCTGACGCTGCTTAGCCTTGCCAAGACGGGCTGCGGCGAACTGGTCGCCCTTCAGAAACAGGCGATCGCCTGAGCCACGGGAAAACGTCATGCGCAAGCTCGATACCAGAACGATCGTCGTCGCCAGCCACAACAAGGGCAAGATCGCCGAAATCGCTGACCTGATCGGACCTTTCGGTTTCTCTGCCAAGTCGGCTGCCGAGCTGAATTTCGAAGAGCCGGAAGAAACGGGCACCACCTTTGAGGACAATGCCGCCATCAAGGCGCTTGCCTCCGCAAAGGCATCGGGTCTGCCCGCCTTGTCCGACGATTCCGGTCTGGTCATCGATGCGCTGGATGGAGCACCGGGCGTCTATACCGCCAATTGGGCGGAAACGGCCGATGGCACGCGCGACTTCGCCATGGCGATGCAGAAGGTCGAGGATGCGCTTGCCGAGCGTGGCGCATCAAAGCCGGAAGATCGCACGGGGCGCTTCGTGAGCGTGCTTTGCCTCGCCTGGCCGGATGGGCATGTCGAATATTTCCGTGGCGAGGTGGAGGGCACTGTGGTGTGGCCGCCGCGCGGAACGAGTGGTTTCGGTTATGACCCCGTCTTCAAACCTGAAGGCTATGACACTACATTCGGTGAGATGACGGCGGACGAAAAACACGGCTGGAAGCCGGGTGACGCGGCAGCGCTGTCGCATCGCGCCCGCGCCTTTAAAAAATTCGTAGAAACCTGCCTGGAGGCATGAACCCGATGGTCGGGGAGCATCATTTTTCTGCCCCCGGCGCATCGCTTCTGCCGGATACGGGCGATCCCGGCTTCGGGATCTATCTGCATTGGCCCTTCTGTGCGGCCAAATGTCCCTATTGTGATTTCAACAGCCATGTCCGCCACCGCCCGGTGGATCAGGAACGATTTACGGCTGCCTTTCTCCGTGAAATGGAACATATGCGGGCATTGAGCGGCCCGCGCGTCGTCACCAGCATCTTCATGGGCGGCGGCACGCCATCGCTGATGGACCCGCAGACGGTCGCAGCACTTCTTGATGGCGTCTCACGCTTCTGGCATGTGCCCGACGGTATCGAGATCACGATGGAGGCGAACCCTTCCAGCGTTGAGGCGGAGCGCTTTCGCGGTTACCGGGCAGCGGGTGTCAACCGCGTCTCGCTCGGCGTACAGGCGCTGAACGATCGCGATCTGAAGTTCCTCGGCCGCCTGCATGATGTTGCCGATGCCTTGAAAGCCATACGGCTGGCGCGGGAGATTTTTCCGCGCATGTCCTTCGATCTCATCTACGCCCGCCCGAACCAGACGGTGGCCGAATGGGACGCCGAACTGAAGGAGGCGGTTTCCTATGCCGTCGACCATCTGTCGCTCTACCAGTTGACCATTGAGGAAGGCACACCCTTTTACGGGCTGCACAAGGCAGGCAAGCTCATCGTGCCGGATGGAGAGCATTCGGCCGTGCTTTATGAGGCGACGCAGGAAATCACCGAGCGTTACGGCATGCCGGCCTATGAGGTTTCCAACCATGCCCGGCCTGGCGCGGAAAGCCGCCATAACCTCACCTATTGGCGTTATGGCGATTATGCCGGCATTGGGCCCGGCGCGCATGGACGCCTGACGAGAGGCGCTTCCAAGCTCGCAACCGCCACCGAGCGGCATCCGGAAAACTGGCTCGAAACCGTTGAGCGGGAAGGCCATGGCATGGTCGACCAGGAAATGCTCGGCGTGGATGAGCAGGCAGACGAATTGCTGCTGATGGGGCTTCGCCTGCGCGAGGGTATCGATCTTGCCCGCTGGAGCGACCTCTCCGGCCGCGATCTCGACCCGGAAAAGGAAGAATTCCTTCTCCAGCACGGTTTCGTGGAAAGGCTCGGCAATTCCCGCCTGCGCTGCACGCCTTCCGGCATGCTCATTCTGGATGCGGTGGTGGCCGATCTCGCCTGCTGACCTGCGGGACCCGAAAAGCCAATAAAAAAGCGGCCCATAGGCCGCTGAGAGTAATAACACAGTCCGAAAACCTCTCCTCGCGTCGTGCTCGGGCCTGTCCCGAGCATCTGCAAACGATTGACTTTCCGAAACGTGGTTGAATCCTCGGGACGAGCCCGAGGATGACATCGCGTGTCAGGATATGATTGTCAAAAGGCTGAAGCGGCCCGAAGGCCGCTTTTATTAGGCGTTGTTCTCGTTGATCAGGCGCTTCAGCAGCTCAACCTCATGGCCGAGCTTGGTATCGCCGGAAATCAATTCCTCGATCTTTCGCACCGCGTGGAGAACCGTGGTGTGGTCGCGACCGCCGAAACGGCGACCGATCTCGGGGAAGGAACGCGGCGTCAGCATCTTGGCCAGATACATGGCGATCTGGCGCGGCTTAACGATGACGCGTGTACGGCGGTTGGATACCAGCTCCTGCCGCGACACATTATAGTGCTTGGCGACGATGCGCTGAATATCCTCGATGCGGACGCGTTTGGCCTCACCGCTTCCGACGAGGTGCGACAGCAGCTCATCGACGCGGTCAACCGAGAGGTTCGGCTCGAAAGAGCGACGGAACATCAGCTGGTTGAAGGCGCCTTCAAGCTCACGCCCGCTTGCCGTCACGCTTTTGGCAACGTGGGTCAGGATTTCGTCCGAAATCTCGAAAGACGGATCGTCCTGACGCGCCGAACCCATGCGACGGTTGAGCATTTCATAACGCATGTCGTAGTCGGGACCTTCGATCTCGATGGCCATACCGCCCTGAAGACGCGAACGGACACGCGGATCGAGCGATTCCAGCTCCCAGGGCGCCCGGTCAGCAGCGACCACGACCTGCTTGGCGCTGTCGAGCAGCATGTTCAGCAGGTGGCAGAATTCGTGCTGGATCATCTTACCCTGCAGGAACTGCATGTCGTCGATGACGAGCAGATCGATATTGCGCAGCGTGTCCTTCAGCGTCAGCGCGTCATTGTCGCGGATCGCGGTCGCGAAACGCCACATGAAATATTCGGCCGTCAGATAGACCACGCGTGGATTGCGCGGGCTGTCGATGGCGGCATTGGCAATCGCCTGCAGAAGATGCGTCTTGCCGAGGCCGACGCCCGCATGGATGAACAGCGGGTTGAAGCGCACGGCGCCAGCACCCGCTTCCGCGATTGTCTTCGCCGCCGCAAGAGCCACACGGTTAGACGAGCCTTCGACAAAGGTATCGAAGGTGAAACGTGTATCAAGCGGTGAGCCGAATAGCGGGCCGGAGCTACCCTGACGCAGGGTTGCCTGGGCCGCCGCGGGCTGCGCAGCAGGCGTCGTCGCGGGCTGCGACGGAATGAAGGACTTGTTGCGCGCAACAGTGCCCATGTCCTGAACCGGCTGCACCCTCTCCTCGGCCTGCGCGGGACGGACCGGACGGCTGGCAGAGCGGACAAGAATTTCCACCTTCAGCACATCCGCATCCTCGCTTTGCACGAGGTTGGTGATCAGATCCATATAACGGTTGTTGATCCAGGACTTCAGAAATGTCGTCGGAACGGTAAAACGGACGACGCTTTTCGAAACGGAATGGAGTTTGAGCCGTGCAAACCAGCTTGCATAGACCTCGGGACCAACCTGTGCCTTGAGCCGCGCGCTAAAACGTTCAAACAGCGCATCGTGCTTCAT